>NZ_LZZV01000013.1:0-456399 GCF_014170385.1 Delftia sp. UME58
AGCCCGGATGATGCCGAACTCCAGTTTTGGCGACCATGCTTGCGCAGCCACACCAACACGGTCGAACGGCCCTGGATGCCGTAGCGCTCCTGGGCCTGTTTGTACGTGAGATCGCCTTTTTCCACCTGATCGACCACCGACAGCTTAAAAGCCAGCGTGTAGTCCCGCTGCGTGCGTTTGACCCTTGATTCCATTGACTTGCCTTTTCTGAGAGGAAAAGGTGTCAACCCAGGTCAGGACGGGTCACACGCAGAAAAAAGGACCGCCCGAGGGCGGTCCTTGAAGAAAAAAGCCGGTGCCCTTGCGGGCCTGCCAGGGTAAGTCAGTGAGAGGGGAGGGAGGAGATAGTCTCCCTGGCCCGGCTGGAAAATGGTTCGTGGTGTCTGCGGATCGCTCCAGTGGCCACCTGGACTTTGCTGCTGCGTGGTTGCATCCACATGGCCTGCGCTTGCCGCAAAGGCGTGGCTGACATGATTTTGGAGAGCAGGGTTGTAGGACGGTTCCCTGTGTGATACCTGCCGTTTCCCTTGTTGTGATTGCTCGGGTACCGAAACATGCCGGCACCCGTCGGCTTACGCATCAGCACTACATTGAAGAATTTGTAACTTCTGAGCAATAGGGTTAACCCGTTACTCCTGGCGGCAAAAAGCCCGCACTTGGCGGGCTCTGTCGCGGCTTGGTGGCTGCCAGGGGGCGGGTTGCGCCGGACATCATATGGCGAAGGGAGTGCGGTCCTTGCCTTCGATCCAGCGGGGCTGCTTGCCACGGCCGGTCCAGGTCGCGCCCGTGGCCGGGTCGCGGTACTTGGGGATGCCTACCACGCGGAAACCGCCACCAGCCTTGGCTTTGGACGAAGGGAAGACGTCGGCCTCGGTCAATCCGTACTGGTCAATGATGGTGCGCACCTGGGCAACGGCTCCGGACTTCTCGGTCTTGAGCACTTCGGCGATCTGGGCTTCGAGATGGGCTTTCTGCTGCAGCAGTGTCTTGTAGTCGGTAGTCATGTATATCAATGGATGTTGATCTGCCAATATAAAGGAATCTTACGAGACTTTTGGCAAAGTGAGCCTACACTGCCGCGCAACACCCGGACGACGACAGGCGTATTGCCTGAAACCTGTTTGAGAACAGGTTCCCATCTTGCCTGAGTCTAGGCGAGTCGGACGCTGATTTTTGTGGCGTATGGAAACCGGGCCATCGCGTCTGCCACAGCGGCGCAGGTGCTGGGGAACAGGGCTGTGTAGCAGGCGCCGGCCACTTTGATGATGCATCGCTTCATGTTTCTCTTCCCTTGAGTGACAGATCTGCCTTCTTATCGGCATTTTTGTATCAAGGTGAAACACTTTCTTGTCCGGCTCCCTGCCGGCCCCCGGTGGGGGGCCGCTCTCGATCAATGGCGGTCCATGCAGGGGAAGAAAAGGCCGCGTGGTGCACCCCAAAAATATGAGGGAGGGAAAAACACAGGGTGCGCGGCGCAAACGGCAGGGTCCTGGAAGCAAGGCTCTGGCGTTTGCGACAGAGAAGTCCAGCAGGCAGGGCGGACAATATCTGTGTTACAAATTGACACTATAGCACGCATCTTTCAAGCTTGTGACCAGTTCTTGCAAAAAGCTTACGGTTGCGGCTTGGGTGGCGCTGCCAGCAATGCAGTGCCTGCACGAAGGCACTAGCCAGCGGGCTTCTTCACCGGGAGAAGCGGGCAATTACAAGGGCAAGTACGCACTCTTCGAGCTCTGGCGGCCGATGCGTCTCGGATAGGCTCGGTGGGCATTCACAGCCCTCGTTTTGCCTTCACTACGCATCATGTTTCAAACACTTCGTGCCCGCCTGATCCTCATCTGCGTAGCAATCACCGTGGCCGCGCTGTTCGCGCTGTCCATGGCCACCTTCTGGACGGCGCGCGGCAGCACGCTGTCCGATATCGACGAAAACATCGGCCAGCTCACGCAGGCCCATGCATCCACGCTGACCGATTGGGTTCAGGACAAGCAGCGCATCACCGGCTCACTGAAGAAGGCGGTGGAACAGCCGGACCCCATCCCTTTCCTGCTTGCAGGCCAGCAGGCTGGCGGCTTCGATGACGCCTATTTCGTCCATGCCGACAAGCGCGCCGTGTTCACCCATCCCATGCCGGCGAACTACGACGGCACCCAGCGCGACTGGTTCAAGCAGGCCGTGCGCGAAGGCCGGCCGGGCGTGACGCCGGCCTATGTCGATGCCAGCACCGGCGAGTTGACCATCAGCTTTGTCGATCCGGTCGGTGCCTCGGGTGCCATCACGGCCGTTGTCGGCACTGATGTGCGGTTGGCCGCAATGTCCAGGAAAGTGGCCGCCATCCGTCCCCAGGAAAAGAGCTTTGCCTTTCTGATTGATGGCGAAGGCCGCCTGCTGGCCTACGCCAAGCCCGAGCTGGCGCTCAAGCCGGCTTCGGCGATTGCGCCTGAACTCGATGCCGCGCTGATCAAGCGCCTGGCCGAGCAGGGCGGCCGCGCCGATCTGGTGCTCGATGGTGAGCCGCAGATGGTCTACGCCGCCAAGGTCGAGGGCACGCCCTGGACGCTGGCCGTGGTGATCGACCGCGCTCAGGCCACGCATTCGGTGCGTGCGCTGCTGCAGGTGGCCGCCCTCATCACCGTGCTGTCCGTGCTGGGCGCAGCGGTGCTGCTGACCGTGGCGCTGCGCCGCATGCTCAACCGACTGGCCGTGGCGCGCGATGCACTGCAGGACATCGCCTCGGGCGAGGGTGATCTGACCCGCCGCCTCACCTCTGCCGGCCGGGATGAGCTGGCGCAGATCGGCCAGTCCTTCAACCAGTTCGTGGACAAGATCGCCACGGTGCTGCTGCGCATTCGCGAGTCGTCGGAATCGGTGCGCATGGCGTCGGCAGAGATTGCGGGCGGCAACCAGGACCTGTCGTCACGCACCGAGCAGCAGGCCAGCTCGCTGGAGCAGACGGCAGCCGCCATGGAGCAGATCACGGCAACCGTGCAGCAGAACGCGGCCAATGCCCGCCAGGCCAGCGAGCTGGCCACCAGCGCCTCGCAGATCGCCACGCAGGGCGGAGAGGCCGTGGGCCAGGTGGTGCAGACCATGGGGGGCATCGAGGCTTCGGCACGCAAGATCGAAAGCATCATCGGCGTGATCGACTCCATTGCCTTCCAGACCAACATCCTCGCGCTGAACGCGGCGGTGGAAGCGGCGCGCGCCGGCGAGCAGGGTCGGGGCTTTGCCGTGGTCGCCAGCGAGGTGCGCACGCTGGCGCAACGCAGCGCCACGGCAGCCAGGGAGATCAAGGCGCTCATCGATGATTCCGTGGGCCAGATCGACACGGGCAGCCGCCTGGTGCGCAATGCGGGCACCACCATCGACCAGGCCGTGGACGGCGTGCGCAAGCTCAGCACGCTGGTGGCCGAGATCAGCAACGCCAGCCAGGAGCAAAGCCGTGGCATTGCCGAGGTGGGCAGCGCCATCGGCCAGATGGACCAGGTCACGCAGCAGAACGCCGCCCTGGTGGAAGAGGTCACAGCCGCAGCGCAGTCGCTGCAGCAACAGGCCGTGCAGCTGGCCCAGGCGGTGGCGGGCTTCAAGCTCGAAGAGGCGAGTGCAGGCAGCGCAGGAAGCGGCATGCGCCGCCTGCGCTGAGCGCGGGCGGCGCCAAGGCGGGCCGGGCGGTCAGGCCGCCTTGGCGCCGCCCGGATGCTCGCAGGCGAAGGCCGGTGCGTCAGTCTCGCCCGGCCGCTCTCCGGCCACGAAGTAGCGGTCGCGGCCGCTGGCCTTGGCCTGGTACAGCGCCGTATCGGCCATGCGTAGCAAGGCACTCAAACCCAGCGGAGGGCAGGCCATGTTCGTGCAGCCTATGCCAATGCTCAGCGTGGGGCAGATGGCTGCGCCATCGCTCATGTCGATGCGAATTTCGCGCGTGGCCTCGCACAGCCGCTGGGCCACGGCGCTGGCCGTGACGCAGTCGGCACCGGGCAGCAGTACCGCAAACTCCTCGCCGCCCAGGCGGCCTATGAGTTCATGCGGGCGCAGCGCCTGCGACAGGCGGGCCGATATCTCCTGCAGTACCCGGTCGCCAGCGGCATGGCCATGGCGGTCGTTGATGTGCTTGAAGTGGTCCAGGTCGAGCATCAGCATGGCGCCCGACTGGCGCTCGCGCTGCAGGCGCTCGAGCGTGCGCTGTGCGCGCTCCAGAAAGCTGGTGCGTGCCAGCAGTCCGGTCAGCGCATCGTGGTTCACCGCATGGCGAAGTTTGCTGAGCATGTCCTTGAAGGCCATGAGCGTGCAGGCCACGGCCAGCGGGCCAATCGACAGCATGGCCAGGCCCAGGCGAAAGGAGAACGTGGTCTCCAGCTCTGTGCCGGGCGAGCTGAACAACACATTGGAAAACGTGGCCAGCTTGATGGCACAGCTCACTAGATTGAGCAGGGCGACCACGAACAGCCGGTAGCGCATGGCGCACAGCAGCATGGCCGGCATGGTGAGCGACAGCGCGCCTGGCCCGCCCAGGTAGATGGCAATGGCTTCGGAAATCGCCAGGGCCAGCAGCGGCAGCAAGGCCTGCGCAGTTTGTTTGATTGGCTGGTTGCGCCAGGACAGCGGCTCCAGCTTTTCCGGAAGGCTCAGCAGCACAGGCAGCAACAGGGTCATGTGCATCAACTCGCTGCTGAACCACATGGCCATCATGGGCTGCCAGGGCCAATGCATGAGATGGTGCATGCCTGCCGAGCCCAGCACGGCCCCGACCACGCTCACCAGCAGACTGCACATCACCAGATGCAGCACCGAGGAAGGGGAGCGCATCTGCTGCACCCGCTGCGGCAGGCGCCGCATCATCACCCAGCCGCAGGCCACGGCGGCCAGGTCGGCAAAGGTCAGCCACAGGGTCTGGTCCAGCGGGCTGCCAGAAAGCCATTCGGCCAGCGCCATGGCAATGGCGGCGGCCGTCCAGCCATGTCTATGGCTGTAGGCAGGGCTGCGAAGCATCCAGCCCAGCAGCAGGGCGTTGGACAGCCACAGAGACGATAGATGTCCCGGAGAGCGCAGGCCCAGCGCCACGGCCGAGCACAGGAACAGCACCCCGCCCAGCACAAAGCTGTCCCGCCAGGGCGTTGCAGCTTGTGGAAGGCTCCACGGATCTCCGGATACGGCGCGATGTGGCATATGTCTCCCCTGTGGAGACCGAAATGGAGGCACCGGGCTCTTCGCGCGTTCGTCGGGCATGGCGGCCATGCCCTTGTCATGGTGGTGAACGAGCGGCCCGGCGGGCAGCGGGAACAGGAAATCCTCCTCGGGGCAGATCAGACAAGAGGCGCGGGGGTAACTTGAGTACACAAGATTTACGCCTGCAGGGCCAATCTAGCGGAAATGCATGTATTTGCAAGTACTGATCCATCTTGCATACAGCACGCGATGAAGGCGCTTCGCAGGCGACGGTGCGCCCGGTCAGCACTGCGCAAGTGGCTGCGGCGCGCCCCGCGCAGCTTTTTCGAAGGAAAGATGGAGTGCATGCTAAAGATTCATGTGATTCCGCAGTCAGGGCCCTGTGTGGTCCCTGCTTTCTGTTGCACCAAAAATTTGTAATTAGTTACTTTTGTTTCTGATGAATATCCCAAGAGCTGGTGGTGCCGGTTCGAGTGGCTGCTGCTTGGCGAGGGTTGGACAGGCAGTCCAGCCACCGTGGTACCAGGAAGAGTGCGACTCCTGTTGATAAAGCGACGATGTGCGACGCATAAAATCGCCACAATGGTAGAAATCTCTGCCGAAATGTTGAACCACATCCGGGCGGCCTCCATGGGCGCTTGCCATTGAAATCCAGGGAACCGCATGGAATACCGTCTTGATGAAACCGACCGCCAGCTGCTGCGTCTGCTGCAGACCAATGCGCGCGCCTCCACCGCGCATCTGGCCCGGCAGATGAATCTGGCGCGCACCACGGTGGTGGCGCGCATTGCCAGGCTGGAGCAAGAGGGCGTGATCGCCGGCTACGGCGTGCGCCTTGGCGCGCGCGTGGAGCAGTCTGCCGTGCGGGCGTATTGCGGCATCCGCGTGCAGCCCAAGACGGCCACGTTGGTCATGCAGGCGCTCAACCGCTTCACCGAGGTCGAGGAGGTCTCTGCCGTCAGCGGCCAGTACGACTACATGGTGTTCGTGCGCTGCGAGAGCAATGAAAAGCTCGATGCGCTGCTGGACCGCATCGGCCTGATCGACGGCATTCAGCAGACCTATACCTCGGTGGTGCTCAGCCGCAAGATCGACCGGCGCACGACGGCGGCCCTGAGCCAGCTGGGCGAATCCGCTGCCTGACGGGTGCGCTGCAACCTTTGCAACCACTGTCGCGTCTCTGACATCTGCTAGTGAAACTGCCGGGTAGGCAGTCCCTCGCGGCCCTCCTATGCTGTTGCGGGCCCCCGTACAAACAGGGGCCTTTCTTTGTGTACGCATAACACCAGGAGACAAAGCATGTACCCAGCGGTTCGCAGTGGATGGAAGCCCCTGTCATTGATTTGCCTGGCCGCCTTGGCGGCCTGCGGCGGTTCGGGCGACGGCTCCAGCAGCAAGTACAGCGCGGAGATCCGCCGCACGGAAATGGGCATTCCGCACATCAAGGCCAAGGACTGGACGGGCCTGGGCTATGGCGCAGGCTATGCCCAGGCGCAGGACAACCTGTGCACCATGGCCGACTCCTTCCTGACGTACCGCGGGGAGCGCTCGCGCTACCTTGGCGGCGATGCCCAGGCCGTCTACGACAGCACCATCGACCGGCCACGCAATCTCGACTCGGACTTCTTCTTCCGCCATGTCGTCTCCGATGACGCCGTGGCCGCCATGATCCAGGCCCAGCCGGACAAGCTCAGGCAACTGGTCGATGGCTTCGTGGCCGGCTACAACCGCGTGGTGCGCGAGACCCCGGCCGGGGCCAAGACCAATGCGGCCTGCGCGGGCCAGCCCTGGGTGCAGGCCATCACCGCGCAGGACATCTGGCGGCGCATGTACACGGCCAATCTGGCCGGCGGCTACAGCAATTTCGTGGCCCAGATCGCCAATGCCGTGCCGCCTGCAGCGGCTGCGGCAGCAACTGCCTCGGCCAAGCCGGCGAAGGCCCGGTCGGCCGCGACGCAGCTGGCCGCGCTCAAGCCGGGCCAGGTGGTGGCGCCATCATTGCAGGTAGGCGGCACCACGGGCATAGGCAGCAACATGTACGGCTTCGGCCAGCAGGCCACGGGCGGCGGCAGCAGCGTGCTGTTCGGCAATCCGCACTGGTACTGGAAGGGGCCGGACCGCTTCTATCAATCGCAGCTCACGATTCCCGGCGAGATCGACGTCAGTGGCGCCAGCTTCCTGGGCATTCCGATGGTGCTGATCGGTTTCAACAACGACGTTGCCTGGAGCCACACCGTGTCCACGGCGCGGCGCTTTGGCCTGTTCATGTACCAGCTGGCGCCCAATGATCCGACCCGCTATGTGCGCGACGGCAAGACCGAGGCCATGCAGGCCAGCAAGATCACCGTGAGCGTGCGCAATGCCTCCGGCGGGCAGGACCAGGTCACGCGCACGCTGTACAAGACCGTGCACGGCCCGGTGGTCAACCTCGGCGCCATGGACCCGGCGCTGGGCTGGACCACGCAGAGCGTGTTCGCCATCCGCGACATCAACGCCTACAACTACCGCACCTTCCGCAACTGGCTGCGCTGGAACCAGGCCAGGTCGCTGGACGAGTTCATCCGCATCCAGAAGGAGGAGTCGGCCATTCCCTGGGTCAACACCGTGGCCGCAGGGCGCGGCAATGCCCAGGTCTGGTATGCCGACATAGGCGCCGTGCCCAACGTGCCGCCCGCGCAATTGCAGGCCTGTGCCACGCCCGCCTCGGCCGCAATCAACGCGGCGCTGCCCCAGGTGCCGGTGCTGGCCGGCGGCAGCAGCCAGTGCGACTGGAGTTCGGATGCGGATTCGGTGCAGGCGGGCGCCATCGGCCCCGCGCGTATGCCCAATCTGCTGCGCAGCGACTACGTGGGCAATATGAACGACAGCTACTGGCTGTCCAATGCCTCGGCGCCGCTGACCGGCTATCCGGCCATCTTCGGCTCCACTTCGTCGGCCCAGAGCCTGCGCACGCGCATGGGCCACACCATGGCGCTGCAGCGGCTGGCGGGCACGGACGGCTATCCGGGCAAGCTGGCCACCAGCGACATCGTTCGCCAGATGGTGCTGGACAGCCGTGTCTACAGCGCGCGTTTCAAGGACGAGGCATTGGCCCAGGTCTGTCCAGGCCCCGTGTCCACGGCTGGTGAAACGGTGGACGTCTCCGCTGCCTGCACGGCGCTGCAGGCTTGGGACGGCACGGGCACGGCGGCATCCAGGGGCTCCCATGTCTGGGATGAGTTCTGGAAGCGCGTGGCCAGCCAGATCAAATCGGCCGACCTGTATGCCGTGCCCTTCGATGCGGCCGACCCCGTCAACACGCCGCGTGGCATCAAGCCCGCCGCCAAGGCGGCGCTGCAAAAGGCGTTCGCCGAAGCAGTGAAGGCCGTGCAGGCCAGCGGCTTTGCCATGGATGCGGCGCGCGGCACCGTGCTGTTCTCGCAGCGCGGCGGCGAGAAGATCGCGCTGTATGGCGGCTGCGGCGAGGTGGGCTACTTCACCATCACCTGCTCGGAAAACAAGATAGAGCAGGGCGGCTACAGCATGGATGGCCAGCCGCATGGCAACAGCTACATGCAGGTGGTTAGCTTCCCGTCGGCCGGTGTGGAGGCCCATACCTTCCTGACCTTCTCGTTGTCGGACGACCCTGCCTCGGCCCACTACGTGGACTACACCAAGGCCTATGGCGCACGCCAATGGCTCAAGCTGCCGTTCACCGACAGTGCCATCCAGGCCAGCCCGGCCTACAAGACGCAGACCGTGAGCGAGTGAAGCAACCTGTGACCCGGTGACGGGCCGCCGGTTCGCTGGCGGTTCACCGGGAGTGCAAAAAGCAACGGGGGCCTCGGCCCCCGTTGCTTTTGGAATGCGCCGGCCGTCAGTCCACGATGACGCGCGGCTCGCCCGCCTCCATGCGGCCGACGATGGCGGCACTGCCAAAGCCCTGCTCGGCAAACAGTGCAAGCACCTGATCGGCAACATCCGGCGCGCAGGACACGAGCAGGCCGCCCGAGGTCTGCGGATCGGTCAGCAGCGCGCGCTGCGCATCGGTGATGCCGGCGCCCAGCGCAACCTGCGCGCCATACGAGGCCCAGTTGCGGCCCGAGGCGCCCGTGATGACGCCCTGCTCGGCAAAGCCCTGCACCGTGGGCAGCACGGGCAGGCTGCGGCTGTCGATGCGTGCCGTGAGACCCGCGCCGCGTGCCAGCTCCAGGCCGTGGCCCAGCAGGCCGAAGCCGGTGACATCGGTCAACGCATGCACACCCTCGATCCTTGCCAGGGCGGTTCCGGGACGGTTGAGCAGGGTGGTTGCTTCCACCATGGCGCGGTAGCCGGCCTCGTCCAGCAGGTTCTTCTTGAGTGCGGCCGACAGAATGCCCACGCCCAGCGGCTTGCCCAGGATCAGCACATCGCCAGCCCGGGCATCGGCATTGCGCTTCATCTGGCGCGGGTTGACGATGCCTATGCCCACCAGACCGTAGATGGGCTCGACCGAATCGATGGAGTGGCCCCCGGCCAGCGGAATACCGGCATCGCGGCAGACCGATTCGCCGCCTTCCAGGATCTTGGCAATGGTGTCGTGCGGCAGCACATTGATGGGCATGCCCACGATGGCCAGGGCCATCAGAGGCTGGCCGCCCATGGCGTAGATGTCGGACAGCGCATTCGTCGCGGCGATGCGGCCGAAGTCATACGGGTCGTCCACGATGGGCATGAAGAAGTCCGTGGTCGCCACGATGGCCTGCTCGTCATTGATGCGGTAGACGGCGGCGTCGTCGGCGGTCTCCGTGCCCACCAGCAGGTCCGGGAAGAACTGCTTGGGCAGCGCGCTCCTGCCTATCAGCTCCGCCAGCAGGCCCGGCGCGATCTTGCAGCCGCAGCCGCCGCCATGGGACAGCGAGGTGAGTCGGGGAGCTTGGGAGGTGTCTGTGGTCATGGAGCAATCCGGCGATCGGCGGCGATCGCAGTAGTGGGAAAGAGTGCCTGCCGCCAGCGCGGCGGCGCGCCATATTATGGGCGGGCACGGCGGGTGGCCATGGTACAAGCGGGCATGTCCAAGTCTTTCACTCATGCGGCCGTGCCTGCCCACTGCGATGCCGGGACCGTGGTCGGCGTGGAGCAGCGCGGCTTCAACGCCTGGCCGGCCCAGCGCACCGTGCTCTGCGGGGACTGGCTGCTGCGCGCCGCGCAGGGCCATACCAAGCGCGCCAACTCGGCCAATGCCCAGCAGCCCGGTGCCCGCCTTGGCGCCTTGCTGCCGCAGATCGAGGCCTTCTACGAGCGCCAGGGCCTGCCTGCCATCTTTCGCCTCTCGCCCCTGGCAAGTGCCGAGGCGGATGCGCAACTGGCGCAGGCCGGCTACCTGCTGGCCGACCCTTCCCTGGTGATGCGTGCTGCATTGACGGACATGGCGCCGCCAGCGAACGACCAGGGCTGTACCCTTGCCATGCAAGCCCAGCCAGGCTCGGCCTGGCTGCAGGGCTTTGCCGAGGCCGGCGCCGTGCCGCAGCTGCACCGGCAGGCGCACCACCATATGCTGCAATCCATTGTCTGGCCTGCCGCATTTGCTTCGCTGAAGGTAGGCGGCGGGGTGGCCGACGAGGTGGTCGGGTTTGGCCTGGCCGTCCTGGAACGCGGCTGCGTGGGTCTGTATGACATCGTCATCACGCCTGCGCTGCGCGGCCAGGGACTGGGCCGGGCGCTGGTGCATGGCCTGATGCACTGGGGGCAGACACAGGGTGCGCAATGGGCCGAACTGCAGGTGCGTGCGCCCAACATGGTGGCGCGCGGGCTGTATGAAAGCCTGGGCTTCCGGGCGCTCTACGGCTATCACTACCGGTTGCCTGCCTCTGTACTTTGATGTGTTGCCGCATTGGCCCGTCATGGGCGCTCCGGTGTGACAGGCCCCGGCGGCCCGATGGAGGCGATATGTGAAAAAATGCTTCGATGCGCCAGCGTGGCGCAATGCATGGATATTCCGTTCAAGGAGCCCTGGTTGGCAACTCGCACACATCGCATACATCACACATACCGCAGGTGGGGCATGGATTGCAGGATCAAAGGCCTGTCTGCCCGGGCCTGGCTGGCCGTGGGTCTGCTGGCCTTGCAGGCGGGGCTGGTGGGGCAGGCACATGCAGAGCCACCGGCCGATGAGCATGAGCTGGGGGTGACGCGTACCGTCGTAGGCATTCTGGGTTACACGCGCTGGCCTACGGAAAGCCCCGTGCTGCGGTTGTGCGTGGTGGGCTCCACCGAATATGCCGACGACCTGCTCAATGGCGCTCCCCAGACCGTGGGAAGCCAGCGGCTGGAAGTGCGGCGCGTGGTGCCCGTCGATGCGCGCGCCCTGCTCGAATGCGAGGGAATTTATGCCGGCCAGCTCGATGAGGCTGCCTGGCGCAAGCTCATGGAGCAGCTGGCCGGGCGGCCGCTGCTGACCATCAGCGAGCGGGGCGAGCTGTGCCGCATAGGCGCCATGTTCTGCCTGCGCCGCCGTGGCGAGGGCGCGGGCTTCGAGGTCAGCCTCGACTCCGTGGCCCGCAGCGGCCTGCGTGTCAATCCCAAGGTGCTGCAACTGGCGCGCCACAGGACCTTGCCATGAAGTTGTCCCTGTCCGGCAATGCCTCGTTGCGCAACGTGATCCGCCGCGCGCACCTGCGCATGGCGGCGGTGGCCATCGCGCTGGCGGGGGCGCTGCTGCTCATCGTCGGCGTGGCCACCCTGCGCCTGTACCTGTCCAACAACCTGCATCTGGTGGCCCGTTCGCTGGCCTATACGGTCGAGGCATCACTGGTCTTCGGTGACCGCGACGAGGCCGCTCGCGTGCTGGACCAGCTGCTGCGTGGCGAAGGCGTGGCCCATGCCGAGGTCTTCGATGCCGAGGGCCGCCCGTTCGTGCAGTGGTCTGGCCACGGTGGCTCGGCGCTGTCCAGCATCGGGGAGCTGCTGGCCGTGGGCATTGGCCTGCCGCGCGCCGAGGCCGATGTGCGCCAGGACGGCAGGCTGGTTGGCAGTGTGCAGTTGGCCAGCGATGGCGTGGGCCTGGTCCGCTTCCTGGGCGCGGGTTTCATCGTGCTGGTGCTGTGCGTGGGCGTCAGCGGCTATGTGGGCCTGCGCCAGTCGCGCCGCATGCTGCGCGACATTGCCGAGCCGCTGCAGCAGCTGGCGCGCGTGGCCAGGGCCGTGCGCCATGACCGATCCATGGACCAGCGCGTGCCGCTGGCGCGCATTGCCGAGCTGCGTGAGTTGGGCGACAACTTCAACGCCCTGCTGTCCGAGCTGCAGACGCGCCATGAGCGGCTGCAGCAGCAGAATTCGGCGCTGGAGCGCCAGGCTTCGCGCGACAGCCTCACGGGGCTGGCCAACCGGCTGCATTTCGAGCAGCGACTGCAGCAGGCGCTGGACAACGCGGCGGAGAGCGGACAGAAACTGGCCGTGCTGTTTCTGGACAACGACCGCTTCAAGCAGGTCAACGATGCCTACGGCCATGCCGTGGGCGATGTGCTGCTCAAGGCGGTGGGGGCCCGGCTGCGCTCGCAGGTGCGCGAGACCGACCTGGTCGCCCGCCTGGGTGGCGACGAATTCGCCATCCTGCTCTATCCCATCGGCGGCGGCGGCGACGCGCAGATGGTGCAGGACAAGATAGAGGCCGCCATGCGCGAGCCCCTGGTCGTTGGCGACGGCGTGGTGCTGCAGCCTTCGGTCAGCGCGGGCGTCGCCCTTTTTCCCAAGCATGGCCAGAGCATGGAGACGCTGATGCGCCATGCAGACCAGGCCATGTACCAGGCCAAGGCCATGCGCCAGGCCGAACGAATCACAGGAGGATGAAATGTTGAAACGACGGAGCTGGATCCGGATGTGCGGCGCAGGTGCGGCCGCAGTGCTGGCCCTTGCGCTGGCAGGTTGCCAGACGGTGCCGCAGGCGCCGGCCAAGGCGCCGGGGCTGACCGAACAGCAGCAGCTGCTGCTGCGCAGCCAGGGTTTTGCGCAGGCAGACCAGGGCTGGGAGCTGCAGATGTCGGGCAAGCTGCTGTTCGGCTTTGATTCGGCCGAAGTCGGCGCCCAGGCGCGCACCAAGGTGCTGGAGCTGGGCCGTGCCCTCAAGGGCGTGGGCATCGAGCGGCTGCGCGTGGAAGGCCATACGGACGATCGCGGCAGCGATGCCTACAACATGCGCCTGTCGCTGCGCCGCGCAGAGGCCGTGGCCGATGTACTGGCCGAAGCCGGCCTGGCGCGCCAGGATATCGAGGTCAAGGGCCTGGGCCGCGCCATGCCCGTCGTGCCCAGCGATGCAGCGGAGAACCGCCGCGTGGCCATCGTCGTTCCCTTGCAATAGCGGGAACCTGGCTGGAAGCAGCGTCGCAGGGATTGGCGGAAAGCAGCAGGAGTCGAACCTACCCAGGAGCGGCTGACGCCCCTGACCGGGTTTGAAGCCCGGGCGCACCACCGGGTGCGTATGCTTTCCTTCTGGCTTGAAGCTCCCCCTGAGCGGCTTACGCCGCTTCCCCCTCTCTACCCGCTTCGCGGGGGAGGGGGACGACACCCTTGCGGCGGGGCGGCCCTTGCTCGGTGTCTCTCGCCTTGGGCCGCGCCGGTTGCTGGCGCCGTGGCGAAGCAAAGCTCGCCATTGTAGCGGCCCCTTGCCTCAAATTCTTGCTGTGGTGCCAGTGGTCCACTGCACATCGGGGCGCAGCAGGTGGGCGTCGCGCAGGCGGCGGGTGTAGCCGATGCGGTCGAAGAATTCGAGGATCTGGATGGCGCGCTTGCGGCCCAGGCCGGTGGCGTCGCGGAAGGCGTGGGCCTGGACTTCGGCGTTGGGGGTGGAGGCGGCCAGTTCGCGCACCAGGGCCGCGAGTTCGTCCATGCGGGCTGCGGAGTAGAACAGGTCTTTGGTTACCTGAAAGAGCAGGCCCTGGCGTGCGAGCTTGCGCAGCAGCTGGCGCACGGTTTCCTCGCCGGTGGCGCTGTCGCGGGCCAGGTCGCGCACCCAGGGCGGGTCGTAGCGGCCGGCCTCGATGGCGGGCAGCAGTTTCTGGGCGATCTGCTTTTCACTGTCCGACAGCTGCACGCTGTGGCCGGGCAGGTGCAGCCAGGCGCCGCTGGCGGCCAGGCTGCCGTCCTGCAGCAGGGCTTGCAGCAGGCCTTTCCACAGCGCGTCATGCCCTGCATGCACCAGGCCCGACAGCGCCATGCGGCGCAGGCGTGCGGCGTTCACGCCGGGCTCGTCGGGGCTTTTCTCGTGAAAGCGCGCCATGCTGTCCAGCACCTGGCTGCGCAGCTGCTGCCAGCGTGCCTCGCCCAGCAGCAGCGTATCGCCCTCGGCCAGGGGGAGGCGGTGCAGGCGGGCATCCGCGACCACCGATGCACGGCCCGTCAGGCGCATGAGCTGCGATGTGGCAATGCCGTGCGCCGCGCCTTGCACCAGCGCGCTGGCGTCCCCGGTGGCAATCAGCGATTCCAGCGCCTGCAGATGGGCCGCGCGCTCGGGGCTGCGGCGCTTGCGTGCGGGTGCAAAGGGGTCGATGACGCTGCCACCGGCAATGGTGCGGCTGGCCTGGGCGTTGCGCACGATGAGCCGGTCGTCGGGTTGGGCATGTACGGGCATGTCCAGCACCAGTTGGACGATGGCCTGTTCGCCCGGGCCCAGCGGCTGGTCCTGCAGCAGGGCCACATGGGC
Source organism: Delftia sp. UME58 (assembly GCF_014170385.1). Classification (NCBI taxonomy): domain Bacteria; kingdom Pseudomonadati; phylum Pseudomonadota; class Betaproteobacteria; order Burkholderiales; family Comamonadaceae; genus Delftia; species Delftia sp. UME58. The sequence goes on from NZ_LZZV01000013.1 coordinate 14,819, forward strand.
CGTGCAGCGCGCCGTACCGATGTGCACATGCACAGGCGTCCATTGGGCCAGTGAGGGCGCATCGGCCAGCAGTTGCAGGCGCACGTCGATGCGGTCGCTGGCCTGCAGCAGCCGGGCGTCGGCCATCCAGTCGCCGCGCGTGATGTCTTCCTTGGCAATGCCCGACAGGTTGAGCGCGCAGCGCTGTCCGGCCAGGCCCTGCTCGCTGGCCTGGTTCTGGGCATGCAGGCTGCGCACGCGCACCTCGGTGCCCGAGGCCGAATGCACCAGCGTATCGCCCACCTTCACCTGCCCGCCGAACACGGTGCCCGTGACCACGGTGCCCTGGCCCGGCAGCGTGAAGCTGCGGTCCACGGCCAGGCGGAACAGCCCGTCGCTGGCGCGCGCGGGAATGGACTGGGCGCGCGCCATGAGGTGCTCGCGCAGCTGCGCCACGCCCGCATCACCGGGCTGGGCGGCGGCGGTGGGAAAGACCGGGGCGCCGGCCAGCGCCGTGGGCGCCAGCAGGGCCTCGATCTCGGCGCGCACCTGCTGCAGCCGCTCGGGCGTGGCGCGGTCGGCCTTGGTCAGGGCCACGGTGGCTTCGCGCACGCCCAGCAGGCGCAGGATGTCCAGGTGCTCGCGCGTCTGCGGCATGACGCCGTCGTCGGCGGCCACCACCAGCAGGGCGTGGTCTATGCCCACGGCGCCTGCGGCCATGGTGTGTACGAATTTTTCGTGGCCGGGCACGTCGATGATGCCCAATACCTCGCCATTGGGCAGCGGCGTGTAGGCATAGCCCAGCTCGATGGAGATGCCGCGCGCCTTCTCTTCCTTGAGGCGGTCGGTGTCCACGCCCGTGAGCGCGCGCACCAGGGTGGTCTTGCCGTGGTCGATGTGGCCGGCGGTGCCGATGATCATGCGTTCGTCCTCAGGCGATGTGCAGCAGCGGCAGCTGTTCGGTGAAGGCCAGCTCGTCGGCCGCCTCCAGGCAGCGCAGGTCCAGCCACAGAGCGTCATCATGCAGCCGGCCGATGACGGGGCGCGGCAGGCCGCGCAGGCCCGCCTCCAGCCGGGTGAGCTGGCGGCCGGCCTGGCGACCGTCGGCCGGATGCAGGCGCAGGCCCCAGCTGGGCAGGTTCTCCACGGGCAGGGCGCCGCTGCCGATCTGGCTGTTCATCTCGGCGGTTTCCACCACGTAGCGGCTGCCCAGCGCCTGCTGCACCAGCGGCTGCAGGGCCTGCGCGCGGGCCTGCATGTCGGCCTGGGGCCGAGTGAACAGGCGCAGCGTGGTCAGGCGCTCGGCCAGCTTTTCGGGGTGCAGGTACAGGCGCAGCGTGGGCTCCAGCGCGGCCAGGGTGAGCTTGCTCACGCGCAGTGCGCGCTTGAGCGGGTGTTTCTTGATGCGGGCGATCAGGTCCCTGCGGCCCACGATCAGGCCGGCCTGCGGGCCGCCCAGCAGCTTGTCGCCGCTGAAGGTGACGATGTCGGCGCCCGACTCGATGGTCTCGCGCACCGTGACCTCGTAGGGCAGGCCCCATTCGCGCAGATCGACCAGGGTGCCGCTGCCCAGGTCCACCACCATCTGCAGGCCGTGCGCATGGGCAATGGCGGCCACCTCGGCGTCGCTCACGGCCTTGGTGAAGCCCGTGATGGCGTAGTTGCTGCAATGCACCTTCATGAGCAGGCCGGTGTGCTCGCCGACAGCGCCTTCGTAGTCGCGCGCATGGGTGCGGTTGGTGGTGCCCACCTCGACCAGGGTGGCGCCCGCGCGCGTCATCACGTCGGGAATGCGGAAGGCCCCGCCGATCTCCACCAGCTCGCCGCGCGAGACGATGACCTCGCGCCCGGCCGCCAGCTCGGCCAGGGTCAGCAGCACGGCGGCGGCGTTGTTGTTGACGACGGTGCAGGCCTCGGCGCCCGTGAGTTCGCAGACCAGGGATTCGATCAGGTCGTCGCGGTCGCCACGACCGCCGTCTTCCAGGTCGTACTCCAGGTTGGCCGGCGCGGTCATGGCAGCCACCACGGCGTCCACCGCCTCCTGCGGCAGCAGGGCGCGGCCCAGGTTGGTGTGCAGCACCGTGCCCGTGAGGTTGAAGACCGTGCGCAGCCGGGGCGCAAAGCGCTGCGCCAGGCGCAGGCCGGCCGCCTGGACCACCTCAGTGATGCCGGGTGCGCCTGCATCGGGCTCGCCCGACCGCAGCCGCTCCTGCGCATCGGCTCGCATCTGCGCCAGGGATTCGCGCACGGCCTGGGTGCATGCATCGAGGCCGTGGCGCTCGCGCAGCGCGAGCATGTCGGTGCTCAGCAGCACCTTGTCCACGGCAGGCAGGCGCAGCGCGGACGGGGCGGTGGAAGCGGCAGAGGTGGCGGCGGTATCGGTCATGGTGTGGGCACGGGTGTCACTCAGCGTCAGGCGCTTTCGGGCGGTATCAGGAGGCAGGCGTTGCAGGGTCGATCAGCGCGTCGCCGGCCTCGTCCTGCTCCTCGGCAAAGGCCACGTAGAGCAGGGGATTGGCGCTTGCGCGCTGAAAGCGCGTCTCCTCGCCCATCAGCAGGTCCAGCATCAGCGAGGCCAGGTCGTCGGCCAGGGGCTCGGCCATCGGGTCCTTTTCCTGGTTGACCACCTTGCGATAGCTGCCGCATTCCTCGCAGGTCTCGGCCAGCACGGTATCGCCGGCGCCATCGATGCCCTGGTATTCGACGCCCTTGGTCGATTCGCAGTGCGAGCACTTGACGCGCACCATGTGCCACTCCGTGCAGCAGGTGCCGCAGTGCAGGTAGCGGTGGCCTGCCGCCTTGCCGCCGATGCGCAGCACGCTGGCCACGGGCTCGCTGGCGCAGACGGGGCAGATCGAGGCGGGATCGGTATAGGGCACGTCGCGTGCGCTCAGGCCGCTGGCGCGCGTGGCAAACACCACCTGCAGCGCAGCCATCACAAAGGGCGCCATGCCCACGTGGCGGGCCGCCACTTCCTTTTGCAGCAGCCGCTGCGCGATCTCGTCACGCCCGGCCGTGTCCAGCGCGCGCAGCTCCTGCAGCAGCGGCTGCAGCGGCTCCGGCAGGCCACCGGCGCCCGACAGGGCATCGAGCATGCGGTCGAGCACGCCATGCCAGGCGTCATCGATATGGTCGGCGGCAGGCAGCAGCGGCATGGAATGCTCCTGCGCCCGCGCGATCAGCGCCGCATCGGGCTCGGCCAGCGTCAACTGCCCGGCCGCCTTGGCCTGCGCGTCCACGATCTGCGCCACGAACCGCAGGTAGTCGGCAATCGGATTGCCCTCGGCCAGCTGCCGCAGCCGCGCTGCCCGCTCGACGAACAGCCCCGGCAACTGCGGCAGCAGCACGCGCGGAAAACTGGTGTGGTCCAGCGACTCGATATCGCCGGGTTGAAGAATGCGTTGCATTGGAATGTTCCAAAAAGACAATCGCCCAGCGTCCAGGGACGCCGGGCGGCTGGTGGCTTCAGGCGAAAGGCTAACACGGGGTTCCGCATTGTCCTTGGCCTATGAAACCGGCGTGCCCCAGATCAGGGGCACCGAGGAAGGGCCGCCCCGCACCGAGGGTGCCGTCCCCCCCCCCGCGAAGCGAGAGGGGGAAGCGGCGCAGCCGCTCAGGGGGCTCAGTCGTTGTCCCCGGTCATCTTGCGATACCACCCCCGGTGGTGCTGCTTGGCCCAGGCCCGCGTCACCGTGCCGTACAGCATGGCGCGGATGGTGCCCCGGGTCCAGATGGCCGCGTAGACGTGCATGATGATCAGGCCGATCATCCACACGCCCGCAATGGCATGCACCACCGAGGCGGCGCGTACCACGTTGACGGGCAGCGTCCACCAGGCGCGCCACATGAGCGCGCCGGTCACGGTGATCGCCAGCATGCCGATGACCAGGCCCCAGAACAGCAGCTTCTGGCCGCCGTTGTACTTGCCCTGCTCGGGCATGTCATGGTCGTCGCCGTCGATCATCTTGTCGACGTTCTTGAGCCACTCGATGTCGCGCGGCTCCACCACGTTCAGGCGCCAGAAGCGCAGCGCCATGATGATGAAGAACAGCGCCATCACCACCCCGATGTAGGGGTGCAGGATGCGCGTCCACGGCCCGCCGCCGAACAGCTGCGTGAGCGGGAAGAAGGCCGGGTGGAAGAACGCCAGGCCCGACAGCGCCAGCAGGATGAAGCAGATGCCGACCACCCAGTGGTTGGCACGCTCCGATGCGTTGTAGCGCACCAGGTCACGTGGGTTGCGTTTCATCGGCGGGCCTCCTTTTCAGCGGCTTCCTGGTCCTTGCGGTCCATTTCGTCTTCCAGTTCCTTGGACACGTCGTTCGGGCCCTTGGTGATGTAGTGGAACAGGCTGCCGACGGCAGCTGCGCCCAGCGCGGCCATGGCCAGCGGCTTGGCCACGCCCTTCCACAGGGACACCATGGGGCTGATCTTCGGGTCGTCGGGCAGGCCCTTGTACAGCGAAGGCTTGTCCGCGTGATGCAGCACGTACATCACATGGGTGCCGCCCACGCCTTGCGGGTCATACAGGCCCGCTTCGGCATAGCCGCGCCGCTTGAGGTCGCCGATGCGGTGCTCGGCCTGGTCCTTCATCGCCTCCTTGGTGCCGAACATGATGGCGCCCGTGGGGCAGGTCTTGACGCAGGCAGGCTCGCGGCCGACGGCCACGCGGTCCGAGCACAGCGTGCACTTGTAGGCCTTGTGGTCCTTCTTGGAGATGCGCGGGATGTTGAACGGGCAGCCCGTGACGCAGTAGCCACAGCCCACGCACTGGTCCTGCTGGAAGTCCACGATGCCGTTGCTGTACTGCACGATGGCGCCCGGCGAGGGGCAGGCCTTCAGACAGCCCGGGTCCTCGCAGTGCATGCAGCCGTCCTTGCGGATCAGCCACTCCAGGTTGCCTGTCGCTTCGTTCTCGTACTCGGTAAAGCGCATGACGGTCCACGACTGATCGGTCAGATCGGTCGGGTTGTCATAGACGCCGGCCGCGCAGGTTCCGATTTCGTCGCGCAGGTCGTTCCACTCCATGCAGGCGGTCTGGCAGGCCTTGCACCCGATGCACTTGGAGACATCGATGAGCTTGGCCACCTCGCCGCTGTGCGTTTCGCGCGCACTGGGAGCAGGCGTCGTCGTGGCCGAGCGACGCTTGATATCGAGAGACATGGTTGATGACATCAGCTGCTCCTTAAACCTTTTCCACCTTCACGAGGAAGGTCTTGGATTCCGGGGTAAGGCTGTTGCCATCGCCCACCGATGCCGTCAGGTTGTTGGCCATGTAGCCCTTGCGGCCCGTCGACGAGAAGCCCCAGTGGATGGGCACGCCCACGTGGTGGATGGTCTTGCCATCGATCTTCATGGGCTTGATGCGCTTGGTCACCACGGCGGCGGCCTTGACGAAGCCGCGCTTGGAGCTGACCTTCACATGCTGGCCGGTCTCGATGCCCAGTTCCTTGGCCAGCGCCTCGCCGATCTCCACGAACTGCTCGGGCTGAACGATGTTGTTCAGCTGAACGTGCTTGGTCCAGTAGTGGAAGTGCTCGGTCAGGCGGTACGTCGTGCCCACGTGCGGGAACTCGCTGGGCGAGCCCGCCGAATCCTTGACGGAGTCGAAGATGCGCGTGGCCGGGTTGATGACCGCCAGCTTGTTGTCGGGATACATGGGGTTGTATCCCAGCGGGTTGTCGAAGGCCTCGTAGTGGGTGGGGAACGGTCCCTCGTTCATGCCCTTGCGGGCGAAGAAACGCGCCACGCCCTCGGGGTTCATGATGAACGGATCGGTGGTCTCCGGCGGCATGGTCGGGCCCATGTCGGGCACGTCGGCGCCGCCCCAGGCCTTGCCGTTCCAGCGGATCAGCGTGCGCTTGGGGTCGAACGGCTGGCCGTTGCGGTCGCAGGAGGCGCGGTTGTAGAGCACGCGGCGGTTGGCCGGCCAGGCCCAGGCCCAGTTCAGCGTGTTGCCTATGCCCGTGGGGTCGCTGTTGTCGCGCCGGGCCATCTGGTTGCCGGACGAGGTCCAGCAGCCTGCCCAGATCCAGCAGCCGCCCATCGTCGTGCCGTCGTCGCGCATCTCGCCGAAGCCGGCCAGCTGCTCGCCGGCCTTGCGGATGAGCTTGGTGGGGTCCTTGGGGTCGAACAGGTCCACCAGGGCGCGGCCGTTGTACTCCTTGGCGATCTCTTCCGAGGTCGGATGATCGGCATGGGCGTAGGGCCACCACAGCTTGGTGATCGGCTCGGGGAACTTGCCGCCGTCCTTCTCGTAGGCCTGCTTCAGGCGCAGGTGCAGGGCCGACATGATGGCAATGTCGGTCTTGGCCTCGCCCGGGGGCTCGGCCGCCTTCCAGTGCCACTGCAGCACGCGCGAGGAGCTGACGACGGCGCCGTCCTCCTCGGCAAAGCAGGTCGTGGGCAGGCGGAACACCTCGGTCTGGATCGATGCCGGATCCACGTCGTTGAACTCGCCGTGGTTCTGCCAGAACTCCGATGTCTCGGTGACCAGCGGGTCCATGATCACCAGGAACTTCAGCTTCTTGAGGCCTTCGCGCACATTGTTGCTGTTCGCAAGGGCCGCCAGCGGGTTGAAGCCCTGGGCGATGTAGCCGTTGATCTTGCCCTGCGCCATCAGGTCGAACACCTGCAGCATGTCGTACTGCCTGTCCAGCTTGGGCAGGTAGTTGAAGGCCCAGTTGTTCTCGGCCGTGGCCGCCGGTCCCCACCAGGCCTTCATCAGGCTCACGTGGAACTTGGGCGTGTTCGACCAGTAGTTCATCTGGCCCGGGCGCATGGCCTTGGGCGTGCGCGCGTCGATGTACTTCTGGTAGTCCTGCTCGCCTTCGTTGGGCAGCGTCAGGTAGCCGGGCAGCGAGGCAGACAGGATGCCCAGGTCCGTCAGGCCCTGGATGTTGGAGTGCCCGCGCAGCGCGTTCATGCCGCCACCGGCCACGCCGATATTGCCCAGCAGCAGCTGGACCATGGCGCCCGTGCGCAGGATCTGCGCGCCCGTGGTGTGCTGTGTCCAGCCCAGTGCGTACAGGATGGTCGCGACGCGGCCCGGCACAGCGGTCGATGCCAGCTTCTCGCACACGTGCAGGAATTTTTCCTTGGGCGTGCCGCAGGCGCTCTCCACCTTCTCGGGCGTGTAGCTGGCGTAGTGGCGCTTGAGCCATTGGTACACGCAGCGCGGATGCTGCAGGCTGGCGTCCACCTTCACGTAGCCGTCGGCGTCGAGTTCGTAGTCCCAGCTGGACTTGTCGTATTTGCGTGTCTGCGGGTCGTAGCCCGAGAAGATGCCTTCGTCGAACGCGAACTCCTCCTTCACGATGTACGAGAAGTCGGTGTAGTTCCTCACGTATTCGTGATGGATCTTGTCGTTCGTGAGCAGATAGTTGATCACGCCACCCAGGAACACGATGTCCGAGCCCGACCGGATGGGGGCGTAGAAATCGGCCACGGAGGCGGAGCGGTTGAAGCGCGGATCGACCACCATGAAGTGCGCACCGTTGTGCTCCTTCGCTTCGGTCACCCACTTGAAACCGCAGGGATGTGCTTCAGCGGCATTGCCGCCCATGATCAGGATAACGTCCGCGTTCTTGATGTCGACCCAATGGTTCGTCATCGCTCCACGGCCAAACGTCGGGGCAAGACCTGCCACCGTCGGGCCGTGTCAGACACGTGCTTGGTTATCGAGTGCGAGCAGGCCCCAGGAACGGGCAACCTTGTGCGTGACGTAACCGGCTTCGTTGCTGGAGGCCGAGGCGGCCAGCATGCCGGTGGTCAGCCAGCGGTTCACCGTCTGGCCCTTGTCGTTTTGCTCGACGAAGTTCGCGTCGCGATCGTCCTTGAGCAGCTTGGTGATGCGCGTCAGCGCCTCGTCCCAGGACATGCGCTTCCACTCGCTGGAGCCGGGGGCGCGGTATTCGGGGTACTTCAGGCGGTGCGGGCTATGGACGAAATCCAGCAGCGAAGCGCCCTTGGGACACAGCGTGCCGCGGTTGACGGGGTGGTCCGGATCGCCCTCGACGTGGATCACCGACAGCTTGGCGTTCTTGACGCCGTCGCTCAGCGAATACATCAGGATGCCGCAGCCTACCGAGCAGTAGGTACAGGTCTGGCGGGTGACCGTGGTGGCGGCCAGCTTGAACTGGCGCACTTCAGCCAGGGCGGCAGTGGGCGAGAAGCCCATCAACGCCAGGCTGGATCCGGCCAGAGTCGAACCAGTCACTTTCATGAACTGGCGTCTGGAGAATTGGACCATGTGGGGTACCTTCTAATAGAAATTGACGCTTGTAAGCAAATTCTACGAGTGCACCCCGGAATCAATCCGGGAAATAACCCTTAATCCTGAGTCCGCCTGTGCGGCATTCGCGCGCAAGCTCCACGCCAGCCCTTGCTGCGCGGGGCTTGCCGGGGCGCCGCCCGGCGGGATCATCAGGTGAAATGATTATCTGGATTCAGGGCTTCGGACATTTTGTTTTATATCAATCCGCCATTCATTGGATGGATTAATGAATTCGATCAATCCTGGCTATTGCGCGAATGCGATCCATTTGCAACCGTTGAAGGCCTGGAATTTGATTTCCGGTCCCTGCCCAGAGGGAGGGGCCGGAGCAGGCTCAGCGTGCGTGCGGGCGGGGATCGTGTGGTTCTTGCTTGAGGTCCATATCATCCGATGTCTGATATTCAGCATGCGCCACACCTGCCTGGGCCATCGATTTTGCGATTTGGCGGCGCTTTTCCTCATCCTGCACTTGCATGCGCGTGAACATGTCCCAGATCGCCATGAACAGGGCCGCGATCACGGGCCCTATCACAAAACCCGTCAGTCCGAAGAGAGCCATGCCGCCCAGCGTCGAGATCAGCACGATGTAGTCGGGCATCTTCGTGTCCTTGCCCACCAGCAGCGGGCGCAGCACGTTGTCCACCAGGCCGATCACCAGCACGCCGTAGGCGATGAGGATCACGCCCTTGCCCACGGCGCCCGTGGCCAGGAAGTAGATGGCCACGGGTGCCCAGATCAGGCCCGCGCCCACGGCGGGCAGCAGCGAGAGGAAGGCCATGACCACGCCCCACAGCACGGGGCCCTGGATGCCCAGGATCCAGAAGATCAGCCCGCCCAGCGCGCCCTGGGAGGCGGCCACGGCCAGGTTGCCCTTGACGGTGGCGCGGATCACGGTGGTGAACTTGCTCGACAGCTCGGCCTTGTGGTCGGCCTGCAGCGGAATCGCCATGCGGATGCGCTGGGTCAGGTCACGGCCGTCGCGCAGCAGGAAGAACAGCAGGTACAGCATCACGCAAAAGCCCACCAGGAAGCCGAAGGTGTTCTGGCCTATGCCCAGCGCCTTGGTGGCCGCCAGCTTGGAGGCCTGCATGGCGATGCTGGACAGCTTGTCCTGCAGCTCGGCCAGCGAGCCCAGGTGCAACCTCTCCAGCCAGGGCGTCACCCAGGAGGGCAGGGCATCCATGATCTGTTGCAGATAGGTGCCCGCGTCCAGGTTGCCGCTGTTGACGCGCTCATAGATCACCGAGGCCTCGCGCACCAGCGAGGCGCCGATCAGCGCCAGCGGCAGGATGGCGATCACCAGGCACAGCAGCAGGGTGGACAGGGCGGCGAGATTGGTGCGCCGGGGCATGCGCGCCAGCAGGCGCCGGTGCAGCGGCGAGAACAGGATGGCCAGGGCGACGCCCCAGAAAATGGCCCCCATGAACTCCCAGAGCACGGCGCCGAAGCCGATGGTCGCCGCGATCAGCAGCAGCATGAAAGTGCGTTTGTGTAGGGGCAGCAGGTTCATCTGTCGGTCCGTTCGGAAGATGCGCCAATGTACGCGACTGCGGGAACTCCCGGAGGGTCCAGGTAATCGCTTGGTAACTGCCCTGCTGCGATGTTTGAACGGTGGCACAATGGCGGTCGCAACCAGGCCCTTCCCCAGCCACAGTCGCATCCGCCAATCGGTACAGCCGTGTCGCGGAAGGTTCTACAAACCAGCTAATGCCTCCTTCAGGGAGGCGGAGGTCAGCGCAATATGAGCGATCAGACGTCGGTCTACCAAGCCTATCAAGGCAATACTTACCTCTTCGGCGGCAATGCCCCCTACGTCGAAGAAATGTACGAGAACTACCTGGCCAACCCCGGTAGCGTGCCGGATTCCTGGCGCGAGTACTTTGATGCACTGCAACATGTGCCCGCAGTCGACGGCACGGACTCCAAGGACGTCCCGCACCAGCCCGTCATCAACGCTTTCGCTGAGCGCGCCAAGCAAGGCGGCACCAAGGTGGTCGTGGCATCCGGCGCCGACTCCGAGCTGGGCCGCAAGCGCACCGCCGTCCAGCAGCTGATCGCCGCCTACCGCAATGTCGGCGCACGCTGGGCCGATCTCGATCCCCTCAAGCGCACCGAGCGCCCCGAAATTCCCGAGCTGGAGCCGTCGTTCTACGGCTTCACCGATGCCGACCAGGAAACGGTGTTCAACACGAGCAACACCTTCTTCGGCAAGGAAAGCATGTCGCTGCGCGAGCTGATGAACGCGCTGCGCGAGACCTACTGCGGCACCCTGGGCACCGAGTACATGTATGCCACCGACCAGACGCAAAAGCGCTGGTGGCAGCAGAAGCTGGAAACCAGCCGTACCAAGCCCAGCTTTGACGCCAGCCGGAAAAAGCGCATCCTCGACCGCCTGACGGCTGCCGAAGGCCTGGAACGCTACCTGCACACCAAGTACGTCGGCCAGAAGCGCTTCTCGCTGGAAGGTGGCGAAAGCTTCATCGTCGCCATGGACGAGCTGATCAACGCCGCCGGCCAGAAGGGCGTGCAGGAAGTCGTGATCGGCATGGCCCACCGCGGCCGCCTGAACGTGCTGGTCAACACCCTGGGCAAGATGCCCAAGGACCTGTTCGCCGAGTTCGACCACACCGCTCCCGAAGACCTGCCCTCGGGCGACGTGAAGTACCACCAGGGCTTCAGCTCCGACGTGTCCACCGCCGGCGGCCCTGTCCACCTGTCGCTGGCCTTCAATCCCTCGCACCTGGAAATCGTCAACCCCGTGGTCGAAGGCTCGGTGCGCTCGCGCATGGACCGCCGCGACGACCCGCACGGCAAGCAGGTGCTGCCCGTGCTGGTGCACGGCGATGCCGCCTTTGCCGGTCAGGGCGTGAACCAGGAAACCCTGGCGCTGGCCCAGACCCGTGGCTACACCACGGGCGGTACGGTGCACATCATCATCAACAACCAGATCGGCTTCACCACCTCCGATCCGCGCGATACCCGCTCCACGCTGTACTGCACCGACATCGTCAAGATGATCGAGTCGCCCGTGCTGCACGTGAACGGCGATGATCCGGAAGCCGTGGCACTGGCCGTGCAGCTGGCGCTGGAATTCCGCATGGAATTCTCCAAGGACGTGGTCGTGGATATCGTCTGCTTCCGCAAGCTGGGCCACAACGAGCAGGACACGCCTGCCCTGACCCAGCCGCTGATGTACAAGAAGATCGGCGCCCACCCCGGTACCCGCAAGCTGTACGCCGACAAGCTGGCCACGCAAGGCCTGGGCGAGACGCTGGGCGACGACATGGCCAAGGCCTACCGCGCCGCCATGGACGAAGGCCGCCACACCGTGGACCCGGTGCTGACGAACTTCAAGAGCAAGTACGCCGTGGACTGGAGCCCGTTCCTGGGCAAGACCTGGACCGACGCTGGCGACACCGCCATCCCGCTGACCGAATGGAAGCGCCTGGCCGAACGCATCACCACCATCCCCGAGACCGTGACGCCGCACGCGCTGGTCAAGAAGGTCTATGACGACCGCGCAGCCATGGGCCGCGGCGACGTCAACGTGGACTGGGGCATGGGCGAGCACATGGCCTTCGCATCGCTGGTCGCATCGGGCTACCCCGTGCGCCTGTCGGGCGAGGACTGCGGCCGCGGCACCTTCACCCACCGCCATTCGGTCATCCATGACCAAAAGCGTGAAAAGTGGAGCGAAGGCACCTACATCCCGCTGCAGAACGTGGCCGACAGCCAGGCTCCGTTCACCGTCATCGACTCCATCCTGTCCGAAGAGGCCGTGCTGGGCTTCGAGTACGGCTACGCGTCGAACGATCCCAACACCCTGGTGATCTGGGAAGCCCAGTTCGGCGACTTCGCCAACGGCGCCCAGGTGGTGATCGACCAGTTCATCGCCTCCGGTGAAGTCAAGTGGGGCCGCATCAACGGCCTGACGCTGATGCTGCCGCACGGCTATGAAGGCCAGGGCCCCGAGCACAGCTCGGCACGCCTGGAGCGCTTCATGCAGCTGGCCGCCGACGCCAACATGCAGATCGTGCAGCCCACCACGGCCAGCCAGATCTTCCACGTGCTGCGTCGCCAGATGGTGCGCCCGCTGCGCAAGCCGCTGGTCATCATGACGCCCAAGTCGCTGCTGCGTAACAAGGATGCGACCTCGCCGCTGTCCGAGTTCACCAGCGGTGGCTTCCAGACCGTGATCCCCGAGCAGGACGAAGCCGTCGTGAAGAACGCGGCCAAGGTCAAGCGCGTGATCGCATGCTCGGGCAAGGTCTACTACGACCTGGTCAAGAAGCGCGCCGAGAAGGAAAGCAAGGACGTCGCCATCATCCGCGTCGAACAGCTGTACCCCTTCCCGCACAAAGCCTTCGCCGCTGAACTCAAGAAGTTCGGCAACGCCACCGAGATCGTCTGGTGCCAGGACGAGCCGCAGAACCAGGGCGCCTGGTTCTTCGTGCAGCACTACATCCACGAGAACATGCTCGATGGCCAGAAGCTGGGCTACTCCGGCCGCGCTGCCTCCGCATCGCCCGCCGTGGGTTACGCACACCTGCACCAGGAGCAGCAAAAGGCCCTGGTGGAAGGCGCGTTCTCCAAGCTCAAGGGTTTTGTCCTGAACAAGTAAGGCAGCCCCCACCCGCTACGTATCAGTACAGAACACTTTTGGAAAGAATCACAAATGGCTATCGTTGAAGTCAAAGTTCCCCAGCTGTCCGAGTCCATCGCTGAGGCCACCATGCTGACCTGGAAGAAGAAGGCCGGCGAAGCGGTTGCAGTCGATGAGATCCTCATCGAGATCGAAACCGACAAGGTCGTGCTCGAAGTGCCCGCGCCCGCCGCTGGCGTGCTGGCCGAGATCGTGCAAGGTGACGGCGCCACCGTGGTGGCCGAGCAGCTGATCGCCAAGATCGACACCGAAGGCGTGGCCGGCGTGGCCGCTGCCGCTCCTGCAGCCGCTCCCGCCGCTGCAGCCGCTCCCGCTGCGGCGCCCGCAGCCGCGGCCGCCACCGGTGGCAGCAAGGGTGATGTCGCCATGCCCGCCGCTGCCAAGCTGCTGGCCGAGAACAACCTGTCGGCCGCCGGCGTGGCTGGCTCCGGCAAGGATGGCCGGGTGACCAAGGGCGACGCCCTGGCCGCCATCAAGGGCGGCGTGCAGTCCACGGCTGCCGTCATCCCCACCGGCGTGCCCACCAAGGCGCTGCCCCAGGTGTCGGCTCCCGCTGCCAAGGAAGACCTCAGCGGCCGTCCCGAGCAGCGCGTGCCCATGAGCCGCCTGCGTGCCCGCGTGGCCGAGCGCCTGCTGCAGTCGCAGTCCACCAACGCCATCCTGACCACGTTCAACGAAGTGAACATGGCCCCGGTGATGGACCTGCGCAAGAAGTTCCAGGACGCCTTCACCAAGGAACACGGCACCAAGCTGGGCTTCATGTCCTTCTTCGTCAAGGCGGCAGTGCACGCCCTGAAGAAGTACCCCGTGCTCAATGCTTCCGTGGACGGCAACGACATCGTCTACCACGGCTACTTCGACATCGGTATCGCCGTGGGTTCGCCCCGTGGCCTGGTGGTGCCCATCCTGCGCAATGCAGACCAGATGAGCTTCGCCGACATCGAAAAGAAGATTGCCGAATTCGGCAAGAAGGCTGCCGAAGGCAAGCTGGGCATTGAAGAAATGACCGGCGGCACCTTCTCCATCTCCAACGGCGGCACCTTCGGCTCGATGATGTCCACCCCCATCATCAACCCGCCCCAGTCGGCCATCCTGGGCGTGCACGCCACCAAGGACCGCGCCATGGTCGAGAACGGCCAGGTCGTGGTCCGCCCGATGAACTATCTGGCCATGTCCTATGACCACCGCATCATCGACGGCCGCGAAGCCGTGCTGGGCCTGGTGGCCATGAAGGACGCGCTGGAAGATCCTTCGCGCCTGCTGTTCGACCTGTAAATCGAAGAGAAGACATGCTGCAGACTGCCATGGCAACTGTGGCATCGGCACTGCTGCTTGCATCGTGCGGGACGTTCCGTCCGACGGTGCAGCCAGCGCAGGCTCGACTGATCGGCGACTACCGGATGGACTGCCAGTCCATTCGTGCGTCTGCCGAGATGGCGCCTGCGCTGCAGCAGGCCTGTGAAAATCAAGCTGGCAAACCCAGCGTCAGGATCAGGCAGGATGATTCTGGCAATTGGAGCGTATTGGACCTCGCCGGTCTGCCTCTTTCGCCCCATGGAGAGTGGAAACTGACGGACGATGAAGGCAATGCCTGCATCAACGCACCGTTTCTTGCCGTGTGCAGGGTTTCCTTGAACACCCCGGTTTTCAAAAATCTGAACGCTGGTGTTCCGATTTCCTCCAGCACGGGGTACGTCCTTTTGACTCAGGGGCTGATCGCCGATTTGATAAAGGTAGAAGACAAATGAGCAAGCAATTCGACGTCATCGTCATCGGCGCCGGCCCCGGCGGCTACATCGCCGCCATCCGTGCCGCACAACTGGGCTTCAACGTGGCCTGTATCGACGAGTGGAAGAACGCCGCTGGCGGCGCCGCTCCGGGCGGCACCTGCACCAACGTGGGCTGCATTCCCTCCAAGGCCCTGCTGCAGTCGTCCGAGCACTTCGAGCACGCCAATCTGCACTTTGCCGACCATGGCATCTCCACCGGCAAGGTCGAGATGGACGTGGCCAAGATGATCGCCCGCAAGGATGCGGTCGTGAAGCAGAACAACGACGGCATCCTGTACCTGTTCAAGAAGAACAAGGTCACCTTCTTCCACGGCCGTGGCTCGTTCGTCAAGGCGGTCGAGGGCGGCTACGAGATCAAGGTTGCCGGCAAGGAAGAGGAAGTGCTGACGGGCAAGCAGATCGTGGTCGCCACGGGCTCCAGCGCCCGCGCGCTGCCCGGCGTGCCTTTCGATGAAGAGAACATCCTGTCCAACGACGGCGCCCTGCGCCTGGGCAAGGCCCCGAAGAAGCTGGCCCTGATCGGCGCTGGCGTGATCGGCCTGGAAATGGGATCGGTCTGGCGCCGCCTGGGCACGGAAGTGGTCGTGCTCGAAGGCATGGACAAGTTCCTGTCCGCCGTGGACGAGCAGATCGCCAAGGAAGCCAAGAAGGCGTTCGACAAGCAAGGCCTGAAGATCGAGCTGGGCGTGAAGATCGGCGAAATCAAGAGCGGCAAGAAGGGCGTTTCCATCGCCTACACCAACGCCAAGGGTGAAGCCCAGGCGCTGGAGGCCGACAAGCTGATCATCTCCATCGGCCGCACCGCCAACACGGCCGGCCTCAATGCCGAGGCCGTGGGCCTGGCTCTGGACGAGCGCGGCTGCGTCGTGGTCGATGACGACTGCAAGACCAGCCTGCCCGGCGTCTGGGCCGTAGGCGACGTGGTGCGCGGCCCGATGCTGGCGCACAAGGCCGAGGAAGAGGCCGTGGCCGTGGCCGAGCGCATTGCCGGCCAGCATGGCCATGTGAACTTCGGCACCATTCCCTGGGTGATCTACACCAGCCCCGAAATCGCATGGGTGGGCCGCACCGAGCAGCAACTCAAGGAGCAGGGCGTCAAGTACAAGGCCGGCAGCTTCCCCTTCCTGGCCAACGGCCGCGCGCGCGCCCTGGGCGACACCACGGGCATGGTCAAGTTCCTGGCCGATGCCGAGACCGACGAAATCCTGGGCGTGCACATGGTCGGCCCCATGGTCTCGGAGCTGATCTCCGAAGCCGTGGTCGCCATGGAGTTCAAGGCATCGAGCGAAGACATCGCCCGCATCTGCCACGCCCACCCCTCGCTGTCCGAGGCCACCAAGGAAGCGGCACTGGCCGTTGACAAGCGCACTCTGAATTTCTGAGTGCCAGGCTAGCCATCTAGCCCAAGCCAAAGACCTGAAAGCGCTTGCCCTGCAAGCGTTTTCAGCTTCTGAATACATAGCGAATGGTTGATGCTGCATGAGCGTTTCAGTGCGAGAGGCCTACGAGGCCGAACTGGTAGCCAAGGGCTTTCACAGTGATCCTGCGCAGTTGCGCGCCGTCGAGGCGCTGCAGCGCTGTGCCGACGACTGGGCGGTCTACCGCCAGCGCCGCTCCAACGCCTTCAAGAAGCTCATCAACCATCCCGAGATTCCCCGCGGCGTCTACATGTACGGCGGGGTGGGGCGCGGCAAGAGCTTTCTCATGGACTGCTTCTTCAACGCCGTGCCGCTCAGGCGCAAGGTGCGCCTGCATTTCCACGAATTCATGCGCGAGGTCCACCGCGAGCTCGCCGTGCTGCAGGGCACGCAGAACCCGCTGGACGTGCTGGGTGCCCGCATCTCCAAGAAGTACAAGCTGATCTGCTTCGACGAATTCCACGTCGCCGACATCACGGACGCGATGATCCTGCACCGGTTGCTGGTCTCGCTGTTCGCCAACGGCGTGGGCTTTGTCACCACCTCCAACTTCAAGCCCGACGAACTGTACCCGGGCGGCCTGCACCGCGACCGCATCCTGCCGGCCATCGACCTGCTCAACGAGCGCATGGAAGTCGTCAACGTGGACAACGGCACGGACTACCGCCGCCGCACGCTGGAAAATGCCCGGCTCTATCACACTCCCCTGGGTGCACAGGCCGATGCGGCCATGACCGAAACCTTCGACAAGCTGGCCGAAGTCAAGGACGAAGACCCGGTGCTGCACATCGAGGCGCGCGAGATCCGTGCGCGCCGCCGCGCCGGTGGCGTGGTCTGGTTCGACTTCCGCGAGCTGTGCGGCGGCCCGCGCTCGCAGAACGACTACCTGGAGATCGCAAGCCAGTTCCACACCGTGCTGCTGTCCGACGTGCCCTATATGCCGGTCAACATGGCATCGCCCGCGCGGCGCTTCACCTGGCTGGTGGACGTGCTGTACGACCGCAGGGTCAAGCTGGTCATCTCGGCCGCCGTGCCGCCCGAGCAGCTTTACACTGAGGGCCCGCTGGCCCATGAGTTCCCCCGCACCGTCTCGCGCCTGAACGAGATGCAGTCCAAGGAATTCCTGGCGCTGGAGCGCCGTGTGGTGGACACCAGCCTGACCTGAGGCCGGTCCCGGCCGCTGGCGTCGTTTGCCGGACCTGTACATGCTGAAACTGCCTACCTCTGCTTTCGCCCTTTTGAAGAAACTGCCCGCTCCCCTGGGCGCTGCGCTGGCCTGCCTTGTGCTGGCCGGCCCGGCCATGGCTGCGGATGCCGGCGTGGATGCCGATGCCGATGCGCGGCAGGAACGCGTCCAGGCTGCAAAGCAGGTCCAGGCCGAGCGCAAGGCCGCACGCGCCGAGATCGCGGCCCAGCGTGCCGTCATCGACCGGCGGCGCACCGGCCTGGAGTCCGAGTGCTATCAGCGCTTTGCCGTGGAAGACTGCCTCAGGCAGGCGCGCGAAGAAGCCCGCGAGCAGGACAAGCCGCTGCGCGAACGCGAGCTGCAGCTCAACGATGAGGAGCGCAAGGAGCGCGCCGCCCAGCGCCTTGAGGATATCGAGGCCAAGAAGGCCCAGAAAGCCGCCTCGTCCATGCAAGCCAAGGAGCGGCCACCGGCCGCCCAGCGCGACACCCAGGCCCTCAGGGCCCAGCGTGCCCAGGACGCACAGCAGCGCGCAGCCCAGCAGGCCAGCCACCAGCGTGATCGCCAGGCGCAGATCGAGCAGCGCCAGTCCGCACAGGAGCAGGAGCGGCGCACCGCCGCCCGCGCCCAGTTCGAGGCCAAGCAAAAAGAGGCCGCCGAGCGCAAGGCCCGCGCAGCCGATGCCGCCCGCGAGCGCGGCCCGCAGGCAGCGCCGCTGCCCGCTCCACCTGCGCCCTGAGTCCGGTGGTCAGGCCGTCACCGGCTCCAGTGCCTCGAGCTTGAGCACCACCAGCGACAGGTTGTCGCCACCGCCCTGGGCGCGCACGCGTGCCTTGTCGATCAGGAACTCCGTGGCCTCGCGCGGCGTGAGCGCGTTGAGCACGGTGCCCAGTTCCTCCGCCGTGTAGTAGTGCCAGACGCCGTCGCTGCAGGCCATGAGCGTGGTGCCCGGATGCACATGCTCGATCACGTGGTGGCTCATGGGCGGCTCGGCCTCGGTGCCCAGGCAGCCCAGCAGGATGTTGGACTTGGGATGCACATGGGCCTCGAACTCGGTGAGTTCTCCCCTGTCCACCAGGGACTGGACGTAGGAGTGGTCCTTGGTGCGGTGGACCATGGTCGCGCCCTGGTAGTGGTAGATGCGCGAATCGCCCGAATGCACCCAGTGGCAGCGGCCCTGGGGCAGCAGCACGAAGGCGGCAATGGTGCTGTGCGGCTCCTGCTCGGCCGAGATGGCCGTCAGCCGGATCACCATGTGCGACTCGTGGACGATGCTCTCCAGCAGCGTCGTGCAGTCTTCCTTGCCCGGCTCGAAGCGCTCGAACAGCTGGCGCGCCGTGAGCATGACCTGGTCGGAGGCCTTGCGCCCGCCACTGCGCCCGCCCATGCCGTCGGCCAGCACGCCGAGCAGGCAGCCGTGTACATAGGGGTGGGCCATGAGCATCACCTGGTCTTGCTGGTATTGCCTGTCACCGCGATGGATGCCTGTGGCGGCTTGGAGTCGGTACGCTGGCTGCATGGTCTCTGGTTTGGTGGGCTCTTGGGGCGGTGGATGGGCACACCAATGTCATGGCGCATATTATCGGAGCACCGTCCCCGGCGCTGGCCCGCCGCACCCCGGCGGCGCTCTCTTTTTCAACAAACGGACCTGCCCTTTGCATTCCCTGACCGCCGCCGTGCAGGCGGCCTTCGCGCCGCAAGGCCTGCTGTCGCGCGCCGAGGCGCTGTTCCTGCCGCGCGAGGGGCAGACCCGCATGGCCCTGGCCGTGGCCCAGGCCATCGAGCAGCGCCAGACCCTGGTGGTCGAGGCCGGCACGGGCGTGGGCAAGACCTATGCCTACCTGGTGCCGGCCCTGCTCAGCGGCCAGCGCCTGCTGGTGTCCACGGCCACGCGCGCGCTGCAGGACCAGCTGTATGCCCGCGATCTGCCGCGCCTCGTTGCCGCGTTGGGCATGCCGCTGCGCATGGCGCGCCTCAAGGGCCGCAGCGCCTACCTGTGCATGGAGCGGCTGGAGCGTGTGCGCCAGGGCCGCACGGCGCCGCAGGACCCGCAGGTGCTGCGCAGCGTGGCCCTGGTCGAGCGCTGGGCGCGCACCACGCGTACGGGTGACCTGGGCGAGTTGCCTGCGCTGGATGAGCGCTCGCCCGCGCTGCCCCTGGTCACTTCCACGCGCGACAACTGCCTGGGTTCCGACTGCCCGCATTGGCAGGACTGCCATGTCAACGTGGCGCGCCGTGCTGCGCTGGAGGCCGACGTGGTGGTCATCAACCACCACCTGATGTTTGCCGACCTGGATGTGCGCGAGTCGGGCGTGGCCCAGTTGCTGCCCAGCGTGGGCGTGGTCGTGGTGGACGAGGCCCACCAGCTCAACGACACCGGCGTGCAGTTTGCGGGCCAGAGCCTGTCGGGCCAGCAACTGACGGGCTATGCCCGCGATGTGCTGCGCGCCGGCCAGGAGATGGCGCGCGGCATGGCCGACTGGATGCAGCTCTCGGCACGTGTGGAGCAGGCATTGCGCGAACTGCGCCTGGCGGCGGGCAAGCCACCGGTGGGCGGGCGCCTGCCCTGGCAGGGCGTGACGCCGCAGGGGCTGGACGCGCAGCGCTGGCGCACCGCCCTGGTCACGCTGGGGCGCAGCCTGCGGGCACTGCTGGAACCGCTGGTGCAACTGCAGGTCAGCGACCCCGAACTGCGCAGGTTGTTCGAGCGCGGCAACGAGTTGCTGCGGCGCCTGGCCACGTTCGCCGCCGCCGCCGTGCAGGATACGGTGCGCTGGCTGGAGCTGGGCAGCCAGCAGATGCGCATGCTGGAGTCCCCGCTGACCATTGCGCACATCATGCGCACGCGGCTGTTGGGGTTGACGCAGGAGCCGCAGGGATCGGAAGAGCAAGAGAGAGAGGATGCACAGCCCGTGCCCGAGCCACAAGAACAGGAAGAAGGCGTGCCCGCGCCCGTTCCCGAAGCTGCAGGCCTACCCCGGCAGCCATCGGGCACCGCCTGGATCTTCACCTCGGCCACGCTGGGTGACGACGAGCGCCTGAGCTGGTTCACCGAGCCCTGCGGCCTGCGCGAGGCCCAGGTGCTGCGCGTGGACAGTCCCTTCGACTATGCGCGGCAGGCGGCGCTTTACGTGCCCCGGCCCTTTGCCCAGGCCGGCAGTGCCACGCACAGCGCCGAGGTGGCGCGCCTGGCGCTGGATGCTGCCCAGCGCCTGGGCGGGCGCACCCTGGTGCTGACGACCACGCTGCGGGCGCTGCACGCCATAGGCGATGCGCTGCAGCAGTCGCTGGGGCTGTTTGGTGAACTCGATGTGCTGGTCCAGGGGCAGGCGCCCAAGCTGGCCTTGATCGAGCGCTTTATTGCGGCCGGAGAAGGCAGGGAAGGCACGCAAGGCGGGGAAGGCACGGGGGCGAGCCCGGGGCGGGGCTGCATTCTCGTGGCCTCGGCCACTTTCTGGGAGGGGGTGGACCTGCCGGGCGATGCACTGCAGCTGGTGGTCATCGACAAGCTGCCGTTTCCGCCACCCGACGATCCGCTGGTCGAGGCGCGTTCGCGCAGTCTGGAATCCGTGGGCCGCCAGGCCTTTGCCGACTACATGCTGCCCGAGGCCGCCATGGCGCTCAAGCAGGGCGCCGGCCGCCTGATCCGGCGCGAGACGGATCGCGGCGTACTCGTGGTCTGTGATTCCCGTTTGGCCACCATGGGTTACGGGCGGCGGCTGCGTGCCGCGCTGCCGCCCATGCGGACACTGGTGGACGAGGCGGCCTTTGCTCAGGCCCTGCAGGCGCTGGCGCAGCCTGCGCCGCCGATCACCACAGCTTCCACCACGACTTCTGCTTTGCCGTGAGGTCCTGGTCCGACTCCTGGCTATAGGAGGCGGTCAGCACGCGCTGCGCGTCGTCGCGCAGCTGCGTCATGCCCAGGGCGTCGTATGAATTCACCAGGATCTGCATGGCCTCGCGCACGGCGGGAACGCCCTGGTAGTCCTTGACGGCCGTTTGCGCGCGCGCGATGGCGGCCACGTAGGCGCCGCGTCCGTAGTAGTAGCGGGCCACATGCACCTCGTACTGCGCCAGCGAGTTGACGATGTACTGCATGCGCAGCCGGGAATCCTCGGCGTAGCGCGATTCGGGGAAGCGCGTCACCAGCTCGCGGAAGGACTCGAACGAGTCCTTGGCGGCCTTCTGGTCACGCTCGGACAGATCCTGGCGCGACAGCCAGGAGAACATGCCCAGGTTGTCATTGAAGTTGACCAGGCCCTTCAGATAGAGGGCGTAGTCGGTGGCGGGGCTGGCTGGATGCAGCTTCAGGAAGCGGTCCAGCGTGGCGGTGGCCTGGATCTTGTCGCCGCTCTTGTACTGGGCATAGGCCTTGTCGAGCTGGGCCTGCTGGGCCAGGGGCGTGCCGGCGGCACGGCCTTCGAGCTTCTCGAACAGCGGAACGGCCTTGTCGAACGCGCCGGAGGCGGCTTCGTCGCGGGCCTCGGTATAGATGCGGTCCGGGGTCCACTTGGCAGTAGGGTCTTGCTGCGTACTGGAGCAGGCTGTCAGAACGCCTGCGACCAGCATGGCGGGAACGATGGACAGGGGAATACGCTGCATGGTGGACGTTTCTCGGGCAATCGAAGGGCGGTGAGAGGGGTGGCGGGCAGGGAAGCGGGCCGCGCTGGGGGCCGCACAAAGCCTGATTTTCCCGCAACCGGGCCGAAGCATTGTAACGGCCTGCGATGCCCGCCCCACAGGCGGGGGCGGCGGCAAAGGCATGGCCGTGAACGGGTCCCGGCCTTGCGGAGCTTTCTACAATGGCGCCCATATGTTTGTCCATTTGCGCCTGCACACCGAATTCTCCGTCGTGGACGGAACCAACCGCATCAATGCCATCGTCAAGGCCGCCGCCGAGGATGGGCAGGTCGCACTGGCCGTCACAGACTTCAACAACCTGTTCGGCGGCGTCAAGTTCTACCGCGAAGGGCGGGCCAAGGGCGTCAAGCCCGTGCTGGGCGCGGAAATCCAGATCGAAGGCGAGAACGGCGCCGCCGTCTCGCGCATCATCGTGCTGGTGCAAAGCCCGCTGGGCTACCACAACCTGTCCGAACTGCTGGCCCGTGGCTGGACCCGCAACGTGGTCAAGGGCCAGGCCGTGCACACCTGGGCCTGGCTGCAGGAGCTGGGCGAGGGGCTGATCGTGCTGGCCGGTGCCCAGGCCGGCCCCGTGGGCCAGGCCTTGATGCGCGGCGACGAGGCCGGCGCAGCCGCAGTGGCCCAGCGGCTGGCAGGCATGTTCCCGCACCGTTTCTTCATCGAACTGCAGCGCGCCGGGCGCCAGGACGATGAGGCGCACGTGCTGGCTGCCGTGCAACTGGCCGAGCGGCTGAACCTGCCCGTGGTGGCCACGCACCCCATCCAGTTCTTCGGCCCCGACGACTACGAGTCCCACGAAGCGCGCGTGTGCATCGCCGAAGGCGAAATCCTGGCCAACCCGAAGCGCGTGCGCCGCTTCACGCGCGACCAGCATTTCAAGACCGCAGCGCAGATGCAGGCGCTGTTCGCCGACATTCCCAGCGCCATTGCCAACACCGTGGAAATCGCGCGCCGCTGCAGCCTGACCCTGGTGCTGGGCAAGCCGCAGCTGCCCAATTTCCCCGTGCCTGACGGCATGACCATGGACGAGTTCTTCCGCAGCGAATCCTTCAACGGCCTGGAAGACCGCCTGACCCACCTGTATCCCGATCCCGCCAAGCGCGAGGCGCAGCGCCCGCGCTACGTGGAACGGCTGGAATTCGAGATCGGCACCATCCTCAAGATGGGCTTTCCGGGCTACTTCCTCATCGTGGGCGACTTCATCAAGTGGGCCAAGCTCAACGGCTGCCCCGTGGGCCCGGGCCGCGGATCGGGCGCGGGCTCGCTGGTGGCCTACGTGCTCAAGATCACGGACCTGGACCCGCTGGAATACAACCTGCTGTTCGAGCGCTTCCTGAACCCAGAGCGCGTGTCCATGCCCGACTTCGACGTGGACTTCTGCCAGGCCAACCGCGACCGCGTCATCGACTACGTGAAGCAGCTCTATGGCCGCGACGCCGTCAGCCAGATCGCCACCTTCGGCACCATGGCCGCGCGCGCGGCCATCCGCGACGTGGGCCGCGTGCTGGACATGAGCTACACCTTCTGCGACGGCATCTCCAAGCTCATTCCCAACAAGCCGGGCCTGCACGTCACGCTCAAATACCCGCCCAACCCGAAGAAGGAGGGCGACAAGTACACCTACGCCATCGAGGCCGAGCCCATGCTGGCCGAGCGCATCGAAAAAGAAGAAGACGTCAAGACCCTGATCGAAATGGCCCAGAAGCTCGAAGGCATGACTCGCAACATCGGCATGCACGCGGGCGGCGTGGTGATCGCCCCGGGCAAGCTGGCCGACTTCTGCCCGCTGTACCAGCAGCCGGGCAGCGACTCGGCCGTGGCCATGTACGACAAGGACGATGTGGAGGCCGTGGGCCTGGTGAAGTTCGACTTTCTGGGCCTGGCCACGCTGACCATCCTGGAGATCGCGCGCGAGTTCATCATCAAGCGCCACAAGGGCCAGGAGAACTTCGCCTTCGAGAACATCCCGCTGGACGATGCGCGCACCTACCACCTGTTCTCCGAGGGCAAGACCGAAGCCGTGTTCCAGTTTGAATCGCGCGGCATGCAGGGCATGCTGCGCGACGCCAAGCCCAGCCGCCTGGAAGACCTGATCGCACTGAACGCGCTGTACCGCCCGGGTCCCATGGACCTGATCCCCAGCTTCGTCGCGCGCAAGCACGGCAAGGAAGTGGTGGAGTACCCGCACCCGCTGGTCGAGCAGGTGCTGGCCGAGACCTACGGCATCATGGTCTACCAGGAGCAGGTGATGCAGACCGCCCAGGTGCTGGGCGGCTACTCGCTGGGCGGCGCCGACCTCTTGCGCCGTGCCATGGGCAAGAAGAAGGTCGAGGAAATGGTCATGCACCGCGGGATCTTCCGCGAGGGCGCGGCCAAGCAGGGCATCAGCGAGGACAAGGCCGACGAGGTCTTCGACCTGATGGAAAAGTTCGCGGGCTACGGCTTCAACAAGTCGCACGCCGCCGCCTACTCGCTGCTGGCCTACCACACGGCATGGCTCAAGGTGCACTACACGGCCGAGTTCTACTGCGGGAACATGACCGTGGAAATGGACAACACCGACAAGCTCAAGGTGTTGTACGAAGACGCGCTGAAGATGGGCATCAGCTTCGAGCCGCCGGACGTCAACCGCGGCATGTACCGTTTCGAGCCCGTCACCGACAAGGTCATCCGCTACGGCCTGGGCGCCATCAAGGGCACGGGCCAGCAGGCCATCGAGGCCATCGTTGCGGCGCGTGAAGGCCGCGGCGTGGGGCCGCGCGGCACCGACAAGGGGCCTTTCAAGAGCCTGGCCGACTTCTGCGTGCGCGTGGACCGCACGCGCCTGAACAAGCGCACGCTGGAAGCCCTGATCAAGGGCGGCGCCTTCGACGCCATCGAGCTCAACCGGGCGTCGCTGGTGGCCTCCATCGACCATGCCTTCGAGTTCGGCAACAAGACGCTGGCCAACGCCAACCAGGGCGGCCTGTTCGACATGATGGGCGATGACGCCGTGGGCTCCAGCACCCAGGAGCCGCCTCTGGTCGAGGCACTGCCCTGGGGCGTGAAGGAGCGGCTGACCCAGGAAAAGACGGCGGTGGGCTTCTACCTCTCGGGCCACCTGTTCGACGAGGTCGAGAAAGAGGTGCGCCGCTTCGTGCGCACGCCCCTGGCCGAGCTGCGCGACAGCCGCGAGCCCCAGACGCTGGCCGGCATCATCAGCGACTTCCGCGCCATCAACGGCCAGCGCGGGCGGCTGGGCCTGTTCAAGATCGATGACGGCTCGGGCGTGATCGAGGCCTCGGTGGACGAGAACACGCTCAACACCTACCGCGAACTGCTCAAGGATGATGAATTCGTCGTCATCACCGGCCGCCTGCAGCTCGACCATTTCAGCGGCGGCCTGCGCATGAAGGCCCAGCAGCTGTTCAACCTGGCCGATGCGCGCTGCCGCTTCGCGCGCTACCTGCAGGTCAGCGTTGGCGACAGGATGCCCGATGTGGTCGGCCTGCTGCGCCAGTTCCCCGCCGTGGTGGAGCAGGGCGAGCATGGCGAGCTGCAGCGCGGCATGAAGGTGCGTCTGGGACTGGTCTGCGAGGACGAGCGCGGCTCGGCGAGCTGCGAGCTGGCCCTGGGCGACGGCAGCCGCTTCTATCCCAGCGACGCGGCCCTGGCCGCCTGGTATGCCCAGGCAGGCAGCGCCCAGGTCAAGGTGGTCTACGAATAACGCGCAAGGTGGTGCAGCTCCCGGTGGCGGCAAGCAGGCACTGCTTTGGTGCGTGCTGGCCATCCCGGGCGGGCACCGCGCTTGAATTCTTCAGGCACGCCTCGCATATCCCTTCCGGAAAACAGTGGCTCCGATGGCTAGAATGATTTTCATGGCAACCCAACCCCCTTCGACCCCTCCTGCCATTCCCACGGTGCGGCCCGTGTCCGACGACGACGGCGCCGTGGTGCTGGAGCGGCGGCGCCAGCGTGTGCAGCCGCCGCAGATGTACCAGGTCGTGATGCTCAACGATGACTTCACGCCCATGGAATTCGTCATCATCGTCCTGCAGGAACTCTTCGGCAAGGACCGCGAAACGGCCACCCAGATCATGCTCAAGATCCATCTCGACGGCCGCGGCGTCTGCGGCGTGTATTCGCGCGATGTTGCGGCCACCAAGGTCGAACAGGTGCTGCAGGCCGCCCAGAAGGCGGGCCATCCGTTGCAGGCCATGTTCGAGCCTGTTGAATAAACCGGGGCCGCCCTGATTTATGGTTGCAGTCAATAATCCCCAGCAAGCGAAAAGGAGTCATCAATGATCGCCCAGGAACTGGAAGTCAGCTTGCACATGGCCTTTGTCGAAGCGCGCCAGCAGCGCCACGAGTTCATCACCGTGGAACACCTGCTGCTGGCCCTGCTGGACAACCCCAGTGCAGCGGAAGTGCTGCGCGCCTGCTCAGCCAACATCGATGACCTGCGCTCGGCCCTGTCCAACTTCATCAAGGACAACACGCCCCAGGTCGCGGGCACCGACGAAGTGGACACGCAGCCCACGCTGGGTTTCCAGCGTGTGATTCAGCGCGCCATCATGCATGTGCAATCCACCGGCAACGGAAAAAAGGAAGTCACGGGCGCCAACGTCCTCGTGGCCATCTTCGGTGAGAAGGATTCGCACGCCGTCTACTACCTGCACCAGCAGGGCGTGACGCGCCTGGACGTGGTCAATTTCATTGCCCACGGCATCAAGAAGGGCGAACCGCCCGAGCCCGCCAAGGCCGAAAACCCTGCGGAGTCCGAAGAGGGTGCAGGTGGCGAGCGCAACGAAAAGGCTTCGCCCCTGGAGCAGTTCACGCTGAACCTCAACCAGGCGGCCAAGGACGGCAAGATCGATCCGCTGATCGGGCGCGACTACGAGGTCGAGCGCACCATCCAGATCCTGTGCCGCCGCCGCAAGAACAACCCGCTGCTGGTCGGCGAGGCCGGCGTGGGCAAGACGGCGATCGCCGAAGGCCTGGCTTGGCGCATCACCGAGGGCAAGGTGCCCGAGGTGCTGACCGAAGCCGTGGTCTATTCGCTGGACATGGGCGCGCTGCTGGCCGGCACCAAGTACCGTGGCGATTTCGAGCAGCGCCTCAAGGGCGTGCTCAAGTCGCTCAAGGACCGGCCCAACGCCATCCTGTTCATCGACGAAATCCACACGCTGATCGGTGCGGGCGCCGCCTCGGGCGGCACGCTGGACGCGTCCAATCTGCTCAAGCCGGCGCTGTCCAGCGGCCAGCTCAAGTGCATCGGCGCGACCACCTTCACCGAGTACCGCGGCATCTTCGAAAAGGATGCGGCGCTGTCGCGGCGTTTCCAGAAGGTCGATGTGGTCGAGCCCACCGTGGCCGAGACCGTGGACATCCTCAAGGGCCTGAAGTCGCGCTTCGAGGAGCACCACAGCGTGCAGTACGCCGCTGCCGCCCTGCAGGCTGCGGCCGAGCTGTCGGCCAAGTACATCAATGACCGCCACCTGCCCGACAAGGCCATCGACGTGATCGATGAGGCCGGTGCCGCGCAGCGCATCATCCCGGTGGAGCAGCGCAAGCAGACCATCGACAAGGCCGAGATCGAGGCCATCGTGGCCAAGATCGCGCGCATTCCGCCCGCCAACGTGTCCAACGACGACCGCAGCAAGCTGCAGACGCTGGAGCGCGACCTCAAGAGCGTGGTCTTCGGCCAGGACAAGGCGCTGGAGGCGCTGGCCTCCTCGGTCAAGATGGCGCGCTCGGGCCTGGGCAAGCCGGACAAGCCGATCGGCTCCTTCCTGTTCTCGGGCCCCACGGGCGTGGGCAAGACGGAAGCGGCCAAGCAGCTGGCCTACATCCTCGGCGTGGACCTGATCCGCTTCGACATGTCGGAGTACATGGAGCGCCACGCCGTCAGCCGCCTGATCGGC
Organism: Delftia sp. UME58; assembly: GCF_014170385.1. Lineage (NCBI taxonomy): Bacteria > Pseudomonadati > Pseudomonadota > Betaproteobacteria > Burkholderiales > Comamonadaceae > Delftia > Delftia sp. UME58. The sequence goes on from NZ_LZZV01000013.1 coordinate 42,674, forward strand.
GCGCCTCCGGGCTATGTGGGCTTTGACCAGGGCGGCCTGCTGACCGAGGCCGTGACCAAGAAGCCGCATTCGGTGCTGCTGCTCGACGAAATCGAGAAGGCGCATCCGGACATCTTCAACGTGCTGCTGCAGGTCATGGACCATGGCACGCTGACGGACAACAACGGGCGCAAGGCCGATTTCCGCAACGTGATCCTCATCATGACCACGAACGCGGGCGCCGAGACCATCAACAAGGCCTCGATCGGCTTCACCAACCCGCGCCAGGCCGGCGACGAAATGGGCGACATCAAGCGCCTGTTCACGCCGGAGTTCCGCAACCGTCTGGACGCCATCGTCAGCTTCAAGCCGCTGGACGAGCAGGTCATCCTGCGCGTGGTCGACAAGTTCCTGCTGCAACTGGAGCAGCAACTGGCCGAAAAGCGCGTGGAGGTCACCTTCACCGACGCGCTGCGCAAGCACCTGGCCAGGAAGGGCTTCGATCCGCTCATGGGCGCCCGTCCCATGCAGCGCCTGATCCAGGACACCATCCGGCGTTCGCTGGCCGACGAGCTGCTGTTCGGGCAGCTGGTCGACGGTGGCCGCCTGGAAGTGGACTGGGTGGCGGACGCCGACGATGCCGACAAGGGCGAAGTCAAGCTCGACATCACGCCCCAGCCCAAGCAGGACCCGGCTTCCGAGCCGGCCGAGCCCAAAGAGGCCACTGCCGACTGATGTGCATCGCCTGATGCCCATCGCGCAAGCCGACAGCCCCCCGGGCTGCCGGCTTTTTCTTTGATCCGCCCGAAGGAGTCTTTGTGGAGTGGCTTCGTCAGTACCTGACCCATGAGAATGCGCTGCTGCTGCTGTCGGTGACCTGGTCGGTCTATGTGGTGATCGTCGCGGTGTGGATCCTTCTGCAGCGCAGCGCGCCCGTGGCCACGCTGAGCTGGCTTCTGTCCATGGCGGCGATTCCCGTGGGCGGGCTGGCCATCTACTATTTCTTCGGCCCGCAGCGGCTCAAGCGCCAGCGCATCAAGCGGCTGCGCGCGCGCAAGACATCGCGCGTGCGCTCGGGCGTGCAGCGGCTGCGCGAGCGCATGCCGGGCAGCTCGGAGCGCCTGCACCAGGTTGCGCGCCTGGTGGCGGCCACCAGCGACTTTCCCGTCAGCACAGCCACCGACCTGCGGCTGCTGGTCGGTGGCGCGGCCACCTTCGACGCCATCATCGATGCGGTCAATGCCGCACGCCACCACATCCACCTCGAGTACTACATCTTCGAGCCCGACCAGACCGGCACGGCCCTGCGCGACCTGCTGATGGAGCGGGCCCGCGCAGGCATACAGGTGCGCCTGCTGGTGGATGCCCTGGGCTCCAAGAAGCTGGGACGGCGCTTTCTGCAGCCACTGGAGGATGCGGGTGCCGAGGTCGCACTGTTCCATGGCTCCAAGATCGGCCGGCGCCTGCGACCGGTCATCAACTTCCGCACCCACCGCAAGATCCTGGTGTGCGACGGCAAGGTGGGCTTCACGGGCGGCGTCAACGTGACCGACGAAGAGAACGCGCGTGTCATGCCCGATGCCTACCACGACGTGCACCTGCGCCTGGAGGGCGCCATCGTCAACTGGCTGCAGACCGTATTCCTCGAAGACTGGGCCTATGCGCTGGAAAAGGACCCCAAGAACGAGCCCGCCGACATCGACCTGCTGCTGCCGGACGCGCCCGAGGGCCCGCTGCCCGTGCAGATCATCACCTCGGGCCCCGACAACGGCCTGCAGGCCATCTACCGCGCGCATCTGGCGGCCATCAACGCAGCCCAGGAACGTGTCTGGCTGACCACGCCGTACTTCGTGCCGACGGAGGCCGCACTGGCCGCGCTCACCAATGCCTCGCTGCGCGGCGTGGACGTGCAACTGCTGGTGCCGCGCCGCTCCGATTCGGCCCTGGTCACGGCGGCGGCGCGCTCCTACTACGACGAGCTGATCCGTTGCGGCGTGCGCGTCTACGAGTACAAGGCACGCATGCTGCACTCCAAGACCCTGGTGGTGGACGACAACATCGCCATCATCGGCACGGCCAACTTCGACTACCGCAGCTTTTTCCTGAACTACGAGGTCTGCGCCATCGCCTACGGGCCTGCGCTCAACGGCGATCTGGCCAAGCAGTTCGAGGCCGATCTGGAGCAGGCCCAGCGCGTGCACTTCAAGCGCGACCTGGGCTTTGCGCTGCGCCTGTTCGACTCGGGCGCGCGGCTGTGCTCGCCCCTGCTGTGAGGATCGGTGGCTCGTTTTTCGCAGGCATACTCGCCCGATGGCCCATACCTTCTTCTGGCACGACTACGAGACCTTCGGCGCCCAGCCGCGCTATGACCGGCCCGCGCAATTCGCGGGCATCCGCACGGATGCGGAACTCAACGAGATCGGCGGACCCGTCATGTGGTACTGCCAGCCGGCGGGCGACTACCTGCCCGATCCGCAGTCCTGCCTGATCACCGGCATCACCCCCCAGCAATGCCTGGAGCAGGGCGTGCCCGAGGCCCAGTTCGCCGCCCGCATCGAGGCAGAACTGGCCCACGCCGGTACCGTGGGCGTGGGCTACAACACCATCCGTTTTGACGACGAGATCACGCGCTTCATGTTCTGGCGCAACCTCATCGATCCCTATGCACGCGAATGGCAGAACGGCTGCGGGCGCTGGGACCTGCTCGACGTGGTGCGCATGGTCTATGCGCTGCGCCCCGAAGGCATTGTCTGGCCGAAAAAGGAGGATGGATCTCCGAGCTTCAAGCTCGAGGACCTGGCCCGTGCCAACGGCCTGCTGCACGAGAAGGCGCACGACGCGCTGTCCGACGTGCGCGCCACCATCGGGCTGGCGCGGCTGATCCGCAAGGTCCAGCCCAGATTGTTCGACTTCGCGTTCTCGCTGCACAAGAAGGATCGCGTGCTGCAGGAAATGGGCCTGCCGGCCGAGCCGGCGCATGCCCGGCCTTTCCTGCACGTCAGCGGCATGATCCGGCCCGAGCGCGGCTGCATCGCCGTCATGTGGCCGCTGGCCACGCACCCCACCAACAAGAACGAGATCATCTGCTGGGATCTGGCGCAGGACCCGTCCGAGCTGGCCTCCATCGACGTGGACACGCTGCGCCTGCGCCTGTTCTCGCGCGCGGCCGACCTGCCCGAGGGCGTGCAGCGCCTGCCCATCAAGAGCATCCACATCAACAAGTCGCCCATGGTGGTCGGCAGCCTCAAGACGCTGAGCCCGGCCATGGCCGAGCAATGGGGCATCGATGTGGAGCAGTGCATGGGCCATGCGGCCATTGCACGTGACCTGCCCGACATGAGCGCGCTGTGGCGCGCCGTCCACCAGCGCCCTGCGCAGGAAGGGCTGGATGCCGACCAGGACCTGTACGGCGGCTTCGTGGGCAATGAGGACCGGCGCCGCCTGAACCACCTGCGCAGCCTGTCTGCGCAGGAGCTGGCGCTGGACCGCACGGGCTTCGACGATGCGCGCCTGACCGAGCTGCTGTTCCGCTACCGCGCCCGCAACTTCCCCGCCAGCCTGAACCCGGCCGAGCGCCAGCGCTGGCTGCAGCACTGCGCGGCCTGCCTGATCGAAGGCAAGGGCGGAGCACGCACGGCCGAGCAGATGTTTGCCATGGTCGATCAGCTATCGGAGAGTGCCGACGAGCGCGGAGAGGAAATCCTGGGGGCGCTGTATGACTATGCGGAAGCCATCATGCCGGAGGTCTGACGCTGGGGCGTCAGGAGGTCGGTTCCATCACAATCACGGAAGAGGGGCTGCACACCGGCAGCTTGCTGTTGTCAGTCTCGGCTCCATGCCAGAGTCATTGCGGTCTTCTTCGTCGGCATCCAGACGCACGGCAGGCAACTGCCTGAGCAGTGCCGGCAGCCACTCCTGCACCGTCTCCCACACCACATCAAGGTTGATGTCGAAATAGCCGTGAGCCATGCGATTGCGCATATTGCGCATGCTGCGCCACGGCACCTCGGGGTGCGCCTGGGTGAACTTGGCGTAGCCGTCCATTACCTTCGTGGCTGCCTCGCCGATGATGATGAAACTCATGATGACGGCTTGCTGGGAGCGCTTGTCGGCGAAGAAGTCCTCCTTGGTCAACCCTTCCACGAAGCTGCGCGCATCGATCGCAGCCTGCTGGATGTGGTCCAGTAGTCAGGCAGGCGGTAGTTCTCGCTCATACCGGTTTTGCCTCTGCAAGCACCTTGGCCCGGAACTTCGACGGCAGGTCACCGGGCGTCAGCAAATCGACGTCAACGCCGAGCAGCAATTTCAGCTCGTCTTCCAGATCACCCAAGTCCAACAAGGTGGCACCGGGCAGCGCGTCGACCAGCAGGTCGAGGTCGCTCCCATCCCGGTCGGTGCCGTGCAGTACCGAACCGAAGACTCGCGGGTTTGCCGTGCGAAAGCGGCTGACCGCTTCGCGCACCGCGCTTCGCTTCATGTCAAGCACAACGGACGGGCGCATAGGCATCCTTTCTTGTCGAATCTCGTTGAGATGATATGCAATCCACTGTGCTGTCAGCCAAAGAACTTGTAGCAGACCACGATGGCCGCCACCACGCCGGCCAGTTCGGCGATGAGGGCGCAGGGCACGGCGTGGCGGGCGCGCTGTATGCCTACGGCGCCGAAGTAGACGGCCAGGACGTAGAAGGTGGTTTCGGTGCTGCCCTGGATGGTGGCGGCCACCAGGGCGGCGAAGCTGTCCACGCCCTGGGTCTGCATGGTCTCGATCAGCATGGCGCGCGCCGCGCTGCCCGAGAAGGGTTTGACCAGGGCCGTGGGCAGGGCGTCCACGAAGCGGGCGTCCATGCCCAGGGCATCGACCACCCAGCGTATGCCCGACAGCGCGTACTCCAGCGCACCCGATGCGCGGAACACGCCCACGGCGCAGAGCATGGCCACCAGGTAGGGCAGCAGGCCCTTGGCCACGTCAAAGCCTTCCTTGGCGCCCTCGATGAAGCTGTCGTAGACCGCGACCTTGCGCCAGGCGCCCAGGGTGACGAACAGCACGATCAGGGCAAACAGCGTCAGGTTGCCCAGCAGCGATGACAGCTGCGCCAGCGCGGCCGCCGACAGCGTGGCCAGAAAGGCCATGAAGCCCGCCAGCGCCAGGCCCAGCGGCAGCAGATAGCCCAGCACCACGGGGCTCCACAGCGGCAGCCTCTGCACGGCGGCCACGGCCAGCAGGCCGACCAGGGTCGAGGCCGAGGTGGCCAGCAAGATCGGCAGAAAGACCAGGGTGGGATCGGGCGCACCCTGCTGCATGCGGTACATGAAGATGGTCACGGGCAGCAGGGTCAGCGACGACGCATTGAGCACCAGGAACAGGATCTGCGCATTGGTGGCGGTGTCGGGCCGGGGATTGAGCTCCTGCAGCGAGCGCATGGCCTTCAGGCCCATGGGCGTGGCCGCGTTGTCCAGTCCCAGCCCGTTGGCCGCGAAGTTCAGCGTGATCAGGCCCAGGGCCGGATGGCCGCGCGGCACCTCGGGCATGAGCCTGGCGAACAACGGGCCCAGCACGCGCGCCAGCCACTCCACCACGCCGGCCTTCTCGGCGATGCGCAAAAAGCCCAGCCACAGCGTCAGCGTGCCGAACAGCAGCACCATGACCTCGACCGACAGCCTGGCCATGGCAAACAGCGCCTGCACCATGGCCGAGAAAATCCCGGCCTGGCCGCCGACCAGCCATTGCGCCAGCGCAGCCACGGCTGCCACCAGAAAAAAGCCCAGCCACAAGGCATTCAGCATGGATTCCCGTCCCTCGCGAGGCAATTGCAAGCCGCCATTGTGGGGCCAGCCGCAGGGCTTACGGGCCAGGGCTGCAGGGCATTGACAGGGCTCCGTTATCCTCGCGGCCCCGTGGTCCGAGGACCGCACCATTGCTGCAAAGGATTCCATGCCCCAGGTGATAGGACAGGTGAGCGTCGCCGTGCGCGACTATGACGAGGCGCTGCGCTTTTATGTGGGCGCGCTGGGCTTCGTGCTGATCGAGGACACCGCCCTGTCCGAGGGCAAGCGCTGGGTCACCGTGGCCCCCGGTGGCGGCGGTGTGCGCCTGCTGCTGGCCCGCGCCACGAACGAGGAGCAGGCCGCGCGCGTGGGCAACCAGACGGGCGGGCGCGTGTTCCTGTTCCTGCAGACCGACGACTGCCTGCGCGACTTCGAGGCCTACCGCTCGCGCGGCGTGCGCTTTGTGCAGGATCCCCAGCGCAAGCCCCACGGCACCGTGGCCGTGTTCGAAGACCTCTACGGCAATCTGTGGGATCTCATCGGGCCGCATCCGGCGCGCTGAGGGCCGAAGGCGCGCTGCTTCAGCGGCTGGCCACGATGAACAGTCGGGGGAAGGGCAGCAGCACCGTGCCATCGTCCAGCGCGGGGTAGGCCTGGGAGATGGCCTGCAGATACGCTGCGTGGAAGCCGGCCTTTTGCTCCTCGTCCAGCGGCGCGACGAAGGGACGCAGCGCCGAACCCTTGAACCACTCAACCACCGCGGCATGGCCGCCCGCCAGCGGGTGGAAGTAGGTGGTGCGCCAGACATCGACGTTGCTGCAGTGCGGGCGAAGCAGGGCATAGTAGAAGTCCGCGCTGTGACGTGCGGGGTGGCGCACATCGCCAATCCTGGCAGCCCAGGGGCCGCTGGCGGCCACTTCGCGCGCCAGCCGGTGGGCCGGTTCTTCCAGGTTGTCCGGTGTCTGCACGGCCAGGCTGCCACCGGGTGCCAGGTGGCTGACGAGGCGCGGGTAAAGCCGCTGGTGGTCGGGCAGCCACTGCAGCGAGGCATTGGCCAGGATCACGTCCTGCGGCTGGTCGGGCTGCCAGGTGGCGATGTCGGCCAGTGAGAAGGCCGTGCCCGGCAGCCGCTTGCGTGCGGCATCCAGCATGTCCTCGGAATTGTCCAGTCCCGTCACGGTGGCCCCGGGGAAGCGCTGGGCCAGGACCTCGGTGGAGTTGCCGGGGCCGCAACCCAGGTCCACGGCCAGCCGCACGGCGCGGCCAGGCAGATCGGGAATGGCGGCCACCAGGTCGCGCACGGGGCGCGTGCGTTCCTGCTCGAACGTTGTGTACTGCTTTGCGGACCAGGTCATCGTGTTGCCTTTCAGGTAGGTGTGTTTGTGGGGCGCGAGCGTAAATCCGTCCATCCATGATTGCAAATGCCACAATTGGAGTCTTCCCATACCTTGAGAGTATTGATGTGCCCGAGCTTCGCCAACTGCGCGCCTTTGTCGCCATCGCCGAGGAAGGCCACATCACGCGTGCCGCCGAGCGCCTGGGCATGCAGCAGCCGCCGCTGACGCGGTTGCTGCAGGGCCTGGAACACGAATTGGGCGTGGAGCTGGTGCAGCGCCTGCCGCGCGGCGTGCGGCCCACGGCGGCGGGGCTGGCGCTGCTGGAAGAGGCCAGGGCGCTGCTGGAGCGCTGTGATGTGCTGGCCGAGGTGGTGCGCCGCGCCGCCCGGGGCGAGACGGGCCGGCTGGCCGTGGGCTTTACCAGTTCGGCCGCGCTGCATCCCTTCGTGCCCGGCGTGCTGCGCATGTTCCGCCAGCAGGTGCCCGGCGTGGCCGTGGCGCTGGAGGAGGCGGGCACGGGTGAACTCATGGATGCGCTGCTGCACGAGCGGCTGGACGCGGCCTTTGTGCGCTCGCCCCTGCATGGCAGCCAGGGGCTGCAGGCCGTGCCGATTCTGGAGGAGCCCATGCTGCTGGCCCTGCCGGCAGGGCATGCGCTGGCACGCCCATTGCGCCGGCCCGTGCCTTTGCCGCAGCTCGCCTCGGAGGATTTCGTGCTGTACCGGCGCAGGGTGGGGCAGGGCCTGTACGACGCCATTCTCAAGGCCTGCCTGGAGGCGGGCTTCAGCCCGCGCGTGGTGCAGGAGGCGCCGCGCATGACGGCCACGCTGAGCCTGGTCTCGGCAGGGCTGGGGCTGTCCATCGTGCCGGCCTCCATGCAGCGCCTGCGCAGCGACGGCATTGTCTACCGTGGGCTGTCGCAATGCCCCGGGCTGGCCGCTCCGCTGCATCTGGCCACGCGCGTGGGCGATGCGTCGGCCGTGCTGCGCAGGTTCCAGGACCTGGTTGCCGCTGCGGCCGTGGCGGAGTCCTGACGGCGCGGGCTACGGCGTCCTGGTTGCTGCGCGTGCGGCAGCGCGCGGGCCGCCGCGCTGCCTGACCACGGTGCGCGCGCATTCCACCAGCCTGTGGATCAACGGCAGCCGTGCCGACGAGCGCAGCCACATCACGCCAAAGCGCCGCGACTGCGATTCCTCGGGCAGGGCCAGGCGCACCACGCCCTGGCCATCGGGCAGGTTCAGGGCCGTGTCGGGCACCAGCGAAACGCCCAGGCCGCGCTCCACCATCATGGCGATGGCCACCAACGAGCTCAGTTCAAAGCGCTCCTGCGGCGCAATCTGCGCGGCGCGCAGGTAGCGCTCCACCATTTGCCCGCCGCCCAGGCTGCGGTCATAGCGGATCAGCGGCTGGGTGCGCAGCAGCGTGTGCGGGTCCAGGTGCGCCAGCTGGTGCGGCACCAGAAGCACCAGCGGCTCCTCGCGCAGCAGCGTCCAGTCGAAGGTCTTGGCCAGGGCGAAGGAGGGGTGCAGGCACACGGCCGCATCCAGCTCGCCCTGCTGCACGGCCTGGTACAGCTCGCGCGTGGTGGCCGAGCGCAGGAAGACCTTGGTCTGCGGGCACTTCTTCACAAAGCCCGCCAGGATGTCGGGCAGCAGGCTGTGCAGGGCCGTATTGATGGTGCCTATCACCAGCTCGCCGTCGGCGCCCTCATGGTTGACATGGGTCTTGGCGTTGGCCAGCTCGCGCAGCAGCAGCGGGGCCGATTGCGCCAGCCGGTGGCCGGCTGGCGTGGGCAGCACGGTGCGCCCGGCGCGGGCCAGTAGCGGAGCGTCGAACTCGCGCTCCAGGATGCGGATCTGCTGGGCCACGGCGGCGGCCGTGATGTTCAGGCGCCGCGCGGCCTCGGCCATGGAGCCCGTCTCGACCACGAGCAGGAAGCTGTGCAGGTAGCTGGTTTCCATAAACAAAGAATTTGTGTGGTTTGAACAAATATTACCTGTGTTTCTCTTGGCTTTCTGCCGCCCACAATGCGGTGCATGAGAAGCAAACTGTTTGTTCCCGCATCGCGTCCCGAGCTGTTCGCCAAGGCCCTGGCCGGCGACGCCGATGCACTGTCCTTCGACCTGGAGGACGCGGTGGCCGAGGCCCGCAAGGACGAGGCGCGCGGCCTGCTGCGCAGCTTCCTGCTCAGCCCTGAAAGCCGGGGCCATGGCAAGACGCTGATCGTGCGCGTCAACGCCATGGAGACGCCGCATTTCGGAGCCGACATCGCCGAGATGGTGCGCGACGGCGTGCACCTCATCAACCTGCCCAAGCCCGAGACCGTGCAGCAGGTGCGCGAGGCCGCGCAGCGCATTGCCGAGGCGGCAGATGCCAACGGCGTGGCCCAGGTGCCTGGCCTGCTGCTCAATATCGAAACACCCCGCGCCCTGAGCTGCGCTGCCGAACTGGCCAGCGCCCATGCCAGCGTGGCCGGCCTGCAGATGGGTCTGGGCGATCTGTTCGAGCCCTTTGGCGTGAACCGGCGCGAGCCCGCCGCCATTGCCCAGGCGCTGTTTACCGTGCGCATGGCCGCCGCCGAGGCAGGCGTCTACGCCTACGACGGCGCCTTTGCCGACATCCGCGACAGCGAGGGCTTCAGCGCCGAGGCCCGCCTGTCGCGCGGCCTGGGCTTTCTGGGCAAGACCTGCATACACCCCAGCCAGATCGCTCTGGCCAATGCGGTCTACCAGCCCACCAAGCAGGAAATCGGGCATGCCCTCAAGGTGGTGGAGGCGGCCCGCCAGGCAGATGCCAACGCCCTGGGCGCCTATGTGGTGGACGGGAAGATGGTGGACAAGCCCTTTGTGCTGCGCGCCCAGGCCATCGTGGCTGCGGCGCATGCACAGGGGCTGCTGGGGGCCTGAATAGGGATCTGGCATTCCGGTGCACCGGCGTCCTGCATGCCGTGCACCACAACGACAAGAAACAGGACAGGAGACAAAGAGATGAGCATTTCGCATTGCCGCACGCGGCGCAGGCTGGTGGCGCTGGCCGCCATGGCAACGGTGGCCACGCTGGCTTCGCCGGGATTGATGGCGCAGGGCGCCTTCCCGTCCAAGGCCATCACCATGGTGGTTCCCTATCCGCCCGGTGGCTCCAATGACGTGTTCGCACGCCAGGTGGCCAAGGAAATGGGCGATGTGCTCAAGCAGACCGTGATCGTGGACAACCGGCCCGGCGCCAGCGGCAACACGGGCACGGCCTCGGTGGCCAAGGCGGCGGCGGACGGCTACACGCTGGTGGCGGTCTCGTCGAGCATGACCACGAATGCGGCGGTACAGGCCAAGATGCCCTTCGACCCCGTCAAGAGCCTGGCGCCCGTGGCCATGTTTGCCAAGGGGCCGCTGGTGGTGGCCGTCAACAATGAGTTTCCCGCCAAAACGCCTGAGGAACTGGTGCGCGCCATCAAGTCCCGCCCCGGCCAGTTCAACTACGCCACCTCGGGCACGGGCAGCATCAACCATTTCGCGACCGAGATGATGCGCTCCATGGTGCCGGGCATGGACATCATGCATGTGCCCTACAAGGGCCAGGGTCCGGCCGTGACCGATGTGATCGGCAACCAGGTGCAGATGCTGGTCTCCAGCGGCCCGTCCATCCTGCCCATGGTGCGCAACGGCAAGCTGCGCGCCATCGGCATCACCAGCCTCAGACCCAGTCCCATTGCGCCGGACCTGACGCCCATGGCAACGGCCATCCCGGGCTATGAATTCGATCTGTGGTGGGGGCTGCTTGCGCCCGCCGGCACGCCGGCCGACATCGTGGATCTCCTCAACCAGGCCGTGAACCAGGTGCTGGCCAAGCCGGCAATCCAGGCCAGCTTTCTGCGCGAAGGCGCCATTGCCAACCCCGTGACGCCGCAGCAGTTCGGCGAGGTGATCCGCACTGACGTGGCACGGTGGAAGCTGCTGGCCAAAGAGCGAAATATCCAGGCCGATTGAACCCGGCCTCTGGCGGGAGGCTTCGCATGCCTTCCTGCATCCCTATCAGGAGAAATGAATGAGTTTTGTGCCAGGTGAACGCAAGGGCCCGAAGGGGCCGCTCAGCGGCGTGCGTGTGCTGGACCTGAGTGCCTATATCGCAGGGCCCTACGGCTGCTCGCTGCTGGCCGATCAGGGCGCGGAGGTCGTCAAGATCGAGCCGCCCGTGGGCGACAACCTGCGCAAGTACCCCTCCACGCTGGAAGCGGAAAGCCGCGCCTTCCTGGGCGTGAACCGCAGCAAGTGGGGCATGGTGCTGGACCTGAAGGATGAGGCCGACCACGCCGTGCTGCTGCGCCTGGTGCGCGAGGCCGATGTGCTGGTCCACAACTTCCGCCCCGGCGTGCCCGAGCGGCTGGGCATCGGTTTTGCGCAACTGGCCGCCATCAACCCACGCCTCATCTATTGCAGCGTCACCGGCTATGGCAGCCGCGGGCCGCTCAAGGCCAAGGCGGGCTACGACCAGGTGCTGCAGACCATGACCGGCATGTGTGCCATGCAGGGCAAGGCAGGCGGGCCGCCCGAGATTCTCTACGGCTCCGTGGTGGACTACTACGCCTCGGCCCTGGTGGCGGGCGGCGTGTCGTCGGCGCTGTACGAGCGCGAGAAAAGCGGGCTGGGCCAGCATGTGGGCGTGTCCCTGCTGCGCGCGGCGCTCACCATGCAGTCCGCGCGCATGGTCTGGGCCGAGGGCGAGCCGCGCGAGGTGGGGCGCGACATGCGCTCGGGCGGCATCACGGGCATCCACCCCACGCGGGAAGGGCATCTCTACATTTCGGCCAACACCGCGCATTTCTGGGCGGCGCTGTGCCGCAAACTGGATCTGCCCGAACTGGCCGGCGACGAGCGCTACGACTCCGTGCGCAAGCGCGCCCAGCACCGCGACGTGCTGGTGCCGCTGCTGCGCCAGGCGCTGGCGGGGCGCAGCGCGCTGGAATGGGAGGCCTTGTTCGGCGAGGAAGTACCCTGCGCGGCGGCCCGCACGGTGGAGGACATGTTCGACGACCCGCAGGTGCAGGCCGAGGGCATGGTCACCCGCTTCGAGCACCCGACCCTGGGCAGCTACCGGGGCTTTGCCGGCGCCGTGGAGTTCGACCGCACGCCCGGCCCGCCGGCCTTTGCCGCGCCCACGCTGGGCCAGCATACCGAGGCGCTGAAGGCCGCCGCGCAAGAGGGCTGCTGATGCAGGCACTGCCCGCTGGCGCCTGCGACGCCCATCTGCATGTCTTCGATCCGCGCCTTGATACGCGTTTTGGGGCCGAGGCGCCGCAGGCCATGCGCGCGCATGCCACGGCTGCCGACTATGCGCAGCTGCGCGGCGCCATGGGACTGGAGCGCGCCGTCATCGTGCAGCCGCGTGCGCATGGCACGGACAACCGCGCCACGCTGCAGGCCATCGGGTCGCTGGGAGCCTCCCGCACGCGCGGCATTGCCGTGGTGCACCCCGATATCACCGACGCACAGTTGCAGGCGCTGCATGACGGCGGCATTCGCGGCATCCGCTTTTCGCTGCATACCGACCACGATGCCGTCGTGCGGCTGGACATGCTGGAGCCGTTGGCCGAGCGCATTGCCGCGCTGGGCTGGCATGTGCAGCTGCACTGGCTGGCCAGCCAGATCGAGGCCCATGCGGCGCTGCTGCAGCGGCTGCCATGCACCCTGGTGTTCGACCACATGGCGCGGCTCGCTGACAGTGCTGACGGCGCTGGCGTGCACCAGTCCGCCTTTGGCGTGGTCCGTGGGCTGGTGCAGCAGGGCAGGGCCTGGGTCAAGCTCTCGGGCCCGTATCTGAACAGCCGGGCGGGCCTGGCCGCAGGCTATGCCGACTGCGACGCGCTGGCGCAGGCCTGGGTGGCCGAGGCCCCGCAGCGCCTGGTCTGGGGCAGCGACTGGCCCCACGTCACCGAAGCTGCCCATCCGCCGCAGACCCCCATGCTGCTGGCGCTGCTGTCGCGCTGGATTCCCGATGCGGCGCTGCGCGCCCGCGTGCTGGTGGACAACGCCGCCGAGCTGTACGGATTCGATTGAGGGCGCGGGGCACGCAAGCCTCGCAGCCCAGGTTTTCACCATTGAGCAACAGGAGACAGAAACGTGAAGAAGATCAAGACACTGCGGCCCGCCATGACGGTGCTGGCCTTGGGGCTGGGCCTGGGACTGGGACTTTTCCAGGGCACGCTGCATGCGGCCGACTATCCGGCCGCACAGGCCATCACGGTCGTCGTGCCGTTCTCGGCCGGCGGCGGCGCGGACAATGCGGCGCGCATCATCGCCAAGGCGCTGGGCGAGGTCTCGGGCCAGACCGTGGTGGTGGACAACAAGGCCGGCGCCAGCGGCGCCATTGGCGCCGCCCTCGTGGCGCGCGCCAAGGCCGATGGCTATACGGTGCTGTATGACGCATCGTCCTTCGCCATCAACCCCGCGTTGCGCAAGCTGCCCTATGACCCGGCCAAGGATTTCATTGCCGTGTCCCAGGCCATCAGCGTGCCCAACATCCTCGTGGCCGCGCCGTCCTCGCCCTACAACAGCCTGGCCGACTTCATGAATGCCGCGCGGCAAAAGCCCGGCAGGCTCACCTATGCCTCCTACGGTCCGGGCAGCCTGGCCCAGATGGCGACGGAACTGCTCAAGGCAGACGCCAAGTTCGATGCCGTCCACGTTCCCTACAAGGGCGGGGCGCCCGCCATCGTCGATGTCATGGGCGGCCAGGTCGATGTGTACTTTGCGAACGCGGCCTCCAGCATCAATTACGTCAAGGGCGGCAAGCTCAAGGCGCTGGCCGTGTCCTCGGCCAAGCGCATGCCGGACCTGCCCGACGTGCCCACGGTGGCGGAAAGCGGCATCAAGGGCTTCGAGGTCACGGAGTGGAACGGCTTCTTCCTGCCTGCAGGCACCGCGCCCGAGACGGTGCAGAAGCTGCAGGACCTGGTGCAAAAGGCCCTGGCCTTGCCGGCCACGCGCGCCAGCCTTGAAAAGCTGGGCCTGACGCCCGTGGGCAGTTCCTCCGCCGCCTTCACGGGCTTCGTGGCGGCCGAGCGCAAGCGCTGGGAGACCGTGGTCAAGGCCAACGGCATCACCGTGCAGTGAGCCGCCGCGCGTGACGGGACTCAGGGCGTGGCGGTGATGCGCAGCAACTGCCCGCCCTGGGCGTCCGTCAGCAGGTACAGCCAGCCGTCAGGGCCCTGGCGCACATCGCGCACGCGCTGGCCCAGGCGCGGCAGCACCTGCTCGCTGGCCGTCACCTTGCCGGACCTGATCGTCAGGCGCTCCAGTCGCTGGAACTTGAGCGAGCCCACGACCAGCGATCCCTTCCATTGCGCCCCATACCGATCACTGGTCACGAAGGCCATGCCTGAGGGGGCGATCGACGGCACCCAGTAGTGCAGCGGCTGCTCCATGCCCTCCTTGCGCGTGATGCCCGCGCCGATCTTGCCGCCGCCGTAGTTCTCGCCATGGGTGATCACGGGCCAGCCGTAGTTCTTGCCCGCCTCGGGCCGGTTGACCTCGTCGCCGCCCTGGGGGCCGTGCTCGTGCATCCAGAGGCTGCCATCGGGTGCCAGCGCCGCGCCCTGGGCGTTGCGGTGGCCGTAGCTCCAGATCTCGGGCCAGGCATCCGCGCGGCCCGCGAACGGGTTGTCCCTGGGCACGCTGCCGTCCTTGGCGATGCGCACGATCTTGCCCAGGTGGCTTTTCAGGTTCTGGGCCTCTTCCTTGTAGCGCGAGCGTTCGCCCAGCGCCAGGAACAGCGTGCCATCGCTCTTGCCGTCCACCATGCGCTCCACGATGCGGCAGCCGAAATGCAGCGCGCTGGCGTACTTGGGGCGCTGCGAGAACAGCACTTTCACCTGCTCCAGCCGACTGGCATCGTCGGACAGCCGCGCACTGGCCAGCGCCGTGCTGTTCTTGCTGCTGTCGGCGCCGCTGCCGGGCTCGGAGTAGCAGAAGTACAGCTGGCGGTTGCGCGCGAAATCGCTGTCCAGCACCACGTCCAGCAGCCCGCCCTGGCCTGCGGCCTCCACGGCCGGAAGGCCTGCCAGGGGAGCGCCCAGCCTTCCGTCGCCCTGCACGATGCGCATGCGGCCCGGCCGCTCGGTCACCAGGTAGCGCCCATCCGGCAGGAAAGCCACCGCCCAGGGATGCTCCAGGCCGTCGGCGACGATTTCGGTGGAGAGGTTGTGGCTGCCGGCGGCCCACAGTGCAGCGGACAGGCCCAGGGTGCTAATGGCGATTGCGGCGGATAGGGATGGCGGCATGCCGATGTTCCTGTGAAGAGGGGGCAAGAGTCGGGAGGCTTTGTCAGGCAAGCATCATGCACGACGCTGCCAGAGCCTGCGGCGCCCTGTCAACCACTGCGCAAAAAGCCCGCGCAGCCACTTGCGCGGGTGTATAAACAGCGCTCTTTCGGCGCCGGGCCGGGTCCCTGCGTGGGGCGGTCGGCGGCGCCTCCTACCCACCAGAGAATCCGCAAGGGAAAGCAGCCATGGGCGCGCAATGGAAAGCAAAGGGCAAGGCGCTGGTCGCCGATGCCAAGGGAAAGCTGTTTGGCAAGCTGGCCAAGGAAATCATCGTCGCGGCGCGCGCCGGCGCCGATCCGGCAGGCAACTCGCGCCTGCGCATGGCCGTGGAAGCAGCCCGCAAGGCCTCCATGCCCAAGGACACGCTCGAGCGTGCGATCAAGAAGGGTTCGGGCGTGGGGGCCGATGCCGTCAACTACGAACGCGTGGTCTATGAAGGCTACGGCCCCAACCGCGTGCCCGTGATGATCGAATGCCTGACCGACAACGTGAACCGCACGGCGCCCAACATGCGCGTATGTTTCCGCAAGGGCCAGATGACGGCCGTGGCCTGGGACTTCGACCATGTGGGCATGATCGAGGGCGAGCCCGAAGGCGGTGCCGATGCCGAGCTGGCCGCCATCGAGGCCGGCGCACAGGACTTCGAGCCCGGCGAGGAAGAGGGCACGACGCTGTTCATCACCGACCCGACGGACCTGGATACCGTGAGCAAGGCGCTGCCGGCCCAGGGCTTCAAGGTGCTGTCGGCCAAGTTGGGCTACAAGGCCAAGACGCCGGTCAGCATGGCCAGCCTGTCGGCCGAGCAGCAGGAGGAAGTGCAGGACTTCCTGGCCGGCATCGAGAACGACGATGACGTGCAGCACGTCTACGCGGGCCTGGTGGATTGATCCCGCTGCCCCCCGCTCCCCAGCAAAAAAGCCGCACGATGTGCGGCTTTTTTGTGGGTGCGGGCACCAAGCCTACTTGGTGCCGAAGATGCGGTCGCCCGCGTCGCCCAGGCCCGGCAAGATGTAGCCGTGCGCGTCCAGCTGGCGGTCCACGGCGGCCGTGTAGATGTCCACGTCGGGATGGGCCTTTTGCATGGTGGCCACGCCTTCGGGCGCGGCCAGCAGGCACATGAACTTGATGGACTTCGGGTTCAGCTGCTTCAGGCGCGCCACGGCGGCGGCGGCCGAATTGCCCGTGGCCAGCATGGGATCGACGACCAGCACGTCGCGCTCTTCCATCTCGGAGGGCATCTTGAAGTAGTACTCGACGGGCTGCAGCGTCTCGGGGTCGCGGTACAGGCCGATGTGGCCGATGCGCGCGCCGGGCACGACGTTGAGCATGCCGTCGAGGAAACCGTTGCCGGCGCGCAGGATGGACACGAGCACCAGCTTCTTGCCGTCGATGACCTTGCCGGTCATGGTCTCCAGCGGGGTCTCGATCTCGATGTCCTGCAGCGGCATGTCGCGCGTGATCTCGTAGGCCATCAGCGTGGACAGCTCGCCCAGCATGCGGCGAAAGCTGTTGGTGCTGGCTTCCTTGCGGCGCATCAGCGTGAGCTTGTGTTGGACCAGCGGGTGGTCGATCAGGTGCAGAGTACTCATGGTTTTCTTCTGGAAAAAAGGGGCGCCGGCATTTGCGGCCGGCGCCAGGGGGCGGTTCAGTCGTGCAGAAAGCGTGCGTAGCGCGCCAGGTCCACATTGCCGCCGCTGATCAGGATGCCCACGCGCGCGCCCGACAGCGCAACCCCGCCATGCAGGGCGCCCGCCAGCGAGAGCGCTCCCGTGGGTTCGACCACGATTTTCTTGCGTTCCGCGTAAAAGCGCATGGCCTGCACCAGATGCTCGTCCGCCACGGCCAGGATATCTTCCACATGCTCGCGGATGATGGCGAATGTGATATCGCCGATGGACTGGGTCTGGGCACCATCGGCAATGGTGTGGGGCGTGGGGATCTGCACGATCTGGCCAGCCCGCAGCGACTGGCGGGCATCGTCGCCGGCCTGGGGCTCGACGCCGTAGACCTTGCAGCGCGGCGCCAGTTGTCCGGACGCCAGCAGGCTGCCCGACAGCAGGCCGCCGCCGCCCAGGCAGACGAACAGGTAGTCCAGGTCGGGCACCTCTTCGAACAGTTCCTTGGCTGCCGTGCCCTGGCCGGCGATCACGTCGCGGTGGTTGAACGGCGGGATCAGCGTCATGCCGCGCTCGTCGGCCAGGCGGCGGGAGATGGCCTCGCGGTCCTCCGTGAAGCGGTCATAGGTCACCACCTGGGCGCCGTAGGAGCGCGTGGCCGCCATCTTGGAGGCGGGGGCATCCTCGGGCATGACGATGAGCGCGGGCATGTCCAGCATCTGCGCGGCCAGGGCCACGGCCTGGGCATGGTTGCCCGAGGAGAAGGCCAGTGCGCCGCGCTTGCGCTGCTCGGGCGTGAACTGCGACAGCGCGTTGTAGGCGCCGCGTATCTTGAAGGCGCCCGTGCGCTGCAGGTTCTCGCACTTGAAGAACAGCTGGGCGCCCAGCAGCTCGTCGGCGGTGCGGCTGCGCAGTATGGGTGTGCGGTGGGCCACGCCTTCCAGCCGGCGAGCGGCGGCGGCGACATCGTCATAGGTGGGCAGCGAGGGAGGGCTGTTCGTCGTCATGGCGTGCGGTTCCGCAAAGTGGATGGAGGCACTTTCGATCATAGCCGCATGCGCGGGCTTTCAGAGCCCTGAAATGCGCCAGCCGTTGCATGGCAACGGCTGGGTGCTATGGTGTTTGATGCGGCGCAGGGCCGGTGCGCCAGCGCTTCAGCGCTTCTTGTTGCCAAGGATGCCGCCGAGCACGCCGCGCAGGATTTCCTTGCCCAGCGAATTGCCCATGGTGCGCATGGTGGACTTGGCCATGGTCTGCACCAGGCCGTCGTGCTTGCCGCCGCGTGGGCCGGTGGTGCCGAACAGCAGGTCCTTGAGCCCGTCCATCATGGCGCCACCTTCGCTCGCCGCGGGCGTGGCCCCTGCCGGGCCCGTGCCGGTTGGCGCTGCGCCGTCGCCGGTCGCTGCCGTGCGGTCGCGCAGCACCTCGTAGGCCGATTCGCGGTCCACTGCCTTTTCATAGACGCCGGCCACCAGCGACTGTGCCAGCAGGGTCTTGCGCTGCTCCTCGTTGATGGGGCCGATCTGGCTGCCGGGCGGGATCACGTAGGCACGCTCGGTGATGCCGGGGCGTCCCTTGTCGTCGAGGAAGCTCACCAGGGCCTCGCCCACGGCCAGCTCGGTGATGGCGGCTTCGATATCCAGGCCGGGCTTGGGCCGCATGGTGGTGGCCGTGGCCTTGACGGCCTTCTGGTCGCGCGGCGTGAAGGCGCGCAGCGCATGCTGCACGCGGTTGCCCAGCTGGGCCAGCACGGTGTCGGGCACGTCCATGGGGTTTTGCGTGACGAAGTACACGCCCACGCCCTTGGAGCGCACCAGGCGCACCACCAGTTCGATGCGTTCGAGCAGCACCTTGGGCGCGTCGTTGAACAGCAGGTGGGCCTCGTCGAAGAAGAAGACCAGCTTGGGCTTGTCGGGGTCGCCGATCTCGGGCAGGCGCTCGAACAGCTCGGACAGCATCCACAGCAGGAAGGTGGAGTACAGGCGCGGCGAATTCATCAGCTTCTCGGCGGCCAGGATGTTGACCACGCCCTTGCCGCCGGCATCGGTCTGCATCAGGTCGTTGATGTCGAGCATGGGCTCGCCAAAGAACTTGTCACCGCCCTGCGACTCGATGGCCACCAGCCCGCGCTGTATGGCGCCCACGCTGGCCGCGCTGATGTTGCCGTACTCGGTGGTGAACTGCTTGGCGTTGTCGCCCACATGCTGGAGCATGGCGCGCAGGTCCTTGAGGTCCAGCAGCAGCAAGCCGTTGTCGTCGGCAATCTTGAAGACCAGGTTGAGCACGCCCATCTGCGTGTCGTTCAAGGCCAGCATGCGGCCGATCAGCAGCGGACCCATGTCCGAGACCGTGGCGCGCACCGGGTGGCCCAGCTCGCCGAACACGTCCCACAGCGTGGTGGGGCAGGCCAGGGGCTGGGGAATCTCGATGCCGCGCTCCTGCAGGGAGGCCGCCATCTTGGCGCCCGTGCTGCCGGCCTGGCTGATGCCGGACAGGTCTCCCTTGATGTCGGCCATGAACACCGGCACGCCGATCTCGGAGAATCCCTCGGCCATTTTCTGCAGCGTCACGGTCTTGCCGGTGCCGGTGGCGCCGGTGATCAGGCCATGTCGATTGGCCAGTGCGGGCAGCAGCAGGCATTCTGTGGCAGAGTGGCGGGCGATCAGAAGTGGAGCGGCCATTTCGGGTTTCCTCGGGGGAGCTTGCGGTCAAAAGTAAAATCCCAGCCGCAAGGTTAAATCAATATCAAAGGACAGCCTGTGGCAGGACACAGTAAATGGGCCAATATCCAGCACCGCAAAGGCCGCCAGGACGAAAAGCGTGGCAAGGTCTGGACCCGCATCATCCGTGAAATCATGGTGGCGGCGCGCACGGGAGGGGGCGATCTCAGCGCCAACCCGCGCCTGCGCCTGGCGGTGGAAAAGGCCAAGGCGGCCAACATGCCGGCCGACAATATCAAGCGCAACATCGACAAGGCCACGGGCAACCTCGAAGGCGTGACCTACGAGGAAATCCGCTACGAAGGCTACGGCATTGGCGGCGCGGCCATCATCGTGGACACCATGACCGACAATCGCGTGCGCACTGTGGCGGATGTGCGTCACGCCTTCAGCAAGTACGGTGGCAACATGGGCACGGAGGGTTCCGTTTCCTTCCAGTTCAAGCATGTCGGACAACTGATCTTCGCTCCCGGAAGCGACGAGGACCAGATCATGGAAGTGGCGCTGGAGGCCGGCGCCGAGGACGTGATCACCGATGACGAAGGCGCCATCGAGGTGCTGACCGCACCCGCAGAGTTCGAAACCGTGCGCGACGCGCTGCAGGCCAAGGGCCTGACGCCGGAGGTGGCCGAAGTCACCATGCGCCCGGAAAACACCATCGCCCTGCAAGGCGATGACGCAGCCCGCATGCAAAAGCTGCTGGACATGATCGAAGACCTGGATGACGTACAGGACGTCTACCACAACGCTGAACTATGAAAATTCTTGTGATTGGTGGCGGAGGCCGCGAGCACGCCCTGGCGTGGAAACTGGCTGAATCGCCGAAATCGACCAAGGTCTATGTGGCCCCCGGCAACGGTGGCACGGGCCTGGCCGGCGGCAAGGTGGAAAACCTCAACATCACCGACCCGCAGGCGCTGCGCGAGTGGGCGCAGGCCGAGAAGGTCGCGCTGACCGTGGTCGGCCCCGAGGCTCCGCTGGCTGCCGGCGTGGTCGATGAGTTCCGCGCCCACGGCCTGCGCATCTTCGGCCCCTCCAGGGCGGCCGCCCAGCTGGAAAGCTCCAAGGCCTTCTCCAAGGACTTCATGGCGCGCCACGGCATCCCCACGGCGCTCTATGAAACCTTCACCGACCCGGTGGCGGCCCATGCCTACGTGGACCGCCTGGGTGCGCCCATCGTGGTCAAGGCCGACGGCCTGGCCGCAGGCAAGGGCGTGGTGGTTGCGACAACGCTGCAGGAAGCCCACGACGCCGTGGACTTCATGCTCGTGGACAACAAGTACGGTGTGGCCCACAACGACGGCGGCGCCCGCGTGGTGATCGAGGAATTCCTCGCCGGCGAGGAGGCCAGCTTCATCGTGCTGTGCGACGGCAAGAACGTCCTGGCCCTGGCAACCAGCCAGGACCACAAGCGCCTGAAGGACGGCGACCAGGGCCCGAACACGGGCGGCATGGGCGCCTACTCGCCCGCGCCCGTGGTCACGGCCGACGTGCATGCCCGCGCCATGCGCGAGATCATCCTGCCGACCATCCGCGGCATGGAAAAGGACGGCATTCCCTACACCGGCTTCCTGTATGCGGGCCTGATGATCGATGCATCCGGCCATCCCAAGACGCTGGAGTTCAACTGCCGCATGGGCGACCCCGAGACCCAGCCCATCATGATGCGCCTCAAGAGCGATCTGGTGGACGTCATGCTGGCGGCCACCGATGCCAAGCTCGACCAGGTCGAGCTGCAATGGGACCGCCGCACGGCGCTGGGCGTGGTCATGGCTGCGGCCGGCTACCCCGAGGACCCGCGCAAGGGCGATGCCATCAGCGGGCTGCCGCAGGATGCCGCCGATGCCATGGTCTTCCATGCCGGCACCCAGCTCAAGGACGGCGTGCCCGTCACCAGCGGTGGCCGCGTGCTGTGCGTCACCGTGCTGGCCGACAGCGTCAAGCAGGCCCAGCAAAAAGTCTATGACGTGGCGCGCGGCATCCATTTCGATGGTGCCCAGTACCGCCGCGACATCGGCTTCCGTGCTGTGAAGAACTGAGTCCATGGCAGAGCAATCGACCGGGCAGGCGCTGCCCGTGGCGCAGGTGCGCGAGTACCTGACGGGCCTGCAGGCCCGCATCACGCAGGCGTTGGAGCAGGTGGAGGGCGAGGGCGGTGCACGCTTTCTGTCCGACGCCTGGAGCAAGGGCCCCGGCGAGCGCCTGCAGGGCGATGGCATCACCCGCATCATGGAGGGCGGCCGCGTGTTCGAGCGCGCGGGCTGCGGTTTCTCGCATGTGCGCGGGCCGCAGCTGCCGCCCTCGGCCACGCAGCACCGGCCTGAATTGGCGGGGGCTCCTTTCGAGGCCATGGGCGTGTCCCTGGTCTTCCATCCGCGCAATCCTTTTGTGCCTACGGTACACATGAATGTGCGAATGATTGCGGCCGGCTTAGGTGCGGCCGGCTCAGGTGCGGCCGGCTCAGGTGCGGCAGGGCATCCGGGCAACGAGCCCACCTGCTGGTTCGGCGGCGGCATGGACCTGACACCGGTCTACGGCTTCGAGGAAGATGCACGGCACTTTCACCGCGTCTGCCGCGATGCGCTGGCGCCTTTTGGCGACACGCTCTACCCGCGCTTCAAGACCTGGTGCGACGAGTACTTCTGCCTCAGGCACCGCAACGAGCAGCGCGGCATCGGCGGCATCTTCTTCGACGACTTCTCTGAGCTGGGCCAGGCGCGCAGCTTCGACATGCTGCGTTCGGTGGGAGATTCCTTTCTGGAGTCCTACCTGCCCATCGTCGAGCGCCGCCAGGCCATGGACTACGGGCAGCAGCAGGTCGATTTCCAGCGCTACCGGCGCGGCCGCTACGTGGAGTTCAACCTGGTCTGGGACCGGGGAACGCACTTCGGCCTGCAGTCCGGCGGGCGCACGGAATCCATCTTGCTGTCCATGCCCCCGCATGCGAGCTGGAGCTACCAGCGCGAGGACGCGCCCGGCACGCCCGAGCGCGCGCTGCTGGAGCAATTCCTGGTGCGCCGCGACTGGCTTTGAGTTCCATTGCCGCCAGCCCCGGCCGCGTGGCGAAATCCGCGCGTGCAAGGGAATAGGCGGCAAAACTATAATTTCAATAGCTTGAGGCGCAGCGTTGGCTGCGTTCTCCACTTTCTTCGGCGCGAAATCTTCCGGCGATCTGTGGGCGAACTCCATGCATTTTGGAGCGCCGCTACAGCCAAGCCCTCTACGGGCCGCACGGCGCTCGCGCTATATTGATCCCATTTCTATTCCACTGATCACCGCCTGATGACCACTTCCACCAAATCGGATTCCGCAGCCAAGCGCGACGTGACCAAGCTGCAACGCGCCATTGTTGACGGCCTCGAAAACGTCAAGGCCCAAGACATCCAGGTCTTCAATACCGAAAAGCTCTCGCCGCTGTTCGAGCGCGTGATCGTGGCTGCTGGCACCTCCAACCGCCAGACCAAGGCGCTGGCCTCCAGCGTGCGCGACGCCGTCAAGCAGGCCGGTTTTCCCGTGCCACGCCAGGAAGGCGAAGAAAACGGCGAGTGGATCATCGTGGACTGCGGCCAGGCCGTGGTCCATGTCATGCAGCCAGCCATCCGCCAGTACTACCGCCTGGAAGAGATCTGGGGCGAGACGCCTGTGCGCCTGAAGCTGGGTGCTCCCAAGCCCACGCGCTCGGCCGCCACCGACAAGGCCGAGGAAAAGGCCAAGAAGGCCGCTTCCAAGAAGGCTGCTGCAACGGCCGCCAAGCCTGCTGCCAAGAAGGCCGCTTCTGCCGCTGCACCTGCTGCAGGCAAGAAGCCCGCTGCCAAGAAGGCAGCTCCTGCCAAGGCCGCTGCGCCCCGTTCCGCGGCTGCCAAGCCGGCCGCATCCCGTACGGTGGCCGCCAAGCCGGCTGCTGCAAAGTCGGCCGCTCCCAAGTCCGCCGCCGTGAAGTCTGCCGCCGCCAAGGCGCCGGCCCGCAAGACGGCAGCGCCCAAGGCCATCAAGACCGTGGTGGTCAACCGCGCTCCCGCCAAGCCCAAGGCAGGTGCCGCTGCCAAGCCGGCCGCCAAGCGCGCTCCCCGCGCCAAGGCCTGAACGGTTCGGGACTGACGCTGCATGAAGCTGTTGATCGTGGCCGTGGGCCAGCATGTGCCCGACTGGGCGCAGACGGCCTACGACGACTATGCCAAGCGCTTTCCCCCGGAACTCAAGGTGGAGCTCAAGGCCGTCAAGACCGAGCCGCGTGGCTCCAAGACGGTCGAGACCCTGTACGCGGCCGAGCGCAAGCGCATCGAAGCCGCCATTCCGCGCGGCACGCGCATCGTCGTGCTCGATGAGCGCGGCACCAATCTGACGACCAAGGCGCTGGCCCAGCGCCTGCAGGGCTGGCAGCTGGAGGGCGATGACGTGGCCCTGATCATCGGCGGCCCGGACGGACTGGACCCCGCCTTCAGGCAGGCCGCGCACGAGCGCATCCGCCTGTCGGACCTGACCCTGCCGCATGCCATGGTGCGGGTGCTGCTCATCGAGCAGCTGTACCGTGCCTGGTCGGTCAACGCCGGCCATCCCTACCACCGGGAATAGGGCCTGTCCCGGCTCCCAGCCTCTGCCAGCGGCCCTGTCACGCGGATCCGAGGATCTCGTGATACTATGATTTTGATAGCCTTCAGCGCTTTGCAACAAAGGGCTGAAGGCATTTCTCATTCTTATCATGCCGCCATTCATCTACCTTGCCTCCCAAAGCCCCCGCCGCCGCCAGCTGCTGGAGCAGCTGGGTGTGGCCCATGAGCTTTTGCTGCCCAACGCCGAGGGCGACATTGCCGAAGATGCCGAGGCCATAGAGGCCGAACTGGCAGGCGAGGCAGCGCGCGTCTATGTGCAGCGCGTCACCGCGCTCAAGCTCGATGCCGCCGTGGCCCGCCATGCGCGCCGCGCCCTGGCTGTTGCCCCCGTGCTGTGCTCGGACACCACGGTGGCGCTGGATGGCCGCATTCTGGGCAAGCCTGCCGATGCCGACGATGCCCGCCGCATGCTGGCCGCGCTTGCGGGCCGCGAGCACGAGGTGCTGACCGCCGTCGCCATACAGCACGGCACGCGGCGCCTGGCTGCGCTGTCGGTGTCCCAGGTCTGCTTCTCGGCCATGAGCGCGCAGCAGATCGACGCGTATGTGGCCTCGGGCGAGCCCATGGGCAAGGCCGGCGCCTATGGCATACAGGGCCGCGCGGCGGCCCATGTGCAGTGGCTGCACGGCAGCTACTCGGGCATCATGGGCCTGCCACTGTTCGAGACGGCGGCGCTGCTGCGCGAGCTGGGCTGGGCACTGTAGGCCGGCTCCCCGACCTGGGCCCGCAGGGGCGTGCAGGCATGCGCAGACCGCCGATGGCAGCGGATGGCGCGGCAAGATAGTGGCAAGCGGCCACCGGCGCAATGATTGCCGGGCCGCCATGGCCGAGAAATACAAACGACAAAGCACACCACAGGCACAGCATGCAGCAAGACATTCTGATCAATTGGTCGCCACAGGAAACGCGCGTGGCCATCATCGAGAACGGCGCCGTCCAGGAGCTGCACATGGAGCGCCCGCTGGAGCGCGGCCTGGTCGGCAACGTCTATCTGGGCAAGGTCTCGCGCGTGCTGCCGGGCATGCAGTCGGCCTTCATCGACATCGGGCTGGAGCGGGCGGCCTTCCTGCACGTGGCCGATGTCTGGCAGCGGCAGGAAGGGGGCGAGGCCCCCATGTTCGCGCGCAAGGACATGCCTGTCGTGCCCATCGAAAAGCAGGTTTTCGAAGGCCAGACCATCATGGTGCAGGTCATCAAGGACCCGATCGGCACCAAGGGTGCGCGCCTGTCCACGCAGATCAGCATTGCGGGGCGATTGCTGGTGCTGCTGCCCCAGGATGACCATATCGGCATCTCGCAGAAAATCCCGCAGTGCGAACGCGACGCGCTGCGCGCCCGCCTGCAGGGCCTGGTGGGCACCAAGGAAACCGGCGGGGGCGGCGGCTTCATCCTGCGCACCAATGGCGAGGACTCCAGCGACGCCGAGCTGGCCGACGACATCCGCTACCTGCGCAAGACCTGGAGCCGCATCAAGGACGCCTCGGTGCGCCTGCCGCCCATGTCGCTGCTGCACCAGGACCTGAACCTGCTGCAGCGCGTGCTGCGCGATCTGGTGGGCGAGGGCACGCAGAGCATCCGCATCGACTCCAAGGAGCAGTTCGCCCTGCTCATGACCTTCGGCCAGGAATACATGCCGGCGGCCGTGCCCAAGCTGCAGCACTACCGCGGCGAGCGGCCCATCTTCGACCTGTTCGCCATCGACGAGGAAATCGCCCGCGCGCTGGGCCGCCGCGTGGACCTCAAGTCCGGCGGCTACCTGATCGTGGACCAGACCGAGGCGCTGACCACGGTGGACGTCAACACCGGCGGCTACGTGGGGGCGCGCAACTTCGACGACACCATCTTCAAGACCAACCTGGAGGCGGCCCAGCAGATCGCGCGCCAGCTGCGCCTGCGCAACCTGGGCGGCATCATCATCGTGGACTTCATCGACATGGTGCGGGACGACCACCAGGCCGAGGTGCTGTCCGAATTCAAGCGCCAGCTCGGGCGCGACCGCGTCAAGACCATGGCGGGCGGCTTCTCGCAGCTGGGCCTGGTGGAGATGACGCGCAAGCGCACGCGCGAATCGCTGGCCCACATGCTGTGCGAATCCTGCCCGGTCTGCCAGGGCAAGGGCCATGTGAAGACCGTGCGCAGCGTCTGCTACGAGGTGCTGCGCGAAATCCTGCGCGAGGCGCGCCAGTTCAACCCGCGCGAGTTCCGCATCGTGGCCTCGCCCAAGGTGGTGGAGATGTTCCTGGACGAGGAAAGCCAGCACCTGGCCGGCCTGTCCGACTTCATCAAGAAGCCCATCTCGCTGCAGGCCGAGACAGCCATGGCGCAGGAGCAATACGACATCGTGCTGCTGTGAGTCGGTCTTTCTCCTGCTAATTCATTATCAATAGCAGCTAATTTATTGGGGCATGAATGGGTTCGACTGGAATCATTCTTGCGCCTCTATGGATTGTGGATTCCCGATAATTAACTTTGTCTCGGCTTTTTTGATACTGTTTGTTGCAATCAGTGCCTCAGCAACTGAAAAGGGCGACGAATGGGAATCGACTCCACCATTGTGCGTGCAGCCATACACCCGGGAATTGGTGTGGCGCGTATTGGCAATAGTCCGGATGAGTACTATGTCGGCCCCGAGCTGATGCATGTGCCGCCCATGGCGCCGGGCAGCCTGCGTGATGCGCAGGGCGCGCTCAAGCGGCAGGCGGCACGCTTTCGCATCTACGGCTACAACGCTGCGGGCGAGGTGGTGCGTGAACTCACGGCCGACCAGGACCGGATCGAATGGGAAGTCGAACTGGCCAATACCAAGGCAGCCTGGTATCAATTCCAGTTGGCGCTGGACGTGCCTGAAGCCGCAACGGCCGATCCCACCATTTTGCGCAATGCCACGGTGAAGGACCGGAAAAGCCTGGCCATTCGGCCCGGAGCGCGGCGCATTGCCAAAGGCTCGGCCCCGGTGGCATTCGACAGCGGCAGTTTCTGCGGCAAGCCGGTTTATCTGGGCGAATTGCGCATTGAAAAGACGGGCCAGCTTCTCGTGCTGGGAGGCCGTGGCGTCTCTGCCTCCGTGGATGGCTCCAAGGCCACCACGTTTGCGAACAACGAGGGCTGGCATGACGATGTGGCCGACGGCCCCGTGCGCGCCAAGGTCGTCGTGGCCGGCGTTTCCGTGCCGGTGGATGCGGCATGGGTCACGGTTGCGCCGCCCAACTACGGCCCGCAGATGAAGTCGGTGCGCACCATGAAGGACCTGATGGAGGATGTGTACATCCACTCGGGCATGGCCGCCTTCCCGCTGCACGTCTCCTTCAGCCGGCACATCCTGCCCATACTCCAGCGCCAGAGCAGCCTGCAGTGGGCGAACAAGGGCTTTGCATCCCAGTTCGGCTGGGGCGGGGCGGCCAGTGCGGATGACGAGGCGTGGATCGCCAGGCTCAACAGCCCGGGCACGACCTGGGCCGAGCTGCGCCAGCAGGTGGCCAATGCCTTCCGCCGCTTCGACCGTGATGGCGCATCTCCCCAGCCCTGGCCCTGGCTGTATGGCGACGCCATGGCCGTGCCGCCCGCCGACACACCGCGCCAGCATGCGGCGCTGACCCCCACGCAGCTGAGAATGCTGGACCTGTGGGCCGGCGGCCATTTCCTCTCCGACTGGAAGCCTGGCCAGCAGTACCCTGCCCAGCTGGCCGACGTGCCGCTGCAGGAGCAGCCGGCCATGCTCGACCATGCCGCCATGGACGACTGCCTGGCCGACGCCTTCCACCCGGGCTGCGAGATCACCTGGCCCATGCGGCACGCCAGCATGTACCGGGCGCCGTTCCGCATCCGCGAGGCGGCAGTGAACCCGCCCGAGCTGCAGCTCTACGGCTCCCGGCTCACGCCTGCGGTGGCCCTGTCCGAGAGCGGGCCGCTGTATGCGCAGGTGGCCGGCGACCTCACGCGCTGGATGGCGGTCCCCTGGCAGACCGACACCGCCAGCTGCCGCAGCGGCTATTACGCCGGCTATGGCCCACGCTACGACCCCTACCTGCCCACGTTCTGGCCGGCCCGCGTGCCCAACCAGGTGCTGACGCAGGAGGCCTATGAAAGGGTCATCGACACGGAGCTGCCGCGCGAGCAGCGCGTTGCCGCCTTCAACCGGCGCGAGTCGTGGTTCCGCACACTGGGTGAGGAAGGCTATGAGAGCGAGATCAACCGCATGATCAGCCACTTCGGTGACATGGGCGTCATCGAGAGTCGGCCCGGCGTGCGGGGCGACAAGGACTTCCCGCCGGTGATGCAGGTGGAAAACCGCATCGCCCCGGCGCCGTCTCACATGCTGAAGGCGGCTGCGCAGCAGCCGGCCGGGCAGGAGGCGCCTCCCCGCATCGAGCCCTTCGACGCAGACAACGAGCAGCAGTTGCGCGCCATGACGCAGCGCGGCCCGGTGCTGCCGCGCTGAGTGCCGGCCATGCCGTCGTACGCCATGGCCGCCGCGCCGCTGCCCGATGAACTGGATGTGCTCGTCGTGGGCGCGGGACCGGCGGGCGCGGCCGTTGCCGCGCAACTGGCAGGGCACTGCCGCGTGGCGCTGATAGGGCGTGCCGTGCAGGCTGGGCGGGCCATTGGCGAAACCCTGCCCGCTGCGGCCCGGGTGATCCTGTCCGACCTGGGCGTGTGGGATGCGTTCGCGGCACAGGGCCACCGTCCTGCCTGGTCGCGGCGGTCATTGTGGGGAAGCTCCGAGGTCATCTTTCAGGACGCGCTGTTCGACCCGCAGGGTGCGGGCTGGCATCTGGACCGTGCGCGCTTCGACGCCATGCTGCTGGAGGCTGCGCGCAGCCGTGGCGTGCCCAGCCTGGTGCCCGCCACGCTGCGCAGCCTGCAGCGCCAGCCGCCAGGCGCACCCATGCGCTGGCGCTGCCTGATCGATAGGGCGCAGGGCGACCCGGCGCACGGCCCGTTGGAGCTGTCCTGCCGCATCGTGGTCGATGCCACGGGCCGCGCAGCCCGCGTGGCCCGGCAGGCGGGCGCCCAGGTCCGCCGTGATGGCCGCCTGGTCTGCTTTCACGCCTGGGTGGAGCCGCCATCGCATGGGCATGCAGGCACCACCATGATCGAGTCCGACGCCGAAGGCTGGTGGTACAGCGCCGACCTGCCCGATGGCAGTTGCGTGATTGCCTGGCAGACCGACATCGATCTGCCTGAAGCCCGGCGCCTGCGCAGCACGGCCGATCTGTTGGAAATGGCGCAACACACGGCCCTGGTGGGCGCGCGCAGCAGGGGCAGCCGGGTGCTGGAGCCGTTGCGGGTGGCCGCCGCCCACGAGCAATGGCTGGATGCAGCCAGCGGGCCGGACTGGCTGGCCGTTGGCGATGCAGGCCTGTCCTTCGATCCCCTGGCATCGCAGGGCCTGCTCAACAGCCTGGTCACCGGCAGCGAGGCCGCCACGGCCGTGCGCCGCAGCCTGGCAGGGGATGCCGATGCGCTGCCGCCCTGGAATGCGTGGATCGGCACGATACGCGCCGCGTACCGCACCCATCACCGGCACTACTACGCGCTGGAGCAGCGCTGGGCGAACGAGACGTTCTGGGCCCGCCGCCAGCGGACGCCGGAGGCCGGGGCCGGGGTCGACGTTATTGCCGCTCCAGCTTTGCCGTCTGCACGATCGCATTCCAGCGCTGGTACTCGGCCCGCGTGAATTCGCGGAAGGCCTTGGACTCCAGCAGGCGCACTTCGCCGCCCAGTGCCGTCACCTTGGACTTGAAGTCGGCATGGCCCGCCACCTTGAGCGTGGCCTCTTCCAGGCGCTTGACGATGGCGGCCGGCGTGCCCTTGGGTGCCAGCACGCCGTTCCAGGTGCCGGTCACGAAGGTGGGGTAGCCGCTTTCCTTCATGGTCGGCACATCGGGCAGGGCGGGCAGGCGCTGCTCCGAGGTCACGGCCAGGGCCTTGAGCTTGCCCGACTGCACGAAGGGCAGGGCGGGCGTCACGTTCTCGAAGATGAAGTCGATCTGGCCGCCCAGCAGGTCGGTCAGGGCTGGCGCGCTGCCCTTGTAGGGCACATGCACCATGTCCAGCTGGGTGGCGCTCTTGAACAGCTCGCCCGACAGATGGACCGTGGAGCCGCTGCCCGGCGAGCCATAGCTCATGCCGGTCTTTTGCGCGGCGGCGCGTGCCACCAGGTCCTTCACCGTCCTGGCGGGCGTGCGCGTCTCGTTGACGACCAGCACATTGGGAATGGTGGTCACCAGGGCCACGTACTCGAAATCGCCCAGGCTCTTCTCGCTCAGGTTCTTGTACAGGCTCTGGTTGATGGCCTGGGTGCCGGCCGTGCCGAACAGCAGCGTATAGCCATCATTGGCCGCCGAAGCCACGCGGCTGGCGCCGATGGAGCCGTTGGCGCCGGAGATGTTTTCCACGATCACGGGCTGGCCCAGCGACTCGGACAGGCCCTGCGCCACCATGCGCGCCAGCACATCGGTATTGCCGCCAGGGGCGAAGGGCACGACCAGCTTGACGGGCCGGGTGGGATAGGCATCCGCCCAGGCCTGGGGCAGGGGCAGCAGCGTGGCGCCGAGCAGCGCGGCAGCGCGCAGGAATTGCTTGCGTGAAAGGGTGCGGGGCATGGGGGATGTCTCCTTGTCGGTGTTTTTGGGGACGCGGCGGCCTTTGGCGGCAGCGGATTTTTCAGGCGGGCCAATGCTGGGCGGTGGCTGTCTTGACGTCAATCAATGTTTTGGCAGGACGTCATGCGGCGGGCGAATGACCTGTTCGGCCTTGCTCGGCAAATGAGAATGGATTGCATTAACATGCGCCCCTCATGATCCCTGCCACCACGGCGCAAGCTGCCCGGACCCGCCCATGAACAAGGACCGCACCCTTCCTGCTTCTCCCCCCGGCGGCGCCGTTCAAATGCCCACGCCCATGCTCAGCCTGTCGGCAGGCCGGCTGCGCTTTGACCGCACGCAGTGGTTCAGCGAGAGCGAGCAGGCCGGGGTTAAGCTCGTGCTGGTGCTGTCCGGCAGCATCAGCTACCAGCTGGAACGCTCGGCGCCCGTGCGGCTGTGCGGTCCCTCCGTACACCTGCGCCTGCGCGACGCACCCCATGATGTGCTGCATGGCATGGAGCAGGGCGCGGATCTGGAGTACGTGTCGGCCAGCCTGCCCATGTCGGGCCTGGCGTCCAGCCTGGGCCTGACGCCGCAGGGACTGGCCGATGCGATGGAGGCAGGCGCTCCAGGAGATTGCGGTGCCTCCGGCGCCTGCGGCTCGCTCATCCGCGATGCCCGGGCCAGCGCTGCCCAGCGCGCGGTGGCGCAGCAGATCCTGCACTGTCCGCTGCAGGGCGCGGCGCGCCAGCTCTACCTGGCGGGCAAGGGGCTGGAGCTGCTGGCCCTGTGCATGCCCCGGCCCGGGGAAGAAGACCTGTCCGGGCGCGGACGCCAGCAGCTGGAGCGCGCGGCGCAGCTGCTGCGCGAGCGCCTGGATGATCCACCGGGCCTGCGCGCTCTGGCGCGTGAGGTGGGGCTCAACGTGAACAAGCTCACCCAGGGCTTTCGCCAGTGCTTTGGCTGCACGGTGGCCGAATGGCTGCAGGCCCAGCGCATGGCGCGCGCCTACGAGCTGCTGGCTTCTGCGCGTATGGATGTGGCCCAGGCGGCGGCGCTCAGCGGCTACAGCCCCTCGCATTTCAGCAAGGTCTTCCAGCGCCACCATGGCGTGCTGCCAAGCGCCTTGCGGCGCGGATAGTCTCCGTCCCAGTTCAGGCTGCACTGCCGCTTTGCCGCGCTGCAAGCGTGCCGCGATCGTGCCGCGATCGCGGCAGGCCGTGACGCAATCGCGCATGGAAGCTGCCCACTTCTTTCAGAATTTGGATGAGATTGGTTCTCATTTGAAATTCGGGAGGAGTGATGGATTCATCGTCAATGAAAGCGGCGCGGCCCCTGGTGTTGCGCCCCTTGCCACTGGCCCTGTGCCTGGCCTTTGCCGCGGGCGGGTCGGCCCGGCTGCATGCGGAAACGCAGGCCGTTGATGCAGGCGAAGCACGCGCACTGCGCGAAGTACGCGAAGTACGCGATGCAGGCAGCGCGCCTGAAGCAGCCGCACTGCCGGGGGTCACGGTCCGCGCCAGCGCAGTCACCGGCACGGGGGTGGACAAGCTGGGCCAGAGCCTGCGGGAAATCGCCCAGTCGGTCACGGTGATCGGGCAGGAGCGCATGCGCGAGCAAAACCTCTACAGCCTGGACGACGTGATGCAGAACGCCCCCGGTGTCACCGTGCAGCCCTTCCAGCTGCTGACCACGGGCTACTACCAGCGCGGCTTCAAGATCGATTCGTTCCAGCAGGACGGCGTGCCCATTCTCATGGGCAACACGGCCAGCCCGCGCATGGACATGGCCATGTACGAGCGCGTGGAGATCGTGCGCGGCGCGGCAGGCCTGCTGCATGGCACGGGCAATCCTGCCGCCACCGTCAACCTCGTGCCCAAGCGGCCCACGCGGGAGTTTGCCGGCAGCGCGGGGCTGACCCTGGGAAGCTGGGGCCGGCGCCGCGCCGAGGCCGATGTCGGCGGCCCGCTCAATGCCTCGGGCAGCCTGCGTGCCCGCGTGGTGGCCACGCAGGAGGAGCGTGACTTCTTCTACGACGTGGCTGGCGAGCGCACCGGCAATCTCTACGCCATTGCCGAGCTGGACCTGGCGCACGGCACCACGGTGCACGCCGGGGTGCACCACCAGCGCATACGCTCCACCACCAACATGGCGGGCGTGCCTTTCTATGCAGACGGCCGCGATGTGGGCCTGCCGCGCAGCACCTATCTGGACGCGGCCTGGGACCGCTTCGACTGGAACACCACGCGCAGCTTTGCCGGCATCGAGCATGCCTGGGGCAACGGGTGGCAGGCCAGGCTCAACCTCAATCACCTCTCCGGCGATTCCGAGTTGCTCTATGCCGG
The DNA here is from genome assembly GCF_014170385.1 of Delftia sp. UME58. Lineage (NCBI taxonomy): Bacteria > Pseudomonadati > Pseudomonadota > Betaproteobacteria > Burkholderiales > Comamonadaceae > Delftia > Delftia sp. UME58. Next base: position 75,948 of record NZ_LZZV01000013.1, read on the forward strand.
GGCCAACGGCGCCGTCAATCCCGCCACGGGCCTGGGCGGGCGACTCACGGGTGCGGCCTACCGCTTCGATGACAGCCAGACCAGCGTCGATGCCTTTGCCAGCGGCCCGGTGCAGCTGTGGGGGCGCACGCACGAGCTGCTGGCCGGCTTCAACCACCAGCGCACGCGCAGCACGCAATGGGCCGCCTCCATCCTCAATCTGCCGCAAAGCCCGGTCGATGTCTGGAACTGGAATCCGCACGGCGTGCCGCAGCCCCTGGTCGGCAGCTATTCCACGCGCGGCCCCACCGAGACGCGGCAGAGCGGCCTGTACGGCATGGCGCGGCTGCAGCTGGCCGACCCCTTGAAGCTGGTGCTGGGCGGGCGCTTCACGCGCTGGGAGCAAGAGGCGGGCGGCGCAGGCGGAGCCGCCAGCCGCGTGCGCACGCGCATGGGCACACAGTTCACCCCCTATGCAGGCCTGGTGTACGCGCTCAGCCCGCAGTGGAACGCCTATGCCAGCCATGCGCGCATCCTCCAGCCGCAGAGCAGCTACACCTATGCCGGTGAACTGCTGGACCCGGTACAGGGCAACAACCTGGAGGCCGGCATCAAGGGCGCACTGCTGGGCGGCCGCCTGAACCTGGGCCTGGCGCTGTTCGAGATCCGGCAGAAGAACCGCGCCCAGGCCGATCCGGCCCATCCCTGCGTGGGCAATGCCTGCTGGTACATCGCCACCGGCGAGGTGCGCAGCCGGGGACTGGAGGCCGAGATCGAAGGCCAGCTCCACCGCGACCTGCGCCTGAGCGCCTCCTACACCTGGAACCGCACGCAGTACCTGCGGGACGCGCAGAACCAGGGCCTGCCCTTCGCCAGCTTCACGCCGCGCCACATCCTGCGCCTGTGGGCCAACTACCAGGTGCCCGTGGCCGAGCGCCGCTTCAGCATCGGCCTGGGCCTGCGTGCGCAAAGCGACTTCTACAACCAGGCGCAGGGCGTGACGCTGCGGCAGGGCGGCTACGCGCTGGCCAGCCTGCGCCTGGGCTGGCGCATCAACCGCCAGCTCACGGCGGCCCTGCAGGTGGACAACCTGACGGACCGCCGCTACTACCAGAGCCTGTCCGGCACGGGCTGGAACAACCGCTATGGCGAGCCGCGCAGCGCCACGCTCAGCCTGCGCGCCCAGTTCTGAGACCCCGCTTCACCATCGATGGAACACACCATGGACAAGAACGCCCATTCCCTCATCGCCCGGCCGCTGGCGCAGGCCAGCCACCTCATCGGCCTGTGCGCCCCTTCGCAGGTGCGCGTGCTGGGCCCGCACGAAAAGCTGGACCCGGCCAGCGACTGGATCATCGGCATCAAGCCTTTCAGCGACGGAGCCTCGCTGCATGACGGGCACTGGGAGCGCCATCCCGTCGGCGACGAAGTGCTGTGCCTGCTGGACGGCGAAGTGCGCGTGCTGCTGCGCCCGCAGCGGCGCGGGCAGGAGGCGCCGGTTCTGGAACTCTCGGCAGGCCAGATGCTGGTCGTGCCGCGCGGCTGCTGGCACCGGCTGGAAGCGGTGCAGCCGGGCCGCCTGATGTTCATCACGCCCGCGCGTGGCAGCGAGCACGAGAAGGTGCAGCCATGAGCGTCCCCATGAATCATGCCGGCAGTGCCCCTGTGGTCCAGCCGCCGGGTCTGCATGCCTGGCTGATGGTTGCCGGCCTGTACCTGACCCAGGGCATGCCCCTGGGTCTGGCCATGGACGCCGTACCCACGCTGCTGCGCAGCGAAGGCGCCCAGCTGGGGGCGTTGGCCTTCCTGCCCCTGGTGGGCCTGCCCTGGGTGCTGAAATTCCTGTGGGCCACACGCGTGGACAACCGATGGTCGGCCCGCCTGGGGCGCCGTCGCAGCTGGATCCTACCCATGCAGGCCCTGGTGCTGCTGTGCCTGGCGGCATCGGCTGCGCTGGGCATCACGCTGCAGACGGCGCCGGCCATCGTGGCGCTGGCGGCCCTGGGTTCCCTGGCCAGTGCCACGCAGGACATTGCCACGGACGGGCTGGTGGCCGAGCATTTCAGGGGCCGTGGTCTGGCTGGCGCCAATGCGCTGCAGGTGGGCGGCACCATGGTGGGCTTCTTCGTGGGCGGGGCCGGCAGCATGGTGCTGGCGGGCTTGCTGGGCCAGCGTCTGGCGCTGGCGGCCCTATGCCTGCCCGTGGCCTTCAGCCTGCTGCTGGTGGCGCTGTGGCGTGAGTCGGCTGCGCTGCAGGGCCTGTGCAGCCGGCCGGGCGTTCGCCGGCCGCCAGCCCGTCTCAAGGCCTTTGTGCAGCGCTCCGGCGCCTGGCCGCTGGTGGCGGCAGCCGTGCTGTCGTCCATCACGGCCGTCAGCGGCTTTGGCCTGGCCAAGCTGTTTCTCGTGGACGCAGGCTGGCCGGTCGAGGCCGTGGGGCGCGTGGGCATGGCGGGCGGTGCGGTGACCGTGCTGCTGGGCTGTGGCGGCGGCGCCTGGCTGGTGGCACGGCTGGGCGCCAGGCCGGCGCTGGCCTGCGGGCTGGTGGCCTGCGCCGCCTCGGCGCTGGGCTGGATGGCCCTGGCCGCAGGCCTGCTGCCGCTGGACATGGGCACTGCCTTTGCGGCCCAGGCGCTGGGGGCGTTTGGAACGGGTGCATCTTCGGTGGCCGTAATGACGCTGGCCATGCGCTTTGCCGGTGCCGGCCCGCAGGCCGGCACCGACATGACCGCCGTGCAAAGCGCCCGCGACACGGGGGAGATTCTGGCCTCCACCCTGGTGACATCGCTGGCGGCGGGCGTGGGCTACGGCGGTGGCTTTGCTGCCGGATTGCTGGCTGCGGCGGTGACGCTGGCCGTCTGCTGGCGCATGCTGGGGCACCTGGGTGGGGCGCAGAGCATCGTTGCCGATGCCGGCGCCGATCCGGTGGCGAAGTCCTCCTAGAAATCCGCCTTCAGGCTCACCGTCAGATTGCGCGGCTCGCCCCACCAGCCCTGGTTGTAGAAGCCGATCTGGCTGTAGTACTGGCGGTCCAGCAGGTTGTTGAGCTGAACGCTGGCCGACCAGGTGGGGTCGATGCGGTAGTGGGCCGAGAGGTTGACCACCAGGTAGCTGCCCTGGCCGACCTGCACGCTCTGGCGCAGCGGGTTGGTCACGTTCTGCCAGATGCGGCTTTGCCAGCGCAGATTGCCGCCCAGGCTCAGCCCCTGCAGCGCACCCTCGAAGCTGCGCATGGCCGTGAGCTTGACCAGGCTGCGCGGGTGCGTGGTGTTGAAGGCGGCGCCGCTGGCGCTGCGCGCCGTGTAGTGGGTGTAGCTGGCGCCCAGGCGCCAGCCTCGCGCCGGCTCCCCGCTGAGTTCCAGATCGATGCCGCGCACCTGGGCGCCCTTGACGCCGCGATAGGCCTTCTGGTCCGTGGTGCCGTCGATGAACTCGCCCGTGTCCTGCGCCAGATTGTCCTGGCGGGTCTGGAACAGCGCGGCCGAGCCCTGCAGCCGGTCCTGCAGCCAGGAGCCCTTGAGGCCCAGCTCGAAGGCCTGGCCGGTGACGGGGTCCAGGATGCTGCCTTGCTTGTCGCGGTAGTTCTGGGGCGTGAAGATTTCGGTGTAGCTCAGGTAGGCCGTGTGCCGGGTATCGATGTCCCACAGCAGGCCGGCGTAGGGCGTGACCTGGCTGCTGTAGCGGTAGTCGCGCAGGCTGCCGAAGTAGTTCTGGCGCGTGGACCAGCGGCTCAGGCGGGCGCCGGCCACGGCCGTCCAGCCATCGGCCAGCGAGAAACGCCCCACGGCATAGCCGCCGCTTTGGCGCATGCGGCTGTCGTCGCCGCCGTTGGTGACGTCGGACCAGCCGGGCTCGGCCAGGCTGCCGTTGCGCCAGTCGAGGAAGTTGTCCGTGGCAGGCGGCGTGCCCAGCGGTGCGTAGCGGCGGATGTCGATGTCGTCGCGCACATGGTTCCAGCCCACGGCGATTTCATGCTGGCGCCCGAACAGCGCGACCGGGCCGCTGGCCGTGAGGTGGAGGCTGTCGCGCGAGCGGTCGCCCCGGTATTTGATGAAGGAGTTGGCCATGCCCAGGCCGGTTGTGGCGTCCGGCGCGCCGCCCCGGTAGACGTAGCGCATGTCGTAGTTGCCATTGTTGCGGCTGTAGGCGGCGCGCAGCAGCCAGCGGTTGTCCAGGCGGTGGGTCAGGTCCAGCGTGGCCGTGGTGTTCTCCGTGCCGAAATGCGACCAGCGCGTGTTGTTGGACACCGAGCGGTCGAAGTCCGTGCGGCTGCCGTCCGCATGGAACAGCGGAAAGCCGGCGCCCATGCCGGGGCTGGTGTTCTTCTGGTATTCGAGGCTGGTCACGAGCCGGGTGGCGGGCGTCAGGGCCGCGCTGACCACGGCGTACAGGCCCTGTTTGCGCTGGCCGAAGTGGCTGACGTAGCTGTCGCTGTCCGATTGCACGGCCACGACGCGGCCGCGCACGCGGCCTTCGCGGTCCAGCGGCAGGGACAGATCGGCCTCGGCGCGGCGCAGGTTCCAGCGGCCCAGCGTCAGCGAGGCATGGCCGCCCGCCGTCTCGCGCGGCTGCTTGCGCACGAAGTTCACCGTGGCCGACGGATCGCCCGAGCCATTGAGCAGGCCCGTGGCGCCGCGCACGATTTCGACGCGGTCGTAGAAGGCCGTGTCCATGTCGGTGGCGCCGAAGTTCCACAGGCTGTTGATGGGCGAGGCCAGCCCGTCGAACTGGAAGTTGCTGACGCCAAAGCCGCGTGAGGAAAACTGGTAGCGGTTGCTGTCGCTGCGGCTCACCGACAGGCCGGGGGCGGAAGCCTCCAGCGTCTGCGAGACGGTGAGCTGGCCGGCATCGTCCATCAGCTGGCGCGTGATCACGCTGACCGACTGCGGTGTCTCGCGCGCCGACAACTGCAGACCCGTAGCGGTGCCTGTGGCGGCGCTGGTGTAGCGGGCCGTGCCTTCGGTGGCGCCGGCATCGGCGGTGGCACGCACGGTGACCGTGCCGAGTTCGGTGCCGCTGGTGGTGGTGGGATGCGTGTCCTCATCGGTGGCCCAGGCTGCTGGTGCAGGGGCAGCACACAGGGCGCAGATCAGCAGGGAAAGCGGGTTCCGCGCACCTTGGTGGTGGCGCAGTGCGGGGTTTTGAATGCGAATGCTCATCATTTCCATAATCCTGGGCGAGAGTCCGGATTGTGGGAAATGTGTGCTGTTGCCGCCTGTTCCCGGCGACGCGAAGCCTATGCCTTGCGACGCAGGCTGCCTTGGCTGGGCGCGTGGCCGAAGCGCTGGCGAAAGGCCGTGGCGAAATTGCTGGCGTGCTGAAAGCCCACGCAGTCGGCGGCTTCCTGCACGCTCCAGCCCTGCGCCAGCCGTTCGCGCGCCAGCTGCATGCGGCGTTCGCGCAGCCAGCCGAACACGGTCTGGCCGTAGGCGGCCTGGAATTTTTCGCGCAGCGTGGTCGGGCTCATGCAGGCCAGGCGCGCCAGGTCTTCCAGGCTGTGCGCCTGGCCTGGCGCTGCATCCATGCACTCGCGCACGCGCTCCAGCCCGCGCCTGTCCCGGGGGTGGATGCGCGGCGAGGGCGCAGGCCGCTGCAGCGCACAGGCCAGCACCTGCAGCGCAATGCCTTCGCGGTGCAGCCGGGCCAGGCTGCCGCCCCAGACACCATCGAGCAGCTGGCGCAGCGAGACCGCCAGATGCTCGGGCAGCGCCCAGGCATGCAGCGGCGAACCGGACTGCCGCATGGCCTGGTGCAGCAGCGCGGCCAGCTCTGCATCGGCGCAGGCCTCGGGCGCCTCGATGGACAGGTTGAAGCCGCGCACCCTCTGGCCTGCCGCGTGGGTGGCCTTGAGAACCTCGGTGTCGCCGCAGGAGAATGCCGCTGCGGCATGGCGCGTCACGTTCAGCGCCCGGCGGGCGCCCGGCAGCTGCAGCTCGGCCTGGCCGTCGAGCAGGACCACGGCGGTAAAGCGCCGCGGGTGCTCGGACGTGGATTCATAGCCGTGGTTGATGCGGATGTCGGAGCTGACCAGTTGCAGGCCCGAGGGCAGCTGGTGCTCCTGCACCTGGCCTTCGAAGATGCAATCGTTTTCGGAGACGGCGGAGAGAAAGCGCACGCTGAAACCGTGGCGCTGGCGCATGGCGTCGAGCTGCACCGCGGTGTAGTGCTGGGAAGAGGAGGGCATGGGTGAGCGGAGTAAAAGGCCCGCAGCCGGATTCGAGAATGCTTCTCATTATCCAGGCTCTGCAGGCCCGCTCGCCGAGAGGCCTCAGAGTCTGCGCAGCCGATCCAGTGCCGCGCGCAGCGTGCTGTCCTGCTTGGCAAAGCAAAAGCGCACCACGCGCTGGTCGAAGCCGTCGCCATAGAAGGCCGACAGAGGGATGGCAGCCACGCCATGCTCCCGGACCAGCCATTGGCAGAACGCGGCTTCGTCCAGGTCCGACACGGCCGAGATGTCGGCGCAGACGAAGTAGGTCCCCGCCGTGGGCAGCAGGCGCAGGCGCGAGCCTTCCAGGCCCTGGCAGAACAGGTCGCGCTTGGCCTGGTAGAAGGCGGGCAGCTGCAGGTAGGGCGCAGGGTCGGCCATGTAGCTGGCCAGGCCCGCCTGCATGGGCGTGTTGACGGTGAAGACGTTGAACTGGTGGACCTTGCGGAACTCGGCCGTGAGCGCGGCCGGCGCGGCGACGGTGCCCACCTTCCAGCCCGTGACATGGTAGGTCTTGCCGAAGCTGGAGACGATGAAGGCGCGCGCCGCCAGGCCGGCAAAGCGCGCGGCGCTCTGGTGCTGGCGGCCGTCGTAGACCATGTGTTCGTAGACTTCGTCGCTGATCAGCAGCACGTCGGTGGGCGCCAGCAGTTCCTGCAGCTGCAGCATCTCGGCATCGCTCCAGATGGTGGCGCTGGGGTTGTGCGGGCTGTTGATGATCAGCAGCCGGGTGCGAGGCGTGATGGCGGCGGCAATTTTGGCGAAGTCGGGCTTGAAGCTGCCCGGCGTCAGCGGCACGCGCACGGGCACGCCGCCGGCCAGCTCGATATTGGGCACGTAGCTGTCGTAGCAGGGGTCGAGCACGATGACCTCGTCGCCCGCATGCACGGTGGCCAGGATGGCGGTGAGGATGGCCTGCGTGGCGCCTGCCGTGACCGTGATCTCGGTGCCCGCGTCGTAGCGGCGGCCGTACAGCGCCTCCATCTTGTCGGCCATGGCCTGGCGCAGCTGCGGCAGGCCGGGCATGGGCGGGTACTGGTTGTGGCCGGCCTGCATGGCGGCCGTGACGGCATCGACCAGCCTGTTGTCGCAGCCGAAGTCGGGGAAGCCCTGGCCCAGGTTCACCGCCTGGTGTTCGGCGGCCAGCGCCGACATGGTGGTGAAGATGGTCGTTCCCACATGGGGCAGGCGGCTGGGGAAGGCGGGCGTGCGGGGCGTGGCAGAGGTCATGGCGTAGGCGGCGGAAAGCGGGAACGGGCCCGCGCTACGGGCCCGTTGGGGCGGAGGATCAGAGTTCGTAGTCGTGCACGTGGCCGGTCATGGCGCGCATGATCAGGTCACGCGTCAGGCGGTCGCTGAGCAGTTCGGCGAATCGGTAGACGAAGTTGCGCAGATAGGCGCCGCGCTTGATGGCCACGCGCGCCACGCTCTGGCCGAACAGATGGCCCATGGGGCGCACCACAAGATCGTTGACCGGATCGTCGCGCATGGCCATCTCGGCCACGATGCCGATGCCCAGGCCCAGGCGCACATAGGTCTTGATCACGTCGGAGTCAATGGCCTCCAGCACGATGCGCGGACGCAGCCGGCGCGTGGCGAAGGCCTGGTCGATCTTGCCGCGCCCGGTGAACGAGGGGTGGTAGGTGATCAGCGACTCATGGGCGATGTCGTCCAGCGTGATGCGCTCTTTCTGCGCCAGCGGATGGCCCGTGGGCATGACCAGCACATGCTGCCATTCGTAGCAGGGCAGGGTGACGAGATCGGGATAGTCGGCCAGGGACTCGGTGGCCATGCCGATGTCGGCCACTTCGTCTATGACCATGCGCGCCACCTCGGCCGGCGTGGCCTGGTGCAGGCTGATGGTGACCTTGGGGTACAGGTCGCGCAGCCGTGCCACGGCGGGCGGCAGCACGTAGCGGGCCTGGGTGTGGGTGGTGGCAATCGACAGCGTGCCGCTGTCCTGGGCGCTGTACTGCTCGCCGATGCGCTTGAGGTTGCCGATCTCGCGCATGATGAGTTCGATGCTCTTGAGCACCTCCAGGCCGGGCTCGGTGATGCGCTTGAGGCGCTTGCCGTGGCGCGCGAAGATGTCGATGCCCAGCTCCTCCTCCAGCTCGATGATGGCCTTGGAGACGCCGGGCTGCGAGGTGTGCAGGGCCTTGGCCGCCTCGGTGAGGTTGAGGTTGCGGCGCGCCGCTTCTTGGACGAATCGGAATTGGTGCAGGTTCATGGCGATGACAGCTGGGTGCAGCGCGCCATTATGCTGCATTTATATAAAGAAGCGATTCGTTATTTCAGCCTCCTGGCCTGCCGGAAGGTTCCATGGCCCCTAGCGCCAGCTCTGCCAGCAGGGCCGTGACACGTGGATGCTCGCCGACGGCCGGCTCCAGGTCCACGGCCACCTGCGGGTGGGTGTCGCGGATCTCCTGCACCAGCTTCGGGATGTCCTCGCGCGCATGCTTGCCCGTGCCCAGGAACAGGGGCAGCACGGTGATGCGCGTGGCGCCCGCCTCGACCAGTCCGCGCGCGGCGGTGGGCAGGTCGGGCGCACAGGCTTCCAGGTAGGCGCAGGCGGCCAGGGATTGGGGATGCGTCTGCTGGACGGCCTTCAGCACGGCCTCGATGGGCTGGCGCCACAAGGCGTCGCGCGAGCCGTGTGCCAGCAGGATCAGTCCGGTCCTGCCGGCAGATGTTGTCTCGTTTTGCATGGCAACGGTCCTAGCGGCGCAGCACAAGCCAGGTGAAGGCGGTCAATGAAAGAAGGCTGTAGAGCAGGCCCGGCGCCGCAGCCGTCAGCCAGGGCGACCAGGTCTGCAGCGTCCCGATGTAGCCGAACACGTTGTTCAGCAGGAAGAAGCTGATGCCGGCCATCACACCGCCGAACACATAGGCCGCGATGCCGCCCGAGCGGAAGTGCAGATAGGCGAAGGGCAGGGCCAGCACCACCATCACCAGGCAACTCATGGGATAGAAGACCTTGCGCCAGAACTCGATCTCGTACTTCTGCGCGGCCTGGCCGTTGGCCTCCAGGTGGCGCACGTACTGGAACAGCGAGATGGTGGACATGCGGTCGGGCTTGAGCAGCGCGGCCGAGACCATTTCGGCGCTGATGCCGGTCTTCCAGGCCAGGCTGTCCTTCTTCTCGCGCAGCAGCACCATGCCTCCGTCGGCCTTGGCCGTCAGGCGACTGGCCTCAACGTCCTGGAGCATCCAGGATTCGCCATCCTCGCTGACCTGTGCCGCCTGTGCATGGATCTGGGCCGAGATGCGGCCCTGGCCGTCAAAGTCGAAGATGCGCACATTGGAGAAATCGCCGGGCCCGCGGATGGCGCGCACATTGATGGCGATGGAATGATCGCCCTGGCGCTCCTTCAGCCAGGCACCCGTGGCACCGCGTGACAGCTGGGCCAGGTGGATGGCGCGGATATTCTGGCCCGCGTTCTCGGCCGCCGGCGCCAGGTAGTCGCCCGTGCCGAAGGTGGCCAGCACAAAGCCCAGGCCCAGCACCATCAGCGTGCGCAGCGCCAGCCAGGGGCCCATGCCGCTGGTGCGCATGATGGTGAACTCCGAACTCTGGGCAAAGCGCGCCATCACGTAGATGGTGCCGATCAGCACGGTGATGGGCATCAACTCGTACAGGTGGCTGGGGATGCGCAGCACCACGAAGAGCAGGGCGTGCGTGATCTGGTAGCCGTTGTCGCCGCCGCGCCCGACCCAGCGCAGCTCATCGACCAGATCGAAGAAGAAGAACAGCGCCAGGAAGGCCAGCGTCACATAGCTGACGGCCGCGATGATGTCGCGGTACAGCAGGTTTCTCAGAACTCTCATCAGGGCACCGCCTTTGCGTCGTCCAGGGCAGTCGGCTTGCAGGGCCTGCGCCACAGGTCGCGCGGCGACCAGCGCTTGTGCCGGGCCAACAGCACCAGCAGTGCCAGCAGCAATGTTCCACCATGCAGCAGGGCCGTCATGGCGGGCATGCTCAGTTTGCCCGAGGCCACCCAGTTCTCGCCCAGCGTCATCAGGTTGTAGTACACGATGAAGGCGAACAGCGCGAGCATGAGGCTGCCGCTGCCACCAGCGCGCGGGTTCACGCTGGCCACGGCCAGGCCCAGGATCACAAAGTTCAGTGCCGCCAGCGGCAGGCCTATGCGCCAGCCCAGCTCCGCGCGGTAGATGGGTTCGGTGCGCGGCAGCAGCTCATGCGTGTAGGTGCTGCGCGCGGCCATTTCCTCGGCAGCCGCCAGGTTGCTGCCGCTGCCGATCTGCGTGCCGTACTCCTTGAATTCGCTGATCTTCACCGAGCTGTCGCTGGTCTGCGTCTCCATGCGCTGGCCATCGGTGAGCACGGCCATGCGCTCGCCCTTTATCACTTCCAGCCGCGCGCCGCGTGCCGAGGTCACGGACTCGCGCCCGCGCTCATTGGCCACGATGAACACATTGTTGGCAGCGGTGGCGCTGGGCACGTCCTTGTCGATGAAGAACACGCGCGATCCGCCCGCAGACTCCTGGAACTCGCCGGGGGCGATGCGATCGATATCGCTGCGTTGCTCGAACTGGGTCTTGATCTGCTCGATCTGCTGGTTGGCCCAGGGCAGGATGCCCAGGCCCAGCACGGCGATCACGGCCAGCACCGGCCAGGCAAAGCGCAGCAGCGGGCGCAGCAGGCTGGCCAGGCCCTGGCCTGCGGCGAACCAGATCACCATCTCGCTGTCGCGGTACATGCGAGACAGCGAGCCGACCACGGCCACGAAAAGCCCCAGGCCCAAAATCGTGGGCAACTGGCCAAGCACCGTATAGCCCATGACCAGCAGAACGTCGGAAGGGCTGACATTGCCCTTGTAAGCCTGGCCCAGCGTGCGGATCAGCATCATGGTCATGACGACCGTGATCAGCACCACGACCGTGGCACCGAAGCTGCGGGCCAGCTCTTTGCGTATGGATGAATCGAATAACATTGGCTGAAAGGAAAACGCCGATTATGAACTTTGAACTGAAGCCGTTGACGACTGCCGCAGCAGTACGTGAAAAGTGTGACCTGTTGTTGGTGCTGGTGACCGAAGCCACGGCCACGGGCAGCGACGCGCTGTCCACCCTGGTCGCACACGCGGTCAAGGCCGGAGATTTCGAAACGGCAGCCGGCAAACAGCTGGCACTGTACGGCCTGCCGGCCGTCGCCGCCCGCCGCGTCGTGCTGCTGGGCGCGGGCAGCGGCTCGGCGCGGGAAGTGCGCCAGGCCGTGGCCGGCGCAGGTGCCGCGCTCAAGGCGACCGGCGTTGGCAAGGCCTTGCTGTGCTTTGGCTTCGATGCGGCAGGTCCTGCCGTTGCGGCCGCCGTTCTGGCGGCGGCCGATGCCTGCTACAGCTATACCCACACCAAGCCGCAGGCCAAGCCCGTGGCGCTCAAGAAGCTGGTGATTGCCGCAGCCGTCAAGGCGGGCGACAAGAATGCCGTTGCCGACGCTTTCAAGACCGCCGTGGCCCAGGCCGAAGGCATGACCCTGGCACGCGAATGGGCCAATCGCCCCGCCAACCACGCCACGCCCACCTTGCTGGCTGACGCGGCCCGCGCCCTGGCCAAGCTGCCCGGCATCAGCTGCAAGATCCACGGCCCCGCCGAAGTCGCCAAGCTCGGCATGGGCGCCTTCATGGCCGTGGCCCAGGGATCGGAGCAGCCGCTGCGCTTCATCGAACTGCACTACAACGGCGGCACCAAGGGCGCCGCGCCCGTGGTGCTGGTCGGCAAGGGCATCACTTTCGATACCGGCGGCATCTCGCTCAAGCCTGCCGCTGAAATGGACGAGATGAAGTTCGACATGGGCGGCGCCGCCAGCGTGCTGGGCGTGTTCCATGCGCTGTCCCGGCTGCAGCCGGCCGTCAATGTCGTCGGCCTCATTCCTGCGTCCGAGAACATGCCCGGCGGCGCTGCCGTCAAGCCGGGCGACGTGGTCACCAGCATGAGCGGCCAGACCATAGAAATCCTCAACACCGATGCCGAAGGCCGCCTTGTTCTCTGCGATGCGCTGACCTACGCCGCCCGCTTCAAGCCCCGCGCCATGGTGGATATCGCCACGCTGACCGGCGCCTGCGTCATCGCCCTGGGCGGGCTGCGCAGCGGCATGTTCTCGCCCAGCGACGAACTGGCCCGCGCGCTGGAGCAGGCCGGCGATGCGGCGCTGGACCCCTGCTGGCGCATGCCGCTGGACGAGGAGTACGGCGAAGGCCTCAAGAGCAATTTCGCCGACATGGGCAATGTGGCTGGCCGCGCGGGTGGCGCGGTCACGGCAGCCAAGTTCCTGCAGCGCTTTGTGGGCGACATCCCCTGGGCCCACCTGGATATTGCCGGCACGGCCTGGAAGAGCGGCGCAGCCAAGGGCGGTACAGGCCGCCCGGTGGGCCTGCTGCTGCACTATCTGCTGGCCGGCATCGATGCCGGCAAGGCGCAGGCCAGGGCTGCCGCACCCAATAAAGCTGCTGCACCCAAGAAGCCTGCGCCACCCAAGGCAGGATCTGCCGGCCGCCGCAAGGCTGCAGTTGCTGTCCAGCCGGAGCAGGCATGAGCGCATCGTCCCCGTCAGCCCGGGCCTGTTTGAAGGGAGCATCGCTTGACTGAAGTGGCGTTCCATTTCAACGCGCCCGACAAGCTGGCCTACGTCTGCCGTCTGGCGCGCAAGGCGCTCAGGCACCGCACGCAACTGGTGGTGCTGGGGGCGCCGCCGCTGCTCAAGGCCTTGTCGCCCAGGCTGTGGAGTGTCTCTCCCACCGACTTTCTGGCCCATGCCGGCGAAGGCGATGGGGCTGGCATCATGGCCTTCTCTCCCATCGTGCTGCTGGAGCGACTGGACGGCGCGCCGCACCACGACATGCTGGTCAACCTGTGCGGCGAAGTACCCGAAGGATTCGAGCACTTCGCGCGTGTCGTCGAAGTGGTTTCCGCCACCGACGAGGAAGACCGGCACCTGGCCCGGCAGCGCTGGAGGCACTATGCGGCCCAGGGCATTTCCATCAAGCGCCATGACCTCGTCCTCAAGGAGTAAGCCATGAGCGCTCCTCCCTCCAAAACCCCGCCGCGCTTTGTTCCCACGCTCACCGATGTCGTTGCGGTGGATGCGGTGCAGGTGCCGGCTCAGGCACAGGTTCAGGCGATCGAGTCCCCGGCACCCCCGGTGTCCGAACTGCCGCTGACGGGCGAAGCGACGCCCTGGGCCAGCGAAGGCATGCTGGCGCCACGGCGTGGCGTGGTCACCCTGCCTGCGTCCCTGCCGCCGCTGCCGCAGGACCTGGAGCCCCAGCGGCCCATGGTCACCACCGGGCAGGCTGCACCCGAGGAAATGCCGACGCCTGCAATGCAGCCCGTGCTCTCGGACTATCTGCCGCCCAGCGCCCCGTCCGTGGAAATGCAACTGGCCCAGGAAGGCCGTCTGGCCGAAGTGGCTGATGTGGCAGGTGCGGCAGGTGTGGCAGGTGTGGCCTCAGCGGGCGACATGGCACCGGCCCGGGAAGTGGTCCCAGCCGACCTGGTGGCCCCGGTGGTGCAGGCCGTCGTGGCAGAGGCGGCTGCCGGGCCGACGCCGGCTTCCCCCGCCATGCCGGCAGCAGCCCCCACCATGGAGTCCATCTGGGACAGCCATGCGCAGCAGGTCACCGAGGAATATCTGGTCCATCGCCTCATGCAGCGTGTGGACCTGGTGCTGGACCAGCGCCTGCGCGACGCCATTGCCACCGTGGTTCAGCAGCAGACACGGTCCATCGTCGTGCGTCTGCGCGAGGAGGTGGAATCCGTCGTGCGCCAGGCCGTCTATGAGGCGGTGGCCGATGAATTGGCCTTTCGCGCCACGGCAGCACGCGGTGATTCGGGCCAGGGCGGCCGTTGAGTGGAGGGGTGGGTGACGCCAGCCCCCGCCTGATCCGGTCGTCAGCCTGCGCGAGCCGGCCCTGAGAACACCTCGGGATTGAGGATGTTGCTGGGCTGCCCCGCAACGAAGTTCACCACATTGTCGAAGGCTGCGCGAAAGTACAGTTCGTAGCTGTCCTGCTCCACGTAGCCGATGTGCGGCGTGCAGATGCAGTTTTCCAGCCGCAGCAGCGCATGGCCCTGGAGAATGGGCTCGCTCTCGAACACGTCCACGGCCGCCAGGCCTGGCCGGCCTCGGTTGAGCGCGCCCAGCAGGGCATCGGCCTCCACCAGCTCTGCGCGCGAGGTGTTCACGAACAGGGCGGTGGGCTTCATGCGTGCCAGATCCTGCGCCGTGACGATGCCGCGTGTGGCCTCATGCAGGCGCAGATGCACGGACAGCACGTCCGATTCGGCAAAGAAAGCCTCGCGCGAGTCCGCCGCCGCGAAGCCATCGGCCTGCGCCTTCTGGCGCGAGCTTTCGCTGCCCCAGACCAGAACCTGCATGCCGAAGGCATGGCCGTAGTGCGCCACCAGCCGTCCAATGCGGCCATAGCCCCAGATGCCCAGCGTGCGCCCGTGCAACACGCTGCCCAGTCCGAAATTCGCAGGCATGGACGCAGCCTTGAAGCCCGATTGCTGCCATGCGCCGTGCTTGAGGTTGGCGATGTACTGCGGCAGCCGCCGCGTGGCCGCCATGATCAGCGACCAAGTCAGCTCGGCCGGCGCAATGGGCGAACCCACGCCCTCGGCAATCGCAACGCCCTGGTCGGTACAGGCCTGAACATCGATATGGGCGCCGGCCTTGCCGGTCTGCGCGATCAGCTTCAGGCGCGGAAGCTTTTCCAGCAGCTGCCGGCTGATCTGCGTGCGCTCGCGGGTCAGCACGATGATGTCCGCATCGCGCAACCGCACCGACAACTGGCCCACGCCCTTGACGGTATTGGTGAAGACCTTGGCGTTGAAGGGCTCCAGCAGACGAGCACAGTCCAGCTTGCGCACGGCATCCTGGTAGTCGTCAAGAATGATGATGTTCATTGCCTGTGAATCTGTCATAAGCCTTTGATTTATCTCCGGTTTGCCGCGCAAGATGTTGTCGGCAAACGATTTATTCCATTCCTGCGCTGGCCTGGGTGCATCATCTGCACTTGCCTGGACTCGTCTGCACTTCACCGCTAGGTATAGGTTTTGTGTAGGTTCTTCCGGTATTCAAGGCGTAGCTTCAGATGTTATTTGACGCGCGTGCAGCCAAGGCCCTAAAGCAGGGCGAACACATTGTCGTACAAGGTTGCCCAGGCTTGGGGCTCGAAGCAACTGCCAGCACGAAATCATGGACCTATCGTTACAGAAGCTTGGCGGATTCCGCAAAGCTCAAGCAGGTCAAGCTTGGCCAGTGGCCAGCCATATCGCCAGCCCAGGCTTCAGCCGAATGGCAGGCAGCACGCGACCTGCTTGAGCAGGGAAGAGATCCAGCAGACGAGCGAAAGCTGGCGCGCAAGGCTTTGGCGCAACCGGTTGCACAGGTTTACACATTGGCCAGGCTGGTGGACGACTATGCCGCCCGGTATCTCATGGTCAGCCGGGAGGCCAGGGGTGCCCGCAACATCGAGCAGCGTCTGCGCAATGCGATCTCGGGACGGGAGTCGACATCCGTGGCCGAGGTGGGCCGCTCTTTCGTCTACGGCGTCATTGAAGGTCTGGCCGACCGCCCCGTGTTGGCAAAGTCCGTGAAGACGGAGATGGCAGCTGCATGGCGCGTGGGGCTGGAGTCGGGGCGAATTCCGGACGGCATGCCCAACTGGTGGGCGGAACGCACGTCCCACAAGCTTCGCAGCAAAGGGGCAGTGCGAGATGGAAAACACAAAGGCACCAGCAAACGCGTTCGGGCACGCCCAGGTCCAGCGCCTTCTCGGTGGTGATGCCGTGGATGTCGGCCACTTCGTCGGGGATGGTCCAGCCGTCGGGCTTGACGATGACGTCGATGCTGGAGAATGTGGCGCGGGTGTCGAAGGCCGAGCGGACCGGGCGTGCGCTCGTGGAACCAGTCCGTGGGCGTCGTGAAGACAGCGGCGCGCTGCAGCTTCTGCATTGCGCGTGCCCTGTCTTCATCTGCCGCAGCGGAGCGGCGGCCCATCTCGTTCTCCCAGCGCTCCGCATCCGCGCAGGGGTTGGCGGTCATCAGCATGGCTGAATCTCCTGTGGTGATGGTTGGGGCCGCTGCGGGCCGGGAATGAAAAAGGCCCTGCAACTGGTGAAGCTGCAGGGCCTTGGAAGAAAAATGCCGATGCCTTGTTGGCGTGCCCGGGGAAGGGATTTGAGAGGGAGGGAGGAGAAGTCTCCCGGGCTCGGCGGAATCTGGAGATGCAGTATGGGGGCTGATTCTTAAGAAATGCTTTACGGCTTGTAAAGAAAGTGCAGGGCTTCCACCTGCTGCGGCTTGCGAGGCCTCTGCGACCCCGTGGCCAGGGGGTGGATGATGGCATGCCGTGTAAGCCCCGGCTTTCCTCTATCGACGGTGGCTAGACTTTCACTGCTTGCAGGCGGGCAAATGCCTGTCACGATTTGCCATCAAGGGTGCTGGCTGGCCCCTGCAGATACCGCCCGCAGCGCACTTTCGGGGCGGGCCACTCCAAGGCGCGTGTCCACCAGTCAGCATTCTTGATGGCCCCGGCGCGAGGCCGGGTGCAGCATTCATGCAGAACCGGCGCCAGGCCGAGCGTGCGCTTTGCCTGGAGGGTCAGCCATGAGCCCGATCTGGATTGCCATGTGGTGGTACTGGTGGAGGGGTGGGCGGTGATCCCCGGGCTCTACACCCATCTGGCCGCCGCAGCAGTGGCTGCCTTCCTCGCCTGGAGCTACCAGGGCGCGCGCCTGGGCGCCGAGCTGGCCGAGGCCCGGCTGGAAACCACCACCCAGCAGTTGGCCACCAGCACCGCGCAGCGCGCGGCCGACGCCCGCGTGCGCAGCGCTGAGCAGACCATGAACACCAAATACCAAGGAGCCCTCATGCCGCCCGTGACCGCGAGGCGCTGCTGCGCCGTGATCTTGACCAGTTGCGTGCTGTTTCTGACGGCCTGCGCGAGCAATCCGCAGATGCCGCCCGCCGACTTGCCAGCGCTCCCCCCGCCGACGTCCTTGAGTACGCCACTGCCGTCAACGCCGTATACGACGACTGCCGCGCAGCGTATGCGGACATGGCAGCAAAAGCTGCAGGGCACGCAGCTGATGTCCAAACCCACCGGGACGCCTGGCCTGTGATTCATGCTGCCAGCTGGTCAGTGACAGGAGGCAGCCCTTCATTACTGATGGGCCATCAGGAGGTCAGTGCCGGACTTTGGACCGGCGAGAGTACGCGATTCTTGCTGATTTGCAATTCTTGTATAGCTTCCAGAACTTGACCTTCCTCCATTTCGGCTATCCGCAGAAGGAAAGCCTGGTTGTGCTCTTTTACCCAAGCCAGCGGGAGTTCCCACCATGCCAATTCTTGGAGTGCCTCCCGTACTTTTTCAGGGAAACGGAAGCGGATCAGGCGCGCGGGTGAGCCCGCGTAGATGCCATAGGCTTCGGTCTTAAAGTTCGGGGGAATGAGAGTGCGAGCACCGATCACGCAGCCGTTCTCGATGTGGCTGCCCCCCATGAACATGGCCTCATCGCCGATCCAAATGTCATTCTTCAGAACAGTGTCGCCATACTGCGGCATTGGCAAGCTCTGCAGCCCCTGGCCTAGGGTTGCAAAAATGCAGGTTGAGATGCTGTTCATTTCGTGTTGGCCGTTCAGCAGGAAGCGCAGTCGTAGCCCTCCTGCGACGTACCGCCCAACCCTTAGTGCTTGGTGATTTCCGTCGTACTTAACCAAGGAGCCGACACCAAGGCCTGTTCCGCGACCGATGTGGCCTGCTTCCAGCCGAGCAGCTGGCCGAACTGAAGGCCGAGGGGTAGAGCGTCTGTCCGCCCTCGGCGATGTTGATTTTTTCCAGGGCCGATGTAGGCGCCCAAACGCAACAAAAACCCTCAGCACCTATGAGGGCGCCGAGGGGCTTGACGTTTCAGTGCATCGAACTGCCGGCAGGGCAATTTGTGGCCGGCCGACAGCACGAGGCACGAGAGCTCAGTACGCCTCAACCTGCACAGCCGTACTCCAGAAGTTGGCAGACCGAGGTGCAGACATCGCACGAGCGACTGATGGCCACGCCGTTGACGCAGCGCTAATGCGGGATGTCTGGTCTGTGATCCCGTAGAAATGAAAAAAGCCACCTTTGGGTGGCTTTTGCTTCAGTATTGACGGCTGCGTATCCTTGCGGTACCGAACATGGCCAGAAGAGACGACAGAGCAATGATGCCCCATTCAGAGAGGGTGGGGACAGGTGCAGTTACAGGTTGTGCTGCAACAAAGGTCATCGTGACACGGCCAGCGCCGCCGACGCCCCCTGTAAAGCCAGCTACGTTGGAGCCACCGCCGCCCCCGCCGCCCGGAAAGCCTCCTGCAGCTCCTATGCCAGTACCCACTGTCTCGCCTCCATTGCCGCCGTTGCCCCCTCCAGTGCCTACCACTGCACTGGCGCCATTTGCACCACTGGTTCCCGACCCACCACCGCCGCCGCCTCTGAGGTTCAACGCGCCATTTCCGCCTGAAAATGCTGTTGCTGCGGTTGCAGTGCAACTACCGGGAGCGCCTCCAAGCCCGCCTACGCCCGCCGAAATACCTTGTCGGCCTCCGTCCGCATTAAGGCCTGAGATGCCGCTGCCAGTGACGGAGGAAGAGCCACCATTGCCTCCGCTGGTTCCGGGCGCTCCGAAGGCCCCGCCAACACCGACACTCACTGTCAGCGTACTACCCGCAGTAACCGCAAAGGTTGCGCGGCAGTACGCACCACCCCCGCCACCTCCACCGCCCGACAAACCTGCACCGCCTCCGCCTCCGCCTCCGCCCCACGCTTCGATTGTGACGCCTGTCACATTGGCCGGCACCTCACAGGTTCCTGTCACGTTTTCGCCATTTATGCAGACTGCCGCGTGAGCCGAAAAGCCAGCTGCCAGTAGCGCAACAAGCCCTATGGTTTGAATTTTTCGCTGAAGAATCATTGGTTATTTTCCTTCTGTTTGTGTTTTCTGTAACGTATAGTAATGGTTTTTGGGCGGTGTGAACGATGCACGCTAATGCGTGGCGTGTCTTTTATTGAAAACTGGTATTCGAGATGACGCATCCGAGACTAGCCGCTGCGACTGTGGGAACGACTTTGCGCGGTTGGATCTCCCTGCCTAACGGTGTTTCAAGCATGCTGGCCAAGCTATGCTCCACATCGACAAGGAAGAGCCGGGCCTGCACGGGATGCGTGTGCTCTGTGGCCGCGACGAGGTCGCAGAGTTTCAGGCGGCCACCATTTCTGGAGCCATCAGGGACTGCGTTGTCTGCACGCTCCCAGGCCTCGACGGCTTCCGCATCTGGTACGGCCATATCGTCATCGGCACGACGCCGCTCTACGCCATGCGCTACGAGGCCGAGACGCTGGCGCAGCGGCTAGTGGCCCTGGATTCCCAGTTCGGCGGGAAGGGGGAGCGCAGCCCGAGCTAGCTTGGTCGGACCTGAAATCCGAGCAAGTTGACAGCTCGATGTCAGCCTGGGTAGGCGATTTCCAGAATTCCGCTGACGTCTTCCTTCACTTGCGCACGCCCGCATCCAGTTCCGTGTCCTGGGAAAGGCGCACACTGACGCCCTGGTATGCACCAAAATCGAAGTCATAGACCTTGCAATCGGCATCGAACAGATTGGTGTGTGAAATGATCAGGCCGGACTTGCTTGTTATCCTCAATCCGACGCCAATCTGGAAAATATCACTCGTATCGCATACGAAAAGCGCCTGCGACAGAATGTCCCAGTTGGCGGAGGCCACCGATGAGAAGTCGCGGATCGGAAAACCTCGTGCCATGGCATCGGGCCCCTTGTCCACAAGATCGTCATCCTTGTTGAAAACTGCGGAGTCCGTCTTGGTCAACCGATAGACATGCCTCACGAATTTTCCATCGCTGAGATTGTTGATGGAAATATCCTTGATGGTCTTGGAAAAGCTGCTGGTGATGCTGACGCCGCCGCTGAGCGACGGCCCCGAAGGATCCACGCCCGGATTGATGTTGTACGCAATGGAACTGCTGACGGTGCCGTCCTCGAGCGTAGACCCCGGGGTGTCCTTGCATATGTCGAACCGGACCCCTTTGCCCGGCTTGCCCTGGAGCGCTTTTTCGTACTCGCTGCGCGAAATGCCTTCGACATCGATTTCCACCTGGACCTCGCGCAGGAACAGCCCCTTCACCCTGGTGTCCTCGTGCAGCGAAAGGGTGCTCACATACTTATCGGTGAACATCTTGCCGTTCTTCGATGCGGCAGCGTGGCTGCCGTCCATGTTCACGAGGACGAAGCACTTGTTCAGCGCCGTGCTGCGATAGACATCGATGCTGGCATTGATTCTGCAATTGGGCACGTAGCCGGCATCTCGCTTGGCCTGGTCCAGCAGCGTGACTTGAAGCCATTTTGCTTCGTATTTCCTTGCAGGCCATGCGTTATACAGCGTCTCTCCATTGGAATCATCCGCGTACATATTAAAGACCTGCGTTGCGCAAGGAGTGGCTTGTGGCAGTTGAGACATAGTGCCCTTTTGAAATGGTAGGTAAGAAGCAGGAGATTCCCAGGCCGGCCGCAGAAATGCCGGAAAGTCATTCCTTCCGGCGCATTGCCGCGGGCAACCCGTAAATACTAGGCGCCAGGATTGCATGGCTATTGACTCTGTGCTTGGGAAAAATTGACTGTGCGTCCGCGAATGGCGCGGGACAGGCACGCCTGCGGCGTTGGCTGGCCTCGACAGCGGGTGGATTGACCCTGAGGCGGGCGAACTGGTGCCGAACTACACGGCGATCACCTGGCCCGCAGACGGGCACCCAGTGCTCTCGCTGATGCACTGATGAAGCTGCCGCCGCTTGGTGCGCTACGGTCGGGCGCGGAGAAGCCGGGGGAGGAGAGCCTTGCCCGCAGAGCAGCTGCTCGCTTTTAAAATTCAGGAATGAGCGGAAACAGAACCTGACACCCGCTGAATAAGGTGTAGGTTCTGGTGTGGCTTTTGGAGATTACTCTGATAATCAGAGGGAGAAGGCTTCTGCAGGCCAAGGTCGGCTCCGCGCAACCGTATCAGTGGCTTGCACGCTGCAACGTCTTGGAGACGACTATGCCGGGAAGGCTTGGCCGATGGCCGCCTGTTGGCGAAGGCGGTGAAGACCGGGTTGGCGGCGGTCTGAAGAGGCTGCATGGCATGGAGAGAACTCCCGAACATGTTCCCCGCTGATGAGTGGCGCGAGAGGAGTCATGATTTCGCTCGGTATCTGGCAGCTCCGCGCCTGGTTTTCATTGAGAAATTGGGTGCTGAATGGAGTGGGGCGCTCGCGGTGTCCCAATCACTTTCGGCGGCTCCTGCATCAGGGGCGTATTTGAACCGCATGCAGCATTGACACCACTGATCGCGGCATTGGTCCGCATCCGTTTTTCGTCCTGGGAAATGGTGCGAATGCTGGAGACGAATTCCAGTTCCTTGCGCGCCTCCTTGCACTGAAGGGAGGCGCCGAGCTGCTCCGGCGCAGGAGCAGCCGTCTGGCGGGCTTGCTGCTCGATAACACGCTGCTGGCTCTCGATCTGGCGCTGCTGCATTTCGTTCATCTGGCGCTGATACTTTTGTCCATTCGCCTGCGCTGCATCAGCCCGTTCACGGAAGACCTCATCGTCCGATTTTTTGCGCTGTATCAGTGAGCCAGTGTCAGTGCTGCTGCAAGGGCTGTCTGAGAAAGTCGATTTTCCAGAAGCGTCCTTGCATTGAAAGACCTGGGCTGCTGCAGGCAATGCGAAAAGTGCTGTAAAGATTGCTGTGGTCAAGAGTCGCATATGTATATCGATGAATTGATGGACCTGATCGGATCCGAATTGCAGACGAAGAATTGTGCTTTGATCCGTATTCCTGACAATTCGCACCTTGGCTCCAAGCGCCCGCTTCACTCGGCGTCCCGCAAGGCAGCGCGGCGGGCTGCTTCGGCGGTCTCCTGAGCTTGCTTCTCGGCTTGCCTGAAACGTTCTTGTGCCGTGGCCGATGTGCCGTCATGGCCGCCCGCGGCGCGCTCACCGATGTGAATGTTGGAAAGCCTTGCTGTGCCGTACAGCAAAGCCGCTGCAATGATCAGGAGCGCGATGAATTTCATTGTTGCATTGTGCCGCTGGTCCTTTGGGAATGGCCGGCATCTGCGGAGCAATCTCACACCTCTGCCGCTTGACAGGTCCAGAGTAAACTCGCCCCGGCGGCCAGCACTCGCTGCACGATGGGAATGGAGCTTCCCGAAACCGCCTTGCAAAGGGCTGATGGCTCCTGCCTTGGTGGGATGTGTCCTGCCGGTGGCGGGGCCATGTCTTGATCCTGCCCGGCACGCCCGTCCCGGTTATTCGATGAAAGGACGGTCATGGGGTTCTACGGATTCATTCTGGTGTTCGTTGGAGGTGGTCTGGGGTCTGCGCTCAGGCATGGCACGAACTTGCTCGCGCTGCGGCTGGTGGGCAGTGCGTATCCGCTGGGTACGTTGGCGATCAATGTGCTGGGTGCCTTCATGATGGGGGTGGTGGTGGAGTGGTTTGCGCTCAAGACATCGCTGCCGCAGAGTGCGCGGCTGTTCATCACCACGGGCATTCTGGGTGGCTTCACCACGTTTTCGACGTACGCGCTGGAGGTCGGCATGCTGTATGAGCGTGGCGATTGGCTGGCCTCCGTGCTGTATGCGCTGGGCTCGCTGGTACTGGGCGTGGCCGCGCTGTTTGCGGGGTTGGGGCTGGTGCGCATGGTGGCCCATTGAGGCACTGTGATTGCGCTATGCTGTGCGCCATGGCCCGTATGAACGCAACGCAGATTATTCGCACCATCCATTGGATGGTGGGTTAGCCAGCGGCCTTCAACGCCATGCAACCCGCCCAGACGAGGCGGGTTTTTTCATTCCGCCTCCGGGGTTTTCTCATGCCTTTCAGGAGATGGATATGCAGGTTTCCGAACAGTCCCGGCCCCGTTGTGCAAAACATGCCGATGCCACTGTCGCCAACGCGCGGCTTGCCACGCTGCACATGGTCTGCGGCAAGATCGGATCGGGCAAGTCAACGCTGGCGCGGCAATTGGCGTCCGGGCCCGGAACGGTGCTGGTCAGCGAGGATTCCTGGCTGGCCGGCCTGTACCCCGGCGAGATGCAGTCGGTGGCCGATTACGTGCGTTGCAGCGCGCGGCTCAAGGGGTTGATGGGCGCACATGTGCAGGCGCTGTTGAGCACTGGCGTGTCGGTGGTGCTGGACTTTCCGGCCAATACCCTGGAGGGGCGGGGCTGGGCGCGCAGCGTGTTCGAGAAAGTGGGCGCCTCGCACCGCCTGCATTTCCTGGATGTGCCTGACGAGGTCTGCAGGCAGCGCCTGCGGGCGCGCAATGCGGCAGGCGAGCATCCGTTTCAGGCCAGCGATGAGCAGTTCGACCTGATCACGAGCTACTTTGTCGCGCCCTCCGACGAGGAGGGCTTCGACGTGGTGCATCACCCGTATGCGCCCGCCTGAAGCGCCGGTCTGGACGAGACACTTCTGCCAGTCCTGTCGCAGGGCCGCTGTGGCAAAGGCGCCACGCAGTTTCACGTGCCAGGCGGCGGCCTCATGCAAGGCGCGGCGGTCGTTGCTTTCCAGATGTCTCTCGCCCATGCGGCTATGCCAGGACCAGGTGACGACCAAGCCCCGGGCGATGGTGGCCAGATAGCGCCTGGGTTCGCGGATGTCTTGCTTCGGCAGGGGCGAGCGCGGCAGGCGCACAAAGGTGTCATGGGCCAGGTCGGCGGCATCGTCACGGTTGCCCAGGTGTTTGCGCAGCAGACAGAGGGCATCCATTTGTTGCACGTGCGCTACAGGGTGGTGGTGGCCGCAAGCCTGCGCCAGCTTCGCACAGGCCGATTCCTCGTGCGGCGCGTGGTCCGCGCCGCCCATGTTTGTGTCGTGCAAGGTGTGTCGCACACCTTGCATCGGGCCTCAGTTGGCTGCGGCTCCGCCATGCGCCTCCAGGCGCTCCAGCGCAGCGCAGACATCGGCCATTCGCCCGGAGATGAACAGGCATTCAGGCTGTTCCTGTGGCGACCGCTGAATGATGCGCAGGCCTGAAGACTGCTCAGGTGCGGCTTGCAGGGCGGGCTGCGTCGGCAGCAAGGGCAGGATCAGCTGGGCATCTCCAGGGTCTGCAGCGCGTGCAGCCTTGCCGCGGCGCTGCTGGCTGCGCCGGCGTGCCTTGCTGAAAGAGATCACGTTGGCGGGCTCGGGTGCTGTGGCAGGTGTTGGCTGGCCCGCAGGGGCTTGTGCAAGAGGCATGGCCGACTCCATGGCGGTCGCAGTCAGGCGGATGCCATGTGCCAGGCGCAGGAAGGAAAGAGAGGACAGTGTTGGCAGAGCGAATCCCATGTGACGACTCCTGTTGGCGTGTTTCAAAGAGGCATGGACACAGGCAGGATTGCGGTTTTCGGGCAAAGCTCCGCCCAGGGCGAAGCTGCAAGGCTTCGCGCCTACCACCTGGACGGTGCATGAAATAGGGGGTGGCAACCCGTGCAGGGCTGCCCGTCCGGCTTACATGGACATGCTGTTGCGGATCAGCCCCACGGCCAGGCCTTCAATGGCAAAGGCCTCTTCGGGGGCGACGCGGATCACCGGGTAATCGGGGTTTTCCGGCAGAAGTTCCACGCCCTGCGTGGTGCGGCGCAGGCGCTTGACGGTGACTTCATCGCCCAGGCGCGCCACGACGATCTGGCCGTTGCGTGCTTCGTGCGCAGACTGCACGGCCAGCAGGTCGCCGTCCATGATGCCCGCGTCGCGCATGGACATGCCACGCACACGCAGCAGATAGTCGGGGCGGATCTGGAACAGGCTGGGCTCGACGGAATAGGTTTGGTCGATATGTTCCTGGGCGAGAATGGGTGAGCCCGCCGCAACGCGGCCCACCAGGGGCAGCATCAGCGGTGCCAGGGCCGACAGCGGCAGTCCGAAGCTGGTTCCGCGCGCGGCATTGATGTTGCGCACTGTGTCGGTACGCAGGCGAATGCCGCGCGAGGTGCCGCTGACCAGTTCGATCACGCCTTTGCGGGCCAGGGCTTGCAGGTGTTCCTCTGCAGCGTTGGCGGACTTGAAGCCCAGCGTGTTGGCGATTTCCGCGCGTGTGGGGGGCGCGCCCGTGCGGGAGATGGCGGCCTGGATCAGGTCCAGGATCTGTTGCTGGCGGGCGGTGAGCTTGGGATGGTCGAGCATGGCGTGCGTCCGGTCCTTGAGAGCAGATGGCGGGCTGGCAGGTCATCTGATGATTTATACAGTATCTGTATTTTTAACCAGTTTTCCAAGAGGTGCAAGTGGGGCAGTCAAAGTTGGTGATTCTGGGCACGGGCGGGACCATCGCCGGCCGGGCGGATTCGCAGTCGCAGGGAGTCGGGTACAAGGCCGGGCAGATCACGGTGCAGTCGCTGCTGGATGCTGTACCGGACCTGGAGCAGCAGGCGCTGGGCCCCGTGCAGACGCAGCAGATCGCGCAGGTGGACAGCAAGGATATGGACTGGCCCGTGTGGCGCGCGTTGCTGCACGCTTGCGTGCAGGCGCTGGAGGATGCGGACACGCGCGCCGTGGTGATTACGCATGGAACGGACACGCTGGAAGAGACAGCCTGGCTGCTGCACAGCCTGTTGCCGGCCACCAAGCCCATTGTGCTGACCTGCGCCATGCGCCCGGCCACGGCCCTGTTGGCCGACGGGCCGCAGAATCTGCGCGATGCCGTGACCGTGGCTGCCAGCGGCGGGCGCAGCGGTGTATGGGTTGTGGCGGGCGGCGAGGTGCATGCGGCAGCCCAGGTGCAGAAGGTCCACCCCTACCGGCTGCAGGCAATGCGCTCCGTGGAAGGCGGGCCGCAGGCGTTGGTGGAGGAAGGGCGTGTGCGCTGGCTGGTGCCCGATGCGCCGTCCTCCCCCTCCGCGCCGGCGCTGTCCGCGCTGGCCGTGGTGCCTGCGTCCATGTCATCGGATCTGCTGGCGCTGGATGAACTGCCCTGGGTCGAGGTGGTGTTCAGTGGCGCCTTGGCGCGTGCCAGCGGCGTGGATGCGCTGGTGGCGGCAGGCGTGCGTGGCATCGTCGTGGCTGGCACGGGCAACGCGACGGTTCACGAAGGCATGGAAGCGGCCCTGCAGCGCGCCCGCGGCAAGGGCGTCTGGATCTGGCGGGGCACGCGCTGTGCCGAAGGCCTGCCCGTGGCCTCCGGCCTTGGGGCCAACCCGGCAGAGGCCGATCTGGCGCAGCTGCCCGTGGCAAAAGCCCGGATTGCGATGATGCTGGCGCTGGCCGCGCAGCCGCGCGACTGAGCCGGGCGGCGCCGCCGGCATTTCTTCAGTTGCTGGCGGTCAACAAAAAAGCACCCGGCGGGTGCTTTTTTCGTTGCGGCACATGGCCTGCCTCACTCAGCCAGTGCAGCCAGTGCGCGTTGGGTGATGTCCTCGACCGAGCCCAGGCCGCTGATGGCGCGGTACTTGGGTGCCGCTGCGGCTTCCTTTTCGGCCCATGCGCGGTAGTAGTCCACCAGGGGGCGGGTCTGGCTGCTGTAGACGTCCAGGCGCTTCTTGACGGTTTCTTCCTTGTCGTCTTCGCGCTGCACCAGCGGCTCGCCGGTCACGTCGTCCTGGCCTTCGACCTTGGGCGGGTTGAACTTGACGTGGTAGGTGCGGCCCGAGGCGGGGTGGGAGCGGCGGCCGCTCATGCGTTCGATGATGGCGTCGAAGGGCACGTCGATCTCGAGCACATAGTCCAGCTTCACGCCAGCGGCCTTCATGGCGTCGGCCTGGGGAATGGTGCGGGGGAATCCATCAAACAGGAAGCCGTTGGCGCAGTCGGCCTGGGCGATGCGTTCCTTGACCAGATTGATGATCAGGTCGTCGCTGACCAGTTGGCCGGCGTCCATCACGGCCTTGGCCTGCTGGCCCAGGGGCGTTCCGGCCTTGACGGCGGCACGCAGCATGTCACCGGTGGAAATCTGGGGGATGCCGTACTTCTGGCAGATGAAAGCGGCTTGCGTGCCTTTGCCGGCGCCGGGTGCGCCCAACAAAATCAGTTTCATGGAAGTCCTTGAGGAGAGTAGAAATTCTTGTCTGCCGGATCGGCCCACCGGGGCGGACAGTCCATGCGTCATATTTTTGTCGCGGGCAAGGATAGCACGCACAGGGCTAACACTGGCTTACACGCAGAGGGCAAAACTGTCGCCTGTGCAATCTCCAAAAACTGCGTTTTGCTGTCCGACAAAACCGCATGTGCCGTTGTGTTGTGAATGGCGATGCCGGGCATCGCCATTGGCGCATCTGTCAGCGTGCGCGGGATCGGATTCAGGCGGACAACCGGGCGCGCACCCGTTCCAGGTCTTCGGGGGTGTCCACGCCGGGGCCTGGTGCATGGGGCGTGAGGTGGACGGCGATGCGGTGGCCGTGCCACAGCGCACGCAACTGCTCCAGCGCCTCCAGCACCTCGGTGGGGGCGGGAGAAAGCTGCGGGAAGCTGCGCAGGAAACCGGCACGGTAGCTGTAGATGCCGATGTGGCGCAGTGGTGCGAAGCCGGGGTGGCCCGGCGCTGCCGATGCCGCTGCAGATGCCGCCTCCCACCATGCCTGGCCTGCATGTTCACGCGCAAAGGGGATGGGGGCGCGGCTGAAATAGTGGGCCATGCCCTGGGCATCGCAGACGACCTTGACCACGTTCGGGTTGGTGAAGTCGGCCAGGCTGTCGATGGCATGTGCAGCTGTGCCCATGCTGGCCGAGGGCCGCTGCGGCAGCAGGGCGGCCACGGCATCGATGAGGTCGGGAGCGATCAACGGTTCGTCGCCCTGGACGTTGACGACGATGTCGTCGCCATCCAGGCCCAGCAGTTCGCAGGCCTCGGCCAGGCGGTCGCTGCCGCTGGCGTGGTCGTTGCGGGTGAGCACGGCCGCAACGCCGTGCGCGGCGCAGGCGGCGACGATGCTTTCGTCATCGGCCGCGACCACGCAGCGCGTGGCGCCGCTGAGGCCGGCGCGCTGTGCCACGCGCACGACCATGGGAAGGCCTGCAATGTCTGCAAGGGGCTTGCCCGGCAGGCGGCTGGAGGCAAGGCGGGCAGGAATCAGAACCGTGAAGGGCGCGTTGGACATGGTGCGTTGCGGAGGTGGTCGAAAGTGCGGGCGCGGGCGGCGTCGGAAATCGGGCCTTGCGGCGCGATCAGTCCTCGAGCTCGTCGTCGTCCAGCGTGCGGGCTTCGGCCTCCAGCAGCACCGGGATGCCGTCGCGCACGGGGTAGGCCAGGCGGGCGCTGCGCGAGACCAGTTCCTGGTGCTCGCGGTCAAAGCGCAGCGGGCCTTTGGTGACGGGGCAGACCAGCAGTTCGAGAAGTTTGGCGTCCATGGCGGATCCTGTGTTTTGGAGGGGGAGGGCGGGCCGTGGCGGCCAGCCAAGACGGTGATGATAGTCAGGCGCGTGGCCTGCGCAGCGCCTGCAGCCGCTGATCCAGCAGCGCCCAGAAATCTGGCGGCAGCTGCAATTGCAGCGCAACAGACCAGGCCTGGGGATGGGTACGCCACAGCTTGACTGCATCCTTTTCGGTGCAGACCAGCGGGTCTTCATCGCGTCCCAGGCGCTGGAAGCTCTCAAAATTATAGTGATCCGGCAGCGCCTGGGCGTGCCCCAGCGCCAGGCCCTGTTCACTGGCCAGCATGGAGAAAAAGCCCTCGGGCCGGGCCACGGCGGCCACGGCCTCCACGGGCCGTCCGCGCAGGGCCGCCAAGGGGATGCGCTCACCGTGCGCATTGACGCCTTCCGCGGCCAGTTGGCGCTGCATGGCAAAGGCGGGCGCATCCGTTGGCGGACAGGCGCCCGCATGCAGCACGGCGGTGACGGGGCGCGGCCAGGATTCGCGCAGCGGGCCTGCCGGCAGCAGCCAGCCATTGCCGATGCCGTCGTCGTTGAAGACGCACAGCTCGATGTCGCGGGCCAGGGCCAGGTGCTGCAGGCCGTCGTCGCTGATGACCACATCCACCTGCGGATGGCGGACGCGCAGGGCCTGGACGGCCTCGATGCGCTTGCGCGCCACGAAGACCGGCACGCCGCTGGCGCGCGCCAGAAGCGCGGGTTCGTCGCCCACGTCGGCGGGGGCGCTTTCGGGCAGGGCTTCTCGGCAGTCGTCCGTGCTGCGGCCATAGCCGCGCGAGACGATGCCGGGGCTCCAGCCGCTGTCCCGCAGATGGCGGGCCAGGGCGAGCGTGACGGGGGTCTTCCCGGCGCCGCCCGCAATCACGTTGCCGACGACGATGACCGGAATGCCGGCCTGGCCTGCACGCCTGAAACCCAGTGCATAGGGCAGCCGATGCAGGCCCAGCAGGGCACGGTACAGCAGGGACAGGGGAAAGAGGGCGCAGGCCAGCGGGCCGCGGTGGCGCCAGGCCGCGCGAAGCCCCCGGGGTGCGGGGGCGGGACCATTCCCGGGCATGGCGGCCTTGCCTTCAGCGCCCGGCGCTGGCCGAGGTCTGCGTGGCGAAGGTGATCTGGGACAGTCCGGCGCGGCGCGAGGCCTCCATCACCGACACCACGGACTGGTGCGGCGCGGTGGCGTCGGCGCTGATGATGACCACGCTGTCCTTGCCGGCACTGGCCGCTGCGGCCAGTGCCTGGGTCAGGCCGGTGACGCTGCGGTCTTCCACGGCGGTCTTGTTGATGGCGTAGCGGCCGTCGGCGGCGATGGCGACGATGATTTCGCGGGGCCGGTCGCGCTGCTGCTCGACATCGGCCACGGGAAGGGTCAGCTGCAGCTCGGTGAACTTGCTGTAGGTGGTGGACAGCATCAGAAAGATCAGCACCACCAGCAGCACATCGATGAACGGGATCAGGTTGATCTCGGGCTCGTCACGGCGGCGGGGACGGAAGTTCATGGCAGGTCTCTCGCGTGCGGGTTCTGCGGGTTCACTTGCCGCCGACGCGCACCAGGTGGCGCACGAACTGCTCGGAAGCCAGCTCCATGCCCAGCAGGTAGCCATCGACGCGGGCGCGGAAGTAGCGCCAGAAGATCAGGGCCGGAATGGCGACGATCAGGCCGAAGGCCGTGTTGTACAGGGCGATGGAGATGCCGGCCGCCAGCTGCGCCGGGTTGCCGCCGCCGGTGGCCGATGCGCCGCCTTGCGAGCCGAAGATCTCGATCATGCCGATCACCGTGCCCAGCAGGCCCAGCAAAGGCGCGGCAGAGGCGATGGTGGCTAGCGCGCTCAGGTGCTTTTCCAGCGTGTGGGCGGCAGCGCGGCCGGCGCCTTCCATGGAGGCGCGAAGCTCTTCTTCGCTGCTGTCCGGATGGGCCTGCAGGGCGCGCAGTCCGCTTGCCAGGACTTCGCCCAGCGTGGAGTTCTGGGACAGCTGCTGCACGACTTCCTGGCTGGGCAGGCCGCGCGAGGACACGGAAATCGCCTCGCCCAGCAGGGCGGGCGGCGCAACGCGGGCCGTTTTCAGCGCCACGAAACGTTCAAAGACCAGGGCCAGAGCCAGGATGGAGCAGGCAATCAGTGGCCAGATCGGCCAGCCTGCGGCTTGTATGATCGACAGCAAGTTGTTTTCCCCCCGCGTTTAACTGCAGCCGACGATTATGGCCCAGCCATATGGCCGGTCCAGGCGTCCCGTGCCCGCGATCGGCTGAAAACTGTGACCCGGCGCAGCATCCAGGCAACGGGCGGCTCCCCTGTTCGGAATTTTGGGTTGGTCGCTATAGCACAGATTTCTGTGGATAACTTTGTTATCAAGCGGGTTGCGCAAACGCCGCTGCGGCGGCGAATGGACACTGTGACAAATGTGAATTCTTTGTTGCAGTAAAAAAATCTTTATGAATCAATTGCTTGCGAGGTGTTTTTGAGAGTGCTTCTGCAAATTGCCGCCAAAGTGCCTGCCCGGGTCTGCATCCGCCTGCCTGTGGAGAATGTTGCACTGCATGCAGACCGGGAGGCCGCATGAGTGGTGCATTCGGCGCAATGAACCCAGCAGCGGCGCCGCTGGTCTGGGAAGTCGGGGCGCTGTGCCGCGCCGTGAGCGACGCCTTGCAGGCACGCTTCAATCCGGTGGCCGTGCGCGGGGAGATCAGCGGCTTTTCGCGCGCGGCCAGCGGGCATTGCTACTTCAGCATCAAGGACGCGGGCGGGCAGATCCGCTGCGCCATGTTCCGGCGTGCGGCCCAGCTCATGGATTTTTCGCCGCGCGACGGCGAACTGGTCGAGTTGCGGGGCCGGCTGGGCGTCTACGAGCAGCGTGGCGACCTGCAACTGGTCGTCGAGAGCATGCAGCGCGCGGGCCAGGGCGCCCTGTTCGAGCAGTTCCTGCGGCTCAAGGCGCAACTGGAGGCCGAAGGCCTTTTCGACGCGGCCCGAAAGCGCGGCCTGCCGCCGCTGCCGCGCGGCATTGGCGTAGTGACTTCGCCGGGGGCTGCTGCGCTGCACGACGTGATCACGGCGCTGCGCCGCCGCGTGCCCCATATCCCCGTGGTGCTGGTGCCTGCCCTGGTGCAGGGCGCGCAGGCGCCGGCTTCCCTGATCGATGCGCTGCAAAGGCTTTATGGCCTGGCGCGGGAAGGCGCGGGCTCGGCCGATGGCTCGGTGGCTGGCGCGCCGCCCATCGACACCATCTTGCTGGTGCGCGGAGGAGGCTCCATTGAAGACCTTTGGGCCTTCAATGACGAGCGCCTGGCCCGCACCATCGTGCAAAGCCCGGTGCCCCTGATCTGCGGCGTGGGGCACGAGACCGATTTCACCATTGCCGACTTCTGCGCCGACCTGCGCGCGCCCACGCCCACGGCGGCGGCCGAACTGGTGAGCCAGCCGCGCGAGGTCTGGATGGGTGCGCTGCAGCTCATGCAGGGCCGCCTGGAGGATTCCGTGCAGCGGCTGCTGGACCGCCAGCAGCAGCGCCTTGACCTGGCAGCGCAGCGCCTGGGCCGGCCCAGCGAGCAATTGGCCCGCAGCCGGCTGCAGCTCAGCCGCCAGGCCCAGCGCCTGCGCCATGCCATGCAATTGCGGCTGCAGCGCATGGGCCATGCGGGGCAGGGGCTGCAGGCGCAGTTGCCTGCCGGCATGCGTCGCGGCCTGGACCGGCGTGCGGATCACCTGGCACGCATGGAGCTTCGCCTGCAGCTGCTGGACCCGCGCCTGGTGCTGCAGCGCGGCTACGCCCTGCTCACCGATACCGAAGGCCATCCCGTGACCGAGGCGCACCGTGCGCCACCGGGCACGGCGCTGCAGGCGCAGCTGGCGGGCGGCAGCCTGGACCTGGTGGTGACGCAGCCGCGCCTGCTCTGAACTGCGGCGCACTGGGTGCAGCGTGCTGCGTGCAGGAAGTGGCGGGCGGCAGGCGGTATCCGTGTAGGCCGATTGGCCGGATTGAGGTCAATTCACATCCACCCTCGCGGCAGCGGGCCAAGATGGCCGATTTGGCGCGCGCTTTCGCCGCAGGGTCACGAACTTGTTCCTACAATGCCCGTTCGGGTGCGTGAGGGCCAGGGCTCGCAGCAATGCGCGCAGTGCAGGCCCCGCGCGACGGTCACGGCAGGCGCTGCAGGCGCTCTGCGCAACAGGTGCTGGCCCGTCCTAAAAGATTTCAACCACGAAGGAAACACCATGGAACATACCTTGCCCCCTCTGCCCTATGCGATTGACGCGCTGGCACCCCACTACAGCCAGGAAACGCTGGAGTACCACCATGGCAAGCACCACAACGCCTATGTGGTGAACCTGAACAACCTGCAAAAGGGCACCGAATTCGAAAGCATGACCCTGGAAGAGATCGTCAAGAAGTCTTCCGGCGGCATCTACAACAACGCAGCCCAGATCTGGAACCACACCTTCTTCTGGAACTGCATGGCCCCCAACGGTGGCGGCGAGCCCACCGGCGCACTGGCCGATGCCATCAACAAGAAGTGGGGCAGCTACGCCGCCTTCAAGGAAGCCTTCGTGAAGTCGGCCGTGGGCAACTTCGGCTCTGGCTGGACCTGGCTGGTCAAGAAGGCCGACGGTTCGGTGGACATCGTCAACACCGGCGCCGCCGGCACGCCCCTGACCACGGAAGACAAGGCCCTGCTGACCGTGGACGTCTGGGAACACGCCTACTACATCGACTACCGCAACCTGCGTCCCAAGTTCGTCGAGACCTTCCTCGGCCAACTGGTGAACTGGAAGTTTGCCGAGCAGAACTTCGCCTGATCGAAGCGCAGGTACGACGTGTGCACGCCATGT
This sequence comes from Delftia sp. UME58, assembly GCF_014170385.1. Classification (NCBI taxonomy): domain Bacteria; kingdom Pseudomonadati; phylum Pseudomonadota; class Betaproteobacteria; order Burkholderiales; family Comamonadaceae; genus Delftia; species Delftia sp. UME58. Next base: position 109,351 of record NZ_LZZV01000013.1, read on the forward strand.
GCACGCAACGCAAAAAGCCCCGGACGGGGCTTTTTGCTTTTTGAGAGGAAGGCGACGGCTCAGCGGCGCTGGGCGCGCAGCCGCCAACCCGTCCACAGTGCCGTGCAGACCAGCAGCAGCGTGGCGCTGGCGATCACGGCGCTGAAACCCTGGCCGAAGGCCGTGCGTGCCAGCTCGGTCAACTGGTGCGCGGCCTGGGGCATCAGCCGATCGGCGGCCAGCAGGGCTTCGTCCAGGCTGTCGCGCACGGAATCGGGCAGGGCCAGGCCCAGGCCCTCCGGCAGGCGCAATGAGCCTGCGTAGACGGCCGACAGCAGGCTGCCCATCAGCGTCACGCCCAGGGCGCCGCCCAGCTCGTATGACACCTCCTCGACCGAGGCCGCCATGCCGGCACGGTCCGCGGGAGCGCTTTGCATGATGGTGCTCGACGCCGTGGTCATGGCCGCGCCTATGCCCAGGCCCAGCACGGCCAGCGCCGCCGCCTGCGGCCACCAGCCCATGTCGTGGACCAGCAGATAGCCGCCCATGCCCAGGCCCGACAGCAGCAGCGCTGCCGGCAACATGCGCGCGCCGCCCAGGCGTGGCAGCCAGTGGCCTGCCACGGGGCCGGCCACAAAGGCGGCCAGCGGCAGCGGCAGCACGGCCAGGCCTGCCTGCAGTGGTGACAGTCCCTGCACCAGCTGCAGGCGCTGGCTGAACACCAGCTCCATGCCGATCAGCGCGGCCGCTGCCACCAGGGCCGAGGCCACGGCCGTGGCAAACGCCGGGTTGCGGAACAGCGCGAAGTCCAGCAGCGGGTCGCTGCTGCGGCGCTGGCGCCGCACGAACAGGGCCAGAAATCCCAGGCCCAGCACCAGGACCACGGCGGCCAGGGCCCAGTCGGGCGATTGCTTGCCGGCTTCCTTGATGGCATAGGTGCTGCCCACCAGGCCTGCCATGACCTGCAATGAGCCGATGAAGTCCCAGGGGCGCTGCGAGGTGGCCGTGCCTGGGGGAATCAGCCAGCCCGCCAGGGGCAGGGCGAGCAGCACGATGGGCACATTGATCAGGAACACCGAGCCCCACCAGAAATACTCGAGCAGCAGCCCGCCCACCACCGGCCCGAAGGCCGCACCGCCCGAGGCCACCGAGGCCCAGATGCCGATGGCCAGCGCGCGCTCGCGCTCATCGGCAAAGCTCAGGCGGATCAGGGACAGCGTGGCCGGCATCATCATGGCCGCGCCTACGCCCAGCAGCGCGCGCGCCGCAATCAGCAGGGCGGGCGAGGGAGCAAAGGCTGCACACAGCGAGGCCAGGCCGAACACGCACAGCCCCGCCATGAACAGCCGCTTGTGGCCGAGCCTGTCGCCCAGCGTGCCCATGCCCAGCAACAGGCCGGAGACCACCAGGGCATAGATATTGACGATCCATAGCTTGGCCGATGCCGTGGCCGCCAGGTCATGCGTCAGGCGCGGCAGCGCCGTGTAGAGCACCGTCATGTCGATGACGATGAGCAGCAGCGCCACCGATACGATGGCCAGCACCAGCCAGCGGCGCGGATCGGCCGCCTGGGATTTTGGAAGATGCCCCGAAACGGGGTTCTGGGTTTGCGTTGTGAACGCCATAAGGCACCTGTTTGCCCCGGCCTTGTGGGCCAGGGCTTCCTTCTTGATGAAAACCACAGTTTCCATCAATGAAATGATTTATCAAAGTTTGATTCAATCCATAAAATTGATGGATGGAATGGACACTCGACAGGCTGAAGCATTTCGTGGCGGTGGCCGAAGCCGGCACCATGACCGAGGCCGCCCGCCGCCTGGGCCGTGCGCAATCGGCCGTGAGCACGGCCATCGGCCTGCTGGAAGCCGACCTGGGGCTGGAGCTTTTCGATCGCGTGGGGCGCCGCGTGCAGTTGACGGCGGCAGGAGAGGTGATGCTGCTGGAGGCCCAGTCCCTGCTGCGCCAGGCCCAGGCCATGGACCACCGCGCCCGTGCATTGGCCGGCGGCGGGCAGGCACGCATGGCCGTGGCGCTGGACGAGGCGCTGCCCTATGTGCCGCTGGCCCAGTTGTTCAAGGAACTGGCTGCGCGCTTTCCGTCCATGGAGCTGACCGTGCTCAATGGCACGGCGTCCGAGGTGGCCGGGCATGTGGCTGCGCAGCGGGCCCAGATCGCCTTTCAGTTCGACCGCGCACCCGCGCCTGCCGCCTGTGCGCAGCGCCATATCGGCAGCGTGCCGCAGACCGTCTGCGTGGCGCGTGGCCATGTGCTCGATGGCGCGGCACCGTTGACGCGCAGGCAGCTGGCCGCGCACCGGCAACTGCTCATGCATATCGACGGCGTGGAGGACACCGTGATCAGCCCCGCCGTCTGGCGCTCCAACAGTTTCTATGTGATTGCCGACATGGTGGCCGATGGCCTGGGCTGGGCCATCCTGCCGGTCAACATTGCCGAGTTCGGTGACCTGCGCCCGCACCTGCGGCAACGCGCCTGCGAGGATCTGGCGCTGCCGCCGCTGACCGTGCGGATGCTCTGGCTGGAAGGGCTGGCACCCGGCGCCGCTGCGCTGTGGATGCGCCAGCGCCTGGCCGAGCTGCTGGCCTTGATGGCCACGGCCTGAGCGGTCTGGGCTGGCGCGGGCGTTGGGGCCGTGTTCAGGTGCAGGCAGCGGCTGCGTCTTCGGCAGGCGGGCTCTCTTTCGCACGGGCCTGGCGTGCGGCCAGCACGCCCAGGGCCCACATGGCGACACCGGCCAGCAGCGCCACCACGAAGGAAATGCGCGCGCCCCACAGGTCGGTGGCCCAGCCTGCAGCGGCCGCGCCCAGGGCCACGCCCATGGCAATGCCGGTCAGCAGCCAGGTCATGCCTTCGGTCAGGCGCTGGTGCGGCACCTGCTGCTCCACCAGGCCCATGGCCACGGTGATGGTCGGCCCGAAGGTAATGCCGGCCAGCAACACGGCCAGGGTCAGCGTGAACACATTGGTGGCCAGCAGCAGGGGCACGGCCGTGATGCACACCGAGGCGCCCACCCAGGCAATCTGGCGGTGCAGCGGCGCCTTCAGGCGCAGCGTGCCGAACACCAGTCCCATCACGCAGGAGCCCAGCGCATAGAACGACAGCACGATGCTGGCCGCCGCCGGCTGGCCCTGCTGCGTGGCAAAGGCCACGCTGGCCACGTCGATGGTGCCCACGATGATGCCCTGGGCCAGCATGAACAGCGCCAGCGTGCGCACCACGGGATGGCGGGCCAGCGATTGCTGGCGCGTGCGCTGCTGCGATGTGTCCACCGGCGGCTCGGTGCGGCGCTGGGCCACGAACAGGGCCACGCCCACCAGCAGCAGCAAGGAGGCGGCCAGCGGCCCGGCCTCGGGGAACAGCACCATGCTCAGGCCCACCGACAGCGGCGGGCCGACGATGAAGCAGACATCGTCCAGCACGGCCTCCAGCGCATAGGCCGTCTGCAGCTGGGGCGTGCCGCGCAGCAGCACGGTCCAGCGCGCACGCACCATGGCCGGCATGCTGGGCAGGGCGCCCACCAGCGCTGCCAGTACCAGCAGCAGCCAATCCGGCCCCTGCCAATGCGCGCAGGCCAGCAGCGCAAACATGGCGGCAGCACTCACGGCCGCTGCCCAGGGCAGGACCTTGCGCTGGCCATGGCGGTCCACCAGGGCCGAGATGCGTGGAGCCAGCACCGCAATGGACAGCGCAAAGCAGGCCGCCACCGCACCGGCAAGCGTGTAGGCGCCGCGCTGCTGGGACAGCATGGTGATCAGGCCGATACCCGTCATCGACAGGGGCAGGCGGGCCAGGAGACCGGCCAGCACAAAGGCGGCCGTGCCGGGCCGGGTGAACAGCTGGCGGTAGGCGTGGAACATGGAAACCTCGGAAAACGGACAGGCCGCTGCAATCACATACGCGGCGTATGTCAGCGATTCTACGGGTTGCCCATGACGCACCGTATCATTGGCATACGTTTTGTATGTGAATGGAGTGCGCCATGCGCAAAAGCCGGGCCAGCATGATCGAGGAGACACGCGCCAAGCTCATCGAGGCTGCGCGCGAGGCCTTCGGCAGCCAGGGCTATTCCCAGGCCTCCATGGACGAATTGACGGCCAAGGCCGGGCTGACGCGTGGCGCGCTGTACCACCATTTCGGTGGCAAGCCGGGCTTGCTGGCCGCCGTGGTGGCGCAGATGGATGCCGAGATGGACGCACGCCTGGAGCAGGTGCTGGCCGACCATGCAGACCCCTGGGAGGGGTTCCTGGCCTACTGCCGTGCCTACCTGGCCATGGCGCAGGAGGGCGAGATACGCCGCATCGTGCTGCAGGATGCGCGCGCCGTGCTCACGGGCACGGACCAGGGCGAGCAGCACCGCGCCTGCATCGCCTTCGTGGCCGGCTACCTGGAGCAGCTCATGGAGCGCGGCGTGATCGTGCGCGCCAGCCCGCTGGCCATGTCGCGGCTGCTCAATGGCTGCCTGGTGGAATCCGCGTTCTGGATTGCCGAGGAAGGGGCACCCCCCGAACGCCTGCAGCAGGCGCTGCAGGCGCTGGAGTTGACGCTCAAGGGGTGGAAGGCGCCTGCGAGGGGCTGAGCGGCTGAGCGGCGCTGTGCCAGCCCGCCCTCGCTCGAACTTCACTCGCGCTTCACTCGTGCTTCACTCGTACTTCTTTTCCAGCGCGTCCCAGAACGGCTTGTTGACCAGGCGCTGACGCTCGGCAAACGGGGCCACCACGGCGGGGTTCTCGTCCACCCTGCGCTCGTTGCGCAGTTGGCCCAGCGCCTTTTGCATGCCGGCCACGGCGCCTTGCAGCGCGGCATTGGCATACAGCACCAGGCCATAGCCCAGATCTGCCAGCTCGCCCGCGTCGGTGATGGGCGTCTTGCCTCCGATCACCATGTTCATCAGCTGCGGCGTGGACAGGCGCTGGGGCAGGGCGCGGATCTCATCGGCCTGGGTCACGGCCTCCACGAAGAGGATGTCGGCTCCCGCCTCGGCAAAGCGCTGGGCGCGCTCGACGGCGGCCTCGAAGCCCTGCGTGGCGCAGGCATCGGTGCGCGCCATGATCAGCGTGCCCTGGTCGCGGCGCGCGTCCACGGCGGCCTTGATCTTGCCCAGCATCTCGTCGGTGGAAATCACTTCCTTGCCATTGAAATGGCCGCAGCGCTTGGGGCTGATCTGGTCCTCGATCTGGATGCAGTCGGCGCCCGCGCGCTCCAGCGTGCGCACCGCATGGTAGGTGTTGAGCGCGTTGCCGAAGCCGGTGTCGGCATCGACGATCAGCGGCAGATCCACGGCATCACGGATTCGGGCCGTGTGGTCGGCGATGTCGGTCAGGCCCATGAAGGCCTGGTCGGGCAGGCCGAACCACATGTTGGTCACGCCGGCTCCGGTCACATAGATGGCCTCGAAGCCGAGATCGGCCACGACGCGCGCGGACAGTGCGTTGAATGCGCCGGGCACGAGCACGCCGCGGCGCGCTTCGGCCAGGGCCTTGAGTTGTTGCTTGGTGTTCATGGAGGGTTCTGTTGGATGAAGAAAAGTGCTGCGCGGGTGGACGCTCAGTCCAGCGTGATGTTGGCGTTCTTGATCACCGGGCCCCACTTGGCGCGCTCGGCCTCGATGAACTTGCCGTAGGCCTGGGGCGTGCCGCCCATGACCATGCCGCCCGTGTTCTCGATCATGGCGCGCACCTCGGCGTCCTTGAGTGCCTCGTTCACGGCCTTGTTCAGGCGCTCGATCACGGCCGGAGGCGTGCTGGCCGGCGCGATCATGCCCAGCCAGTTGTATGACTCGAAGCCCTTGATGCCCGCCTCATCCAGCGTGGGCACGCTGGGCAGCACCTTCAGGCGCTGTTTGCTGGACACGGCCAGGGCCTTGACCTTGTCGCCCTGGATGGCGGGCAGGGCCGCATAGCCCATCTCGAACATGAAGGCCAGGTGGCCGCCCATCAGGTCGGTGGCTGCCAGCGCGCCGCCCTTGTAGGGCACATGGACCATGTCCGTGCGCGTCTGGAAGGCCAGCAGCTCGCCCGACAGGTGGTGGGCACCGCCCACGCCCGACGATCCATAGGTCAGCGTGCCCGGCCTGGCCTTGGCTGCAGCCACCAGCTCGGCCACGGTCTTGAACGGCTGGTTGGGCGCCGTGGTCAGGATCAGCGGCGCCTCTTCGATCAGGATGATGGGCTGCAGGTCGCGTGCGGCGTTGTAGGGCAGCTTTTTCATCAGCATGGGATTGGTCACCAGCGGGCCTGGCGAGCCGAAACCGAAGGTATGGCCGTCCGTGGCCTTGGCGATGGCATCCGTGCCCGTCACGCCGCCCGCGCCGCCGCGGTTGTCGATCACGATGGGCTGGCCCAGGCTCTGGCCGATCTTGTCGGCGATCTTGCGGGCCCGTGTATCGGCAAAGCCGCCGGCCGCATAGGGCACGATGAGCTTGATGGGGCGCGAGGGCCAGGCATCTGCGCCCTGGGCCACGGCGGTGGCGGGGGCGGCGAGCAGGGCCGCAGCGGCGGCGGTGGTGCTCAGGGCCAGTCCCAGGCTCAGGCGGAGGGTATTGCGGCGGGTATTCATGGTGTCTTGTCTCGGTTGGAGTCCGTGGTTGTGGCGGGAGCGACTCACTTTTCCTGCATGTTCGCGGCCTTGACGATCTCGCCCAGGCGCTTGCGCTCGGAATCGGTGAATTTCACGAACTCGGCGCGCGTGCCGCCAATGGGCTCGATGCCCAGGCCCTTGAGTTTCTCCACGGTGGCCGGCTCCTTCATGGCCTGGTCCACGGCGGCGGCCAGCTTGTCCAGGATGGCGGGCGGCGTCCCCTTGGGCGCATGGATGCCGGCCCAGTGCGCGATCTGCAGTTCGGCAAAGCCCTGCTCCACGGCAGTGGACAGTTGCGGATAGGCGGAGATGCGCTGCGTCCAGGTCGTGGCCAGGGCCTTGAACTTGCCCTCATTGAGGATGTGGGGCAAGGCGATGATGCTGGCCTCCGACGTGCCCTCCACCTGGCCGCCCAGCACGGCCGTCGTGCTTTCCGATCCGCTCTTGTAGGGCACGGGCTGCAGCTGTGCGCCGTACTTCACGTTCAGCATCTCGGCCACGAAATGCGGCGTGCTGCCCGTGCCGGCCGTGGCGAAATTGAAGCCCTGGCCCTTCTTCGATGCCTCGACGAAATCGCGCAGATTCTGGTAGGGCGCGTTCTTGGGAACCACGATCACCGAAGGCGCCAGCCCGATCATGGCCACGGGCACCAGCGCATCGTCCTTGAACGGCATGGTCTTCTTGATCATGCTGTTGGAGATCACGCCGGCCGCGCTCACCAGCAGGGTGTAGCCATCGGGCTGGGCCTTGGCCACGATGTCGGCGCCCACGGTGCCGCCTGCGCCGGGCCGGTTGTCGATGACCACGGGCTGGCCCAGGATTTTGGACGCACCTTCGGCGGCCGAGCGGGCCATCAGGTCGTTGGCGCCGCCTGCCGAAAACGGCACCACCAGGCGGATGGGACGGGTGGGCCAGGCATCGGCGGCGCCAGCAGCCCGTGCAGCGAAGGAGCAGGTCACGCCGGCCAGCGGCAGCGCGGCGGCAAGCAGGGTGGCCAGGGCGGTGCGGCGGGGCAGGCGGGATGGCTGGTTCATGGGGTCTCCTGGAAATACTTGAAATGATTGAAACGCCAGCCCTGTTTGCAAGTGGCATGCCACTGGATCAAAGGGTAAACCCTTGTTCTTGCAAGTTGTTGATATGAATGGGTTTTGTGATCCTTGAAAAGCCTGCTCTGCACGCATTCACCGATTCGCCCGGTGCGATGTTGCATGAATGAAATAATCGGTTGCATGAATGAATCAGTTGTGCCTTCCATGCATGCAATCCCTGCCGGCCCCCGTGCAGCCTGGCCGCGCGTCGTCACCGTGGGCCGCCATCGTATCGGCCGCGTGCTGGAGCGGATGTCGCTGGCCGTGGGCGATCAGGTGCGCGTGGAGCATGTCAGCGCGGCCTTTGACGATGCCGTGCAGGCCGTGCGTGCGCTGCAGGCGGTCGAGCCCGTAGACGCCCTGGTGGCCGCCGGGGCCAGCGGCGCCTGGGTGCGCGAGCGGGTCGATATCCCCGTCGTCATGATCGAAGTGCGCGGGTTCGACCTGCTGCAGGCGCTGGCCAGCGCGCGTGCACTGGCCCAGTCCGGCGGCACGCCGCGCATCGGGCTGGTGTCATTCGACCATCCCTCGCCGCACCTGGCCCAGTTCGACGCGCTGTTCGGCGCCGGCATTGCCCAGTTCAGCTACCACGGGCCCGAGGATGCCCAGGCCTGCGTGCGTGCGCTGCAGGCCGCCGGCGTGGGCGCCGTCGTCGCGCCCGGCCTGGTGGCAGATCTGGCCGAGCAGGCAGGCATTCCCAGCGTGCTGCTGTACTCCGACGGCGCCGTGCTGCAGGCCCTGCGCGACGCCGTGCTGCTGGCCCGCCACCGCCATGCCGAGCGCGCCCGCCACCAGCGGCTGGAAACCGTGCTCGGCCAGTTGCAGGACGGCGTGGTCGCCGTGGATACGCAAGGCTGCATCCAGGCACTGAACCCCACCATGGCGGCCCTGCTGGGAGCGCCTGCCAATGCGCTGCATGGCCGGCTGCTGGACGAGGTGGCGCCCGCGCTGGCGCTGGCACAGGCGCTGCAGTCGCAGTCCCTGGAGCCCGAGGGCAGTGAAGACGTGGTCCAGCTGGCCATGCGCACTCTGGTGGTGCGGCGCGCGCCCATCGTGGAAAACGGCCAGCTCACGGGCGCCTTGCTGGTCTGCCGCGACCCCGCCACCATCCAGCGCGCCGACCGCCACCTGCGCGCCAATCGCAGCCTGCGCGGCGCGGGCGTGCGCTGGCGCATCGAAGACTATGCGGGCGACAGCGAGCCCGCCCAGCGCGTGCGCCGCCTGGCGCGCCAGTTCGCGGCCAGCGATGCCACCGTGCTCATCCAGGGCGACAGCGGCACGGGCAAGGAGCTGCTGGCCCAGGGCATGCACCGCGCCAGCCGGCGCGCGGCCCAGCCTTTCCTGGCGGTGAACTGCGCGGCCCTGGGGGAAAGCCTGCTGGAGAGCGAACTCTTCGGCTATGACGAAGGCGCTTTCACCGGCGCGCGGCGCGGCGGCAAGACCGGGCTGATCGAGGCGGCCCACACGGGCACCTTGTTCCTGGACGAGATCGGCGACATGCCGCTGGCCCTGCAGTCCCGCCTGCTGCGCGTGCTGCAGGAGCGCGAAGTGCTGCGCGTGGGCTCCACCACGCCCGTGCCGGTGGACCTGCGCGTCATCGCCGCCACGCATGCCGATCTGGCGGCCCTGGTCGAGCGCGGTGAATTCCGGCGTGACCTGTTCTACCGCCTGGCCGTGCTGCGCCTGTCCATGCCCGGACTGCACGAACGCGGACAGGGCGATGTCCAGGCCCTGGCCCGCGCCATGCTGGCACGGCGCTTGCACACGCAGTCGCTGCAGGCGGAAGGCCCATCGCTGGAGTCCTTGCTGGCGGCCTTGCTGGAGCTGGCATCCGGCCACCGCTGGCCCGGCAATGCGCGAGAGCTGGACAACTGGGTGGAACGCCTGCTGGCCTGCCGCCAAGACCTGCGCGACAGCGCGGGCCGCGTGGACATGGGCCGGTTGCGGGAGCTGTTTCCTGAATGCGACGGGGCTGGGCAGGGTGCCATGCAAGCCTTGCCAGCACAGCAGCGGCAACTGCAGTTGCGCGAGGCACGGCGCGATGCCGAGCGCCAGCGCATGCGCGAAGTGCTGGAGCAGGTGCAGGGCGACCAGCGCCGCGCCTGCGAGATCCTGGGCATCAGCCGGGCCACGCTGTGGCGGCGGTTGCGCGACAGCCGTTGATCGCGCACTTGCGTCCTATTCCCGCTGCAAGGCGGGATCCACCTGCAGGGCGTCGGGATAGCAACGGGGTGTAGCCAGGAAAATGGCTCCCCGGTGCTCGCAGATGCCGGTGATGAATTGCCTGAAGTTGTAGACGCCGGGCTGTTGCGGCGACCCGAGGTAGAGCCGGGCACTGAGGTTTCCGAATTCGTCCACCTTCAAATGCTTGGCTTCATATGCGAAATCATTGATTCTTTCGCCCCAGACACATCGTGCGCTTCCCTTGGAGTGGAATCCATCGCCGGCAGGTTTCAAATCACCGGTGTATTGGCAGCCGCCGGAAGAATTGCTGGGCGCCTCAGTCATGGTCAGCGTATTTTCCCCTGCCTGGATGGTGATCCTGCCCGGGCTCAGGCTGGCGTATTCGGAGGAGTTGGAGTGTACGAATTTGCCATTGAGCCGTTTCCTGAGATCCTCGAACTGGAAGCGCTGCAGGCGCTGTGGCGCCTCGCCGGGCAGGGTGATCGTGGCTGTGGTGGAAGTGTCAAACACGATCTGTACCGGCCCTGCCTCCTGCGCCAACTCGCCATCTCGCGCCTGGCCACCCAGCGCGCGGCCATTGCGATATTCCGTGAGCACGCCGTCAAACTGCTTGCCGTCCTTGAGCGTGCCTGCGGTCTGCAGGAACAGGGATGATCCATCGGCACGGTAGCCGAAATAGGTCAGGATCAGCGTGGAGCCACCCTGCCTGTCGATCTGAATGCCGCGCCCGGGCTTGCCATTGAGCTCCTCGCCAATGCTCCACATGCCCGAATCCGGAAGAATGGCCAGCGCGGGCGTGGAAATGAAGGCGGCAAGGGCCGCGGCCATGAGGCCATTCAGTCGCTTTGACATGCTTGCTCCGTTGTGAGAGGTGAATCGAATGGAAGCCGACTTTAACCGCGATTCACTTGGGCATATTGAGCGACCCGTCACACCGGAGGAATTTGACCTTTTTCAGGTTGAATGCGATTTTCGTATGAGGGTCGGCAGATGTGTCATGCCCAGTGCCAGCACCCAGGCAGGAGCGCACGACCTGCGTGATGCAGACGTTCCTGCTTCGCGGTGCCGCTCGCCTTCCAGGGCTCCTCTTCACTGGTCAAAATGTCCAGTACCGACCGTTGCGGGCTGTCTATCATCGTCCCCAACAAACATGAAGCATTGGGAGTGAAATAGAGTGAGTTCCTTGAATCCCCTGGAGAATTTCGACACCAGTCACTGGAAAACCGGCGACAAGTCTTGGATGAAGGAGCGCGAGAAGCAGTGGCCGGAGATCGAGCAAATGCTCTATGCGCTGGAAATGACCAAGAAGGGCCGGGGGATCGTCAAGAGGTACTTCCTCAAAGGCTCCCTCCCCCATTGGAAAAAGCTCCACGACTGGGACCGTGATTCCACGGTGCGCCATTTGAATCTGCTGCTGTTCCTGTACCTGCACCCTTCCCAGGATGACACGGTGCTGCGTCCTTTGCGAGACCAGTTCATGGAGAACCCTCAGGCGCTACCGGGAGATCGCCTCGGAGGTTTCACTTTGCTCTTCAGCATCGGGCAGGGCTATGCAACTTCAGGGGGCACGCGCCTAGTCAGCACGTCCGGATTGGAAAAAGAATTGCCCCTCGCTGTGTCTCAGCTTCCTGACGCCCCTGCGCCCTATGCAGATTGCAAAAGTGTGGAGATACATACCAACGGGCACAACGAACGGCTGTTCAACCTGATGCTCCCAGATCTGTCTCAAAGCACTGTGCAGTTGCCAGTGACCCGAGACACCTACGTCGGCACAGCACCCAGATACTTCCCATGGGACCACGAAGAGCTCCCGTTGAGATCCTTCCGTTTTGAACTGCATAACCTGTGGACCATGGGCCAATGGCTGGCATTTCCTGCCACATCCAGCCAGGGCTACAACGACATGATCTTTCAGTACGAGAGGCCTCTGGATCTCTGGTACCAGGATGTTGCCAAGTCAGCAGCCCCCGAGGGGAGGTGGTTGGAACCTGTGCTGATTGGTCTGTACCGGATCTTCCAGTTCGACCTTGACAACGAGCCCGACGAAAGTCCGCGCACGCGCTTTGTGCGGCGGATGCGGTCATTGTTGACAGAGAGACAATTCTCGGAGTCCTTCCAAGCCCTGGTCAAACTGGCCAAAAACGATGGCATTGCCGTGCGAAACCCCTGGAGCGACGAGCCAAAACTGAGATCTCGCAGCTTGCCCCGCTGACATTCCGCAAGCGACCAAGACCGCGCGGCACAACCTAAGCGGCCAGCATCGCCCAGCGCTCATGGTCTCGCCAGCGGGTTCCAACCTTCATGAACGCCGGCGAGAAGCCCTCCAGCTTGAAGCCGCATGACTTGGCCAGTGCAATGGCTGCCTTGTTCTCAGGTTGGATGTTGGCTTCCAGTCGATGCAGCTTCAGTGTCCTGAAGGCCTGCTTCACGACATGCGCGAGGCCTTCCTTCATCAGGCCCTTTCCCTCAAAGCCCGAGAACGCATAGAAATCGATCAGGCCACAGCGAAACGGATCCATCACGATGTTCGTGATCTGAACGATTCCGGCAAAACCGTCGCTGTGCCACTCCCAGATCACAAAGGCGGTTCCAGCCGGCTCCTGCAAGCGTGCCAGGTAGCTCTGAAATTCCTGCGGTGTGCTGGGGGGCGACACCCATGGCGCGTGCAGTTTGCGGCTTTGGCTGGCACCTTTGATGAACTCTGTCTCCAGATCCGCTGTCAGCTCCGAAACATAGATGTTCGTGTCCATGATCTCCCTCAGATGTGAAGCCGAAAGTGTATCGACGCAGGTGCGTGCGCTGCCGGTCAACGCCTCGCGGCCACCCCACAGGTTTGTCAAGCGCTTGCCGCTGTGGTGCTAGCCACGCTGGACCGGCGGCCCACCAGCCCCGCCCAGCCGCTCGGCCAGGAAATCGACCATCACGCGCAGTTTGAGCGGCAGGTGGCGCGTGGGGGAGTGAAGAATCCACAGCTGGCCGCTGTAGTTGGGCAGAAAGCTCCAGTCCGGCAGCACCTGCACGATGCGCCCGTCCGCAAGGGCCTCGCGCGCCGTGAAGCGGGGCAGGCTGGCGATGCCTAGGTGCTGCAGCACGGCGTCCAGCCGCACGCCTGTGTGGTTGGCGGCATAGCGCCCGCGCACGGCCACGGTGACGGTCTTGCCTTGGCCGCGCAGCTTCCAGTGCGCGTCGCCGGGCTCCTCCCCCAGGTAGATGCAGCTGTGGGCCTTGAGGTCCAGCGGATGCACGGGCGTGCCGTTCCGGGTCAGGTATTGGGGCGAGGCGCACAGCAGATGGTCGATGTCCATCAGGTGGCGGCCCATGAGGCCTGGCGGCGGGTGGTTGGTGATGCGTATGGCCAGGTCCACGGGATCGTCGATCAGGTCCATGTAGCGGTCTTCCAGCCGCATCTGTACATCGACCTCCGGATACAGGGCCAGGAAGTCGGGCATGTGGGGATGGACCACGGTACGGCCCACGGCCTTGGGCACGCTGATGCGCACCAGGCCGCGCGGCTGCGCGTCCTGCAGCAGGGATGCGGCCATGACGGCCTGGGCGGCGCCCACCATGTCCAGGCAGCGCGCATGTACCTCGCGGCCGGCCTCGCTCAGGCGCAGCTTGCGCGTGGTGCGTTCCAGCAGGCGCAGGCCCAGAGCCTTTTCCAGCCGCGCCACGCCCCGGCTGGTGGCCGATGGCGTGCTGCCCAGCTGGCGCGCGGCCTCGGAGAAGCTGCCCGTGTCCACGACCTTGACGAAGATGGCCATTTCCCCGAGCAGGGGCAGGGCTTGATTTGTGCTCACAGTGCAAAGAATATTTGAAAAGCCAAGGGATTATCGCGGCTGAGCGCCAGTTCTACACTGCCACCCCATGCCTTTGCACACCTTCACACCCCTTATTCCGTCCCATGCCCTGAGCCACGCCGGTGGTCCCGAAATCTGGCTCAAGCTGGAGGCGCTGCAGCCCTGTGGCTCGTTCAAGCTGCGCGGCATAGGCCATGCCTGCGAGACCCTGGCGCGCCAGGGCAAGAAGCGCTTTGTGGCCTCGTCGGGCGGCAATGCGGGCATTGCCGTGGCCTATGCCGGGCGGCAGTTGTCCATGCCCGTCACCGTGGTCGTGCCGCAAACCACGACCGAGCACGCGCGGGCGCTGATCCGTGCACAGGGTGCCGAGCTGATCGTGCATGGCAGCGTCTGGGACGAAGCCAATGCCCTGGCCCAGTCCCTGCTGGGGGCTGAGGATGCCTTTGTCCATCCGTTTGACGACCCGCTGCTGTGGGCGGGGCATTCCACCCTGGTCGATGAGCTGGCCGCTGCCGACTTCAAGCCCGACGCTGTGGTGCTGGCCGTGGGCGGCGGCGGCCTGCTGGCCGGCGTGGTGCAGGGCCTGGAGCGCCATGGCTGGACCGATGTGCCCGTGATTGCAGCGGAGACAGCCGGTGCCGATTCCCTGGCGCAGTCGCTGGCCCAGGGCCGCCGCGTGCTGCTGGACCGCATCACCAGCGTGGCCACCTCGCTGGGCGCGCGCCAGGTCTGCCAGCGGGCCTTCGATCTGGCGCAGGTGCACCCCGTGCACAGCGCCGTGGTGACGGACGCGCAGGCGCTGGACGCCTGCCTGCGCTTCATTGACGACCATCGCCTGCATGTGGAGCCTGCCTGCGGTGCCGCGCTGGCCCTTGCCTACGCAGGCGCACCTGCGCTGCAGGGCTTCAATCGCGTGCTGGTGGTGGCCTGCGGCGGCACGACGAACACGCTGGAGCAACTGCAGACGTGGCACGCAGCGGCGCTGAGAGCCCAGGCGTGAGCACGGCCCAGGCCTGAAGCCGGGCCCTGCGCATTCACGCGGCGTCCAGCACCTCGCCAGGCACCCTGATCCAGCCTTCCATCAGGATGCGCGCGCTGCGGCTCATCAAGGCCTTGGTCACCTGCCACTGGCCATTCACCAACCGGGCCTCGGCGCCCACGCGCAGCGTGCCGGAGGGATGGCCGAAGCGAACGGCGCCGCGTTCGCCGCCGCCCGCCGCCAGATTCACCAGCGTGCCCGGCACCGCTGCCGCCGTGCCTATGGCCACCGCCGCCGTGCCCATCATGGCGTGGTGCAGCTTGCCCATGGACAGGGCGCGCACCAGCAGGTCCACATCGCCTGCCTCGATGCGCTTGCCGCTGGAGGCCGTGTAGGGCGCTGGCGGTGCCACAAAGGCGATTTTTGGCGTGTGCTGGCGCCTGGCGGCTTCGGACAGTTCCTGGATCAGGCCCATCTGCAGGGCGCCGTGGGCGCGTATGGCCTCGAAGCGCGCCAGCGCCTCGGCATCGCCGTTGATGGCGTCCTGCAGCTCGCAGCCCGTGTAGCCCAGTTCCTTTGCGTTCAGGAAGATGGTCGGAATGCCCGCATTGATCAGCGTGGCTGCAAAGCTGCCGACTCCGGGAACATCCAGCCGGTCCACGAGGTGGCCCGTCGGGAACATGGCTCCTCCGTCCTCTCCCTCATCGGCAGGGTCCAGGAACTCCAACGCCACCTCGGCCGCAGGAAAGGTCACGCCATCGAGCTCGAAGTCGCCCGTCTCCTGCACTTGGCCGTTCGTGATGGGCACATGGGCCACGATGGTCTTGGCAATATTGGCCTGCCAGATGCGGAGGGTGGCCGTGCCGTTGCGCGGGATGCGCGCCGGGGCTATCAATCCCATGTGGATGGCGCAGGGCCCCACGGCGGCCGAGAGATTGCCGCAGTTGCCGCTCCAGTCCACGAAGGGCTGGTCGATGGCGACCTGGCCGAACAGGTAGTCCACGTCATGGCCTTCGCGCGTGCTGGCCGAGAGAATCACGGCCTTGCTGGTGCTCGACGATGCATTGCCCATGCCGTCGATCTGCTTGCCGTAAGGGTCGGGGCTGCCCAGGGCGCGCAGCAGGATGGCGTCGCGCACGGGGCCCGGCTGTTGCGCAGCCTCCGGAAGGTCTTGCAGGCGAAAGAACACGCCCTTGCTGGTGCCGCCGCGCAGGTAGGTGGCGGGAATGCGGATCTGGGGAAGAAAGGTTTCGGGGATCGCGCCCATCTCAGGCCTCCTGTGTTGCTGCTTGTGCTTGTATCTGTGTCTGTTTTTGCGGTGACTGCGCCAGGAAGTCCTGCGCAAAGCGCTGCAGCACCCCGCCGGCCTCGTACACCGACACCTCCTCGGCCGTGTCCAGCCGGCAGGTCACGGCCACGCGCAGCGTCTGGCCGTTGCGGCGTTCGATCACCAGCGTGAGTTGGGCGCCCGGCGTGCGCTCGCCTTCCACCCCATAGACTTCCGTGCCGTCCAGCCCCAGGGTTCTGCGGTCGGTGCCCGGCAGGAACTGCAGCGGCAGCACGCCCATGCCTATGAGGTTGGTGCGGTGGATGCGCTCGAAGCCTTCGGCCACCACGGCCTCGACTCCGGCCAGCCGCACTCCCTTGGCGGCCCAGTCGCGGCTGGAGCCCTGGCCGTAGTCGGCGCCCGCGATGATGATCAGCGGCTGGCGGCGGTTCAGGTAGGTTTCCATGGCCTCCCACATGCGCACCACGCGGCCTTCGGGCTCGATGCGCGCCAGCGAGCCCTTGTGCTGCACGCCGTCGATGACGGCCATCTCGTTGACCAGCTGCGGGTTGGCGAAGGTGGCGCGCATGGCGGTGAGGTGGTCGCCGCGGTGGGTGGCGTAGGAGTTGAAGTCTTCCTCGGGCAGGCCCATGCGCGCCAGGTATTCGCCCGCCGCGCTGTCGGCCAGGATGGCGTTGGAGGGCGAGAGGTGGTCGGTGGTGATGTTGTCGGGCAGCAGGGCCAGCGGTCGCATGTTGCGCAGCGTGCGCGGGAAGGCCGCCAGCGCGCCCACGCCTTCGGTATCCCAGTACGGCGGGCGGCGTATGTAGGTGGACTGGGGGCGCCAGTCGTACTGGGGCGATACCCGCTCGCCATCGTCGCAGCGGATGGCGAACATGGGTTCGTAGACGGCGCGGAACTGCGCAGGTTTGACCGCTTGTTCAACGATGGCGTCGATCTCCTCGTCGGCGGGCCACAGGTCCTTCAGGCGGATCTCCCGGCCGTCCACCACGCCCAGCACGTCCTGCTCGATGTCGAAGCGGATGGTGCCCGCCAGCGCATAGGCCACGACCAGCGGCGGCGAGGCCAGGAAGGCCTGTTTGGCCTGGGGATGGATGCGCCCGTCGAAGTTGCGGTTGCCCGAGAGCACGGCCGTGGCGTAGAGGTCGCGCTCGACGATCTCCTGCTGGATGGCGGGGTCCAGCGCGCCGCTCATGCCGTTGCAGGTGGTGCAGGCAAAGGCGACGATGCCAAAGCCCAGCTGCTCCAGCTCGCTGAGCAGGCCGGCCTCCTTCAGATACAGCTCCACGGCCTTGGAGCCCGGCGCCAGCGAGGATTTGACCCAGGGCTTGCGCGCCAGGCCCAGGCGATTGGCATTGCGCGCCAGCAAGGCGGCGGCGATGACGTTGCGCGGGTTGCTGGTGTTGGTGCAGCTGGTGATGGCCGCGATGATGACGGCCCCATCGGGCATCAGGCCTTGCGCCTCCTGGGTGCGGGCGGCCTGCAGTTTTGCGGCATCGGCAATGCCGCGCTCGGCCAGGGCCGAGGTGGGCAGGCGCCGGTGCGGATTCGAGGGGCCGGCCATGTTGCGCACCACGGTGGACAGGTCGAACTGCAGCACGCGCTCGTACTCCACCCCGGCCAGGGTGTCGCTCCACAGGCCTGCGGTGCGCGCATAGGCCTCGACCAGGCGCACCTGGGCCTCGTCGCGGCCGGTCAGGCGCAGGTAGGCCAGCGTCTGGTCGTCAATGGAGAACATGGCCGCCGTGGCGCCGTATTCGGGGCACATGTTGGAGATGGTGGCGCGGTCGCCGATGCTCAGGCTGTCGGCGCCTTCGCCAAAGAATTCCACATAGGCTCCGACGACTTTTTGCTGGCGCAGGAATTCGGTCAGGGCCAGCACGATGTCGGTGGCCGTGATGCCCGCCTGGCGCCGGCCCGTGAGGCGCACGCCCACGATGTCGGGCAGGCGCATCCAGCAGGCACGGCCCAGCATGACGTTCTCGGCCTCCAGCCCGCCCACGCCCACGGCGATCACGCCCAGGGCATCGACATGGGGCGTGTGCGAGTCGGTGCCGACGCAGGTGTCCGGGAAGGCCAGGCCATCCTGCACGGTGACCACGGGGGACATCTTCTCCAGATTGATCTGGTGCATGATCCCGTTCCCTGCAGGGATCACATCCACGTTGGCAAAGGCCTTCTTCGTCCACTCGATGAAGTGGAAGCGGTCCTCGTTGCGGCGGTCCTCGATGGCGCGGTTCTTCGCAAAGGCGTCGGGATCGAAGCCGCCGCACTCCACGGCCAGCGAGTGGTCCACGATGAGCTGCACGGGAACGACAGGGTTGACCTGGGCGGGGTCGCCGCCTTCGGCGGCAATGGCATCGCGCAGGCCGGCCAGGTCCACCAGGGCGGTCTGGCCCAGGATGTCGTGGCAGACCACGCGCACGGGGTACCAGGGGAAGTCGATGTCGCGGCGGCGCTCGATGAGCTGCAGCAGGTAGCCGTCCAGCTGCTCGGGATCGGCGCGGCGCACGAGGTTTTCGGCATGGACGCGGGCGGTGTAGGGCAGGCGCGCCCAGGCACCGGGCGAGAGGGCATCGACGGCGGCGCGGGCGTCGATGTAGTGCAGCTTGGTGCCGGGCAGGGGTTTCTTGTAGCGAAGGGTCATGGGGGCGGATGGATTCTCGGGCCGAGGTGAGCCGATTACTGTGCGCGGACTACTGTGCGCGGATTTCGTTGTCTTTCACCACCTTGGCGTAGCGTGGAATCTCGGACTGGATCAGGGCGCCGAACTGGGCCGGTGTGCCCCCTGCCGGGGACACGCCCGTGGGCTCCAGCTGGGCCAGTAGTGCCGGTGCCTTGAGGCCGGTATCCAACGCCGCATTGATGCGCGACAGCACGGCGGGCGGCAGGCCCTTGGGCGCGAGCAGGCCGTGCCAGGCCACCACGTCATAGTCCGGCAGGCCGCTTTCGGCCACCGAAGGAATCCCGGGATAGGCGGGCAGGCGCTGGGCCGTGGTCACGGCCAGGGCGTGCAGCTTGCCGCTCTTGACATGCTGCATCAGCGCCTCGGTGCCGGCCACCAGCATGTCCACATTGCCCGACAGCAGATCGGTCACGGCCGGGCCCGTGCCGCGATAGGGCACATGCGTGGCCTTGACCTTGGCCATGCCGAACAGGTACTCGGTCACGATGTGAAGATGGCTGCCATTGCCGGCCGAGGCAAAGGTCAGCTTGCCCGGGTTCTCACGCGCATAGGTCAGCAATTCCTGCAGGTTTCTGGCGGGCACGCGGGGGCTTACGCAGACCACGTAGGCGCCTTTGGACAGCTGGATCACGGGCGTCATGTCGGCCACGGGGTCGAAGCGCAGCTTGTACAGCGAAGGGTTGACCGTATAGCTGCCCGCCACCAGCAGCAGCGTGTAGCCATCGGCCGCCGAGCGCAGCGCGTACTCGGTGCCCAGCGTGCCACCGGCGCCAGGCCGGTTCTCCACCACCACGGGCTGGCCCAGCCTGTCGTTGAGCACATTGGAGGCCACGCGCGCAATGAAGTCCGAACCGCCGCCGGGCGCGAAGGGGCAGACGATCTTCAGCGACTTGCTGGGAAAGGCCTCCTGGGCCAGGCCCGGGTGCGGCAGCGCAAGGCCGGCCAGCGGGGCGGGCAGGGCGGCGCAAAAGCGGCGGCGGTTGATGCTCATGGGTTTGTGTCTCCTGCAGAGTTATGGTTGGCAGTGCGCCAGGCTTGTTGCAAGCACCATGCCATCCGGCTCAAGGGGAAACCCGTGCAAGCCCCGCAGCCTGCTGCCAGAGGCCCGGAGACTGTGACGCCGTCTGCCGCCGCACAATTCGTTTCACTGATGTTTCAAAACTGCTGCCTTTGATTTCATGGATGAGGGCTTGTGCAATGCCTCGCCCTTCGCCCCTGGCGCGGCAAGTCTCGGCAGGCCCGGCACATGGGCTCGGGTGCAAGCACCTTGCCGCCTGCAGTCTAGGGTTTGCCCGTGGAGGTCTTCAGCAAGAGCGTATCCCGACGATAGAGCAAAGGCGTTTGTAGGATTGGTCTTACATATGATTTGCCGGCCGGGTGCCGAAATCCATTTATCCTCGCTCTCTGCTCCACATGGCCTGCCCGGCCTTTTCGGGTGGCTGGCCATGGGGCTGGCAACGAGTGGTTCCGTGCTCCTGGACCGATTCCCCGTGACTGCATATTCAGCCTTAGCCGCTCCATGTCAGCTTTTGCCCAGCGCATGCTTGTAGCCATCCGGACCGCCTGGCCAGCCGCCACCGTCATGGCGGTGGGCATGTGCCTGAGCGCAGCGCTCGCTCTGCAGCAGCAGCGGGCGCTGGAGCGCATCGACCTGCAACGCCACACGCAACAGGCCCAGTCTGCCCGCCAGGCGCTGGAGATGCGCCTGGATGCCTATGCCGTCATGGTCCAGCATGTGGCCAACCAGCTGGCCGCCTCTCCCGAGATGGGACAGCAGGCCTTTGCGCGCATTGCGCAGGCGCTGCGCATACAGATACAGCCCGGCATGCAGGCGCTGACCTTTACGCGGGCTGCAACGGAGCGCGGCCCGGGCAGCCAGGATCCGCCAGCCTCGTTCAGGCCCGATCCCCACTATTTCTTCATCGACTATCTCTGGCCGCTGGAAGGCAATGAATCCATCGCCGGCCTGGACATGCACGACCGCCCCAGTCTCATGGCCAGCATGCTGCGCAGCCGGGACAGCGCGGCCGCCGTGGTATCGGCGCCATTTGCAATGAAGCAGCCCGGCGAGCATGCCACCGCCGTGCTGGTGCGCGCGCCGGTCTTTGCGCTTGCCGACCACCAGTCCCCGGATGGCACGGCCGCGCATCCGCTGTTCCTTGGAACGGCCGACGTCAGCATACGTGTGCACGACCTGGTGCAGGACCTGCATGAGCGCGGCTTCCTGGGCCGGCTTGCGCTGGCCATGCATGACGC
The DNA here is from genome assembly GCF_014170385.1 of Delftia sp. UME58. NCBI lineage: Bacteria > Pseudomonadati > Pseudomonadota > Betaproteobacteria > Burkholderiales > Comamonadaceae > Delftia > Delftia sp. UME58. The sequence goes on from NZ_LZZV01000013.1 coordinate 130,202, forward strand.
AGGCCCGGTCTCGCCCCTGCCACCGGCAGGCGTATCGCCGCTGCCGCTGTATCTGGGCGCTGCCTGGCCCGAGCGCGGGCACGAGGCAGCAGGCCTTGGCGATACCGGCCAGGTGGTGCTGGAGCAGACGCTGCAGGCCCAGGACCGGCTGTGGCGGCTGAACTTCATTCCCGTGAGTACGGCCCTGTCCTGGGCGGAGCGTGCCCAGCCTCTGGTTCTGTTTGCGCTGGGCATGCTGGTGTCGGCCCTGCTGGCCTCGCTGGCGGCAGCCTGGTGGCGGCGCCATCCGTCCAGCTGGGCCCAGCTGCGCGCCTCTTCCCGCAGCATGCGCGAGAGCGATGCCCGCTTTCAGGCACTGTTCGAGCAGGCCGCCGTGGGCGTGGTGCAGATCGACGCGGCCAGCGGCAATGTCCTGCATGTGAACCGCAGGTATTGCGACATCACCGGCCATGAGGCGCCGCAGCTGTGCCAGCGTCCCCTGCTGGCCCTGGTCGCCGCCGAAACGGTGGAGGGTGACCGGCTGCTGCTGCAGGAGCTGGCTGCGGGCCAGCGCGGCGCCCTGCAGATCGAGCGGCAACTGCGGCGCAGCAACGGCAGCCTGGTCTGGGTGGAACTGCACATCTCCGCGCTGGGCCAAGGCCCGTCGCTGCGGCTGATGGCCCTGGTGCAGGACATCAGCGCACGCCGCCACTTGCAGCAAATGCAGCGCGACGGATCGCGCCACCTGCGCATGGTCATCCAGCGCCTGCCCCTGGGCCTGGCCATGCTGCAGGAGGATGGCCGCTTCGCCTACTGGAACGAGGAATTCATGCGCCTGGCAGGCCATGGCGCGACGGCCGGCATGGATGGCGACGGATGGTGGCGCAACATGTGCCCGGACGAAGCCCGCCGCCAGCGCATGCAGCGCCGCTTCGAAGCCGCGCAGGCGCGGGCGCGCGTTGCCCAAAGCCCCCATGGTAGCGAGTCCGACAGCTGCGGTACCCTCAACTCCGAGGAGTACCAACTCATAGGCAGCGACGGCTGCACGCGCTCCGTATCCATCGGCGGGATGCTGCTGGACGAAGGCTGCCTGCTGATCCTGCAGGACCAGAGCCAGCGCAAGACCGCCGAAGAGGAAATCCGCCGCCTGGCCTTCTACGACGCGCTCACCGGCCTGCCCAACCGCCGCCTGCTGGTGGACCGGCTGCAGCAGGCGCTGGCCTCCAGCCGCCGTCGCGGGCGCTGTGGCGCCGTCATGCTGCTGGACGTGGACAACTTCAAGGCCTTCAACGACAGCCTGGGGCTGGAACTGGGCGATGTGCTGCTGCGCATGATTGCCGAGCGACTGGCCCAATCCCTGGGCCGCGAAGCCACGCTGGCCCGCCACAGCGGCGATGACTTCGTCGTGCTGCTGGAGGACCTGGGCAAGGACTCCATGCACGCCGCCTCCAAGCTCGAAGGCGAGGTCCAGCGCATGCGTTCGCTGCTGCTGCAACCGCTGCAACTGAGTGGCCAGTCCTGCCACATCACGCTGAGCATAGGCGCCAGCCTGTTCGGCGAGCAGGAACTCAGTGCCGACGAGGTGCTGCGCCGTGCCGAGATGGCCATGTACCAGGCCAAGGGCATGGGGCGCAACACGCTGCAGTTCTTCGATCCGCAACTGCAGGCCGTGCTCAGATCGCGCACGGCCATGGAGCAGGAAATGCGCGAGGGCCTGGTGCGCTCGCAATTCGTCCTGTACTACCAGCCGCAGGTGGCGAACGGGCGCATCGTCGGCGCCGAGGGCCTGCTGCGCTGGAACCACCCGCGCGAAGGGCTGGTGCCTCCGTCGCTCTTCGTCTCGCTGGCTGAGGAAACGGGCCTGATCCAGCAACTGGGCGAATGGGTGCTGGGCGAGGCCTGCCGGCAACTGGCGCAATGGGCGGCGGAGCCGGACATGGCCTGCCTGGTGCTGGCCGTCAACGTCAGCCCGCGCCAGTTCCACCAGGCGCGCTTCGTGGAGCAGGTGCTGCAGGCGCTCAAGGAGCACGGTGCCAACCCGCGCCTGCTCAAGCTGGAGCTGACCGAAAGCCTGCTGCTGGCCGACGTGGACGACACGGCGGCCAAGATGGCCACGCTCAAGGCACACGGCGTGGGGTTCTCGCTGGACGACTTCGGTACCGGCTACTCCTCGCTGGCCTATCTCAAGCGCCTGCCGCTGGACCAGCTCAAGATCGATCGCAGCTTCGTGCGCGACGTGCTCAGCGACCCCAACGACGCGGCCATTGCGCGCACCATCGTCGCCCTGGGCACCAGCCTGGGCCTGCAGGTCATCGCCGAGGGCGTGGAGACCGAGGCGCAGCGCCAGTTCCTCGAAGACCAGCACTGCCATGCCTGGCAGGGCTACCTGCTCAGCCCGCCCGTGCCCGTGCGCAGCTTCGAGGCCCTGGTGCGCCAGGCCATCGTGTCGCGCCCTCCGGCCCTGAGCCCGGCGAGCCTGCCGCAGGAGGCGCAAGAGCGGCCCGTGGTGGTGGAGTGCACGGATGGCAGCGGGGTGCCGGACGCCCCCTCGAACCATTCTTGACATTCGACCCGGCCCCGCGCGGGCCGCTTTCCATTCTTGAGCAGGGGTGGCGCGCGGTATCATCCCAAGCTTCCCTGTTGTTCCCCCACGTCCTCATTCGTCCGTTCGCCGCGGACCGCCATCTGCCTGCATCGTGCGCCTGAATTCCATCAAGCTGTCCGGCTTCAAGTCCTTCGCCGAGCCCACCAACTTCATGCTGCCGGGGCAACTGGTGGGCGTGGTGGGCCCCAACGGCTGCGGCAAGTCCAACATCATGGATGCGGTGCGCTGGGTGCTGGGCGAGAGCAAGGCCAGCGAGCTGCGCGGCGAGTCCATGCAGGACGTGATCTTCAACGGCACCACGCACCGCAAGCCGGCCAGCCGCTCCAGCGTGGAGCTGGTGTTCGACAACAGTGACCACCGCGCGGGCGGCCAGTGGGGCCAGTTCGGCGAGATCGCCGTCAAGCGCGTGCTCACGCGCGAGGGCAACAGCAGCTACTTCATCAACAACCAGGCCGTGCGCCGCCGCGATGTGCAGGATGTGTTCCTGGGCACGGGCCTGGGCCCGCGCGCCTACGCCATCATCGGCCAGGGCACGATCAGCCGCATCATCGAGTCGCGCCCCGAGGAACTGCGCCTGTTCCTGGAAGAGGCCGCAGGCGTGTCCAAGTACAAGGAGCGCCGGCGCGAGACCGAGAACCGGCTCTCGGCCACCACCGAGAACCTCACGCGCGTGGAAGACATCCTGCGCGAGCTCAACAACAACCTCGACCGGCTGGAAAAGCAGGCCGAGGTGGCGGCCCAGTACAACGCGCTGCAGTCCCAGGTCACGCTCAAGCAGCAGCAGCTGTGGTTCCTCAAGCGGGCCGAGGCCGAGGCCGAGCAGGACCGCGTGCGCGTGGAGGGCCTGCAGGCCGTCAACGAGCTCGAAGAGCGCATGGCCGACATCCGCAACAACGAAAGCGGACTCGAAACCCTGCGCCAGGCGCACTACGACGCCAGCGACCAGGTCAACCAGGCCCAGGCCAAGCTCTACGAATCCACGGCCGAGGTCGGCAAGCTGGAGGCCGAGATACGCTACGTGCTCGAAGGTCGCCAGCGCGTGCAGCAGCGGCTGCAGCAGCTGTCCGAGCAGGTGCTGCTGTGGAACAGCCGCCGCGAGGAAGCCGAAGCCGAGATCGAGAACCTCGAAGGCGCCGGCATGGACGCCGAGGAACAGGCCGAGATGCTGGCCGCCCAGGTCGAGGAGCAAGGCATGCGCCTGCCCGACCTGGAGGACGCCTTGCGCAATGCCCAGAAGGCCGACGCCGACCAGCGCGCCAGCGTGGTGCAGGTGCAGCAGCAGATCCAGGTGCTGGCCGCCGAGCAGCGCAGCCTGGACGAGCAGCGCCGCCAGTTCGAGACCCGCTTCGAGCGCCTGCGCGCCGACCGCAATGCGCTGGAGACGCCCGACGAGGCCCGCCTGAACAATCTGCAGTCCCAGCTGGAAGAGGCGCGCGAACTGGCCGAAATGGCCGATGCCGTGCTCAACGAGCTGCAGGACTCCGTGCCCCAGCTCGACGAGGACCGCCGCACGCGCCAGCAGGCCGTCAATGCCGAGGCCGCGCGCCACGCGGACCTGTCGGCGCGGCTGGAAGCGCTCAAGGCCCTGCAGGAGAAGGTCAAGACAGACGGCAAGCTCCAGCCCTGGCTGGCCAAGCACGGCCTGGACGGCATGCAGGGCCTGTGGAGCCGCATTGCCATCGAGCCCGGCTGGGAAAACGCGCTGGAGGCCGCGCTGCGCGAGCGCCTGGGCGCGCTGGAAGTGGGCCGGCTCGACATGGTGCGTGGCTTTCTGGGCTCAGGCGGGCACGATGCGCCGCCCGCGCGCCTGGCCTTCTTCAGCCCCCCGCAGGGCGCGCCCGCGCCGGCCGCCGGCCGCTGGCAACACCTGTCGGACCTGCTGCGCGTGAACGATGCCGGCCTGCGCGCCGTGCTCGGCGACTGGCTGCAGGACTGCTACACGGCGCCCACGCTGGAAGAGGCGCTGTCGCGCCGCAGCGAACTGCGGCCCGGTGAAACCGTCTACGTGCCCACGGGCCATGCCGTCAGCAGCCACAGCGTGAGCTTTTATGCGCAGGATTCGGAGCAATCCGGCCTGCTGGCACGCGCCCAGGAAATCGAGCACCTTGAAAAGGAAGTGCGTGCCCAGGCGCTGATCTCCGACGAATCGCGCACGGCCCTGGTGCGTGCCGAAAGCGCCTATGCCGAGGCCTCGCAGCGCCTGGTCGGCGCCCGGCGCGAGGCCAGCGAATCGCAAAGCCGTGCCCACGAGCTGCAGGTCGAGACCCTGCGCCTGTCGCAGCTGGCCGAGCAGGCCCGCGCGCGCAATGCCCAGATCAGCGCCGACCTGGCCGAGGTCGAGGCCCAGCTGTCCGACATCGAGGAGCGCCGCGTGGCGGCCGAGGCCCGCTTCGAAGAACTGGACATGCAACTGGCCGACAGCCAGGAGCGCCATGCCCAGCTCGGCGACAAGGTGCTGGAGTCCGAGCGGCGCCTGAACGAATCACGCGAGCAACTGCGCACCCTGGAACGCCAGGCCCAGGAGGCCACGTTCTCGCGGCGCAGCCTGGAGGCGCGCCGGGGCGAACTCAGCCGCACCATAGAGACGGCCAGCCAGCAGGCCCGCTCCCTGGCCGATGAGCAGCAGCGCGCGCAGGACGAACTCACGCGCCTGACCGATGCCGCGGCCCAGGGCGGCCTGCAGGATGCGCTGGATTTGAAGATGCAGCGCGAGCAGGCCGTGGCCGCGCGCCGCAGCGAATATGACGACCTGACCAACAAGCTGCGCGCCAGCGACGAACGCCGCCAGCAACTGGAAAAGGCGCTGGACCCGCTGCGCCAGCGCATCACCGAATTCCAGCTCAAGGAGCAGGCCGCGCGCCTGGGCCTGGAGCAGTACTCCACTTTGCTGGAGGAGGCCGGCGCCGACCTGGCCGCCGTCTCCCAGTCCATTGCCGAGGCCAATGTGCGCATGCACGGCCTGCAGGGCGAGATCGACCGCCTGCACCGCGAGATCGCGGCCCTGGGCGCGGTCAACCTGGCGGCGCTGGACGAGCTGAAGCTGGCGCGCGAGCGCAAGACCTTCCTCGACGCGCAGACCGAGGACCTGACCCAGGCCATGAACACGCTGGAAGATGCCATCCGCAAGATCGATGCCGAAACGCGCGAGCTGCTGTCGGGCACCTTCGAGACCGTGAACGGGCATTTCGGGCGCATGTTCCCGGAGCTGTTCGGTGGCGGCCAGGCCAAGCTGGTGATCACCGGCGATGAAATCCTCGACTCGGGCGTGCAGGTGATCGCGCAGCCGCCCGGCAAGAAGAACCAGACCATCCACCTGCTGTCCGGTGGCGAGAAGGCGCTGACGGCGATCGCGCTGGTCTTCGCCATCTTCCAGCTCAACCCGGCCCCGTTCTGTCTGCTGGACGAGGTGGATGCGCCGCTGGACGATGCCAACACCGAGCGCTATGCCAAGCTGGTGGCCAGCATGAGCAAGAGCACGCAGTTCCTGTTCATCAGCCACAACAAGATCGCCATGGAAATGGCGCAGCAGCTCATCGGCGTGACCATGCAGGAGCAGGGCGTGTCCCGCATCGTGGCCGTGGACATGGAGTCCGCGCTGTCCATGGCTGAGCTATCCTGAGCATGTCCGCCTCCTTCCGAACCCCATTTGCTGGAACGACGTTTCACTCCTTCATTCCATGAGTAACCTGCAAATCAGTCTGGCCGTCCTGGGCTTTGTGGTGCTGGCCCTGATCCTTGCCTACAACAGCTGGTCCGCGCGCCGCAATGCACCCAAGCGCGCCGACCCCGTCGAAGAGGCGCAGCGCGATCCCTCGCGCCATGAGCCCGGCATGGACACCGTGGGCCACGGCCCGGACCTGACGCACAGCCTGCGCGAGCCCGTGCTGGGCGATTTCGGCACCGCCGCGCCGGGCCAGAGCCCGGCCTCCGCGGACCGCTTTGCCGAAACCGACGCCGAGCTGGCCCATCTGGTCCAGCTCGAAGAGCAGCAGCGCCAGGCCGCGGCCCAGGCTGCGCTGGCGGCCAAGGCCGCCCAGGCAGTGCAGTCCGCGCAGGCAGCCCATGCCCTGCAGGCGGGCGAAGACGCCAGCGCTTCGGCACCCGCATCTGAATCTGTGTCCGCGTCTGCGGCGTCCCCGTCGGCACCGCAGTCCATCGAGCCTTCCCTCAACGACGCGGCCCTGACCAGCGCTGCCGCCAGCCGCCCGGGTCTGGATGCGCTGATCGACGCCATTGCCCCCGTGCAGGTCGGCCAGGCCGTGCCCGGCGAACTGGCGCTGCAGGCCCAGCCCGCCACGCGGCGCGCGGGCAACAAGCCCTTTGCGATCGAGGGCATGAACCAGTCCACCCACCAGTGGGAGCCGCTGCAGCCCGGCCAGCGCTACCTGGGTTTTCAGGCCGGCGTGCAACTGGCCAACCGCACGGGTGCGCTCAACGAGATCGAGTTCTCCGAGTTCGTTGCCAAGGTGCAGCGCTTTGCCGACGCGCTGGGCGCCACGCCCGACGTGCCCGACATGCTGCAGGAAGTGGCGCGAGCGCGCGAGCTCGACCAGTTCGCCAGCGAGCACGACGCCCAGCTCACCTTCATGCTGCGTGCACGCCAGGCCTCCTGGAGCGCGGGCTATGTGCAGCAGAACGCATCGCGCCAGGGCTTTCTGCCGGGCTCCATGCCCGGGCGCATGGCCTTGCCTTCGCCCACGCCCGGCATGCCGCCGGTGCTGGTGCTCAACTACGACCCGCAGGCGGCGATGGCCGACGACCTGGACACCTCGGTGGTGCGCGAGTTCCTGCTGAGCCTGGACGTGCCCCAGGTGCCGCGCGGCGAGCAGGCCTTCGTGCAGCTGCGCCAGGTGGCCGAGCGCCTGTGCCAGACCATGGACGGCGTGCTCTGCGACCAGAACGGCTACCTGCTGCCGGCCATGGCGCTGGACCCCATCCAGCACGACCTGGAACATCTCTATGACAAGCTCGACAGCCGCGAGCTGTCGGCGGGCTCCATGCTGGCGCGGCGACTGTTCAGCTGACGCGGCGCGGTGCCCCTGGTGCACAACAGGCTCCTGGCCTCAACCCCATGAATGACAATCTGGATCTTTTCTCCGGCGCAGCCCCTGCGGCGCCGGAGTCCGGGGCCGCCCCCGACAAGGTGCTGGCCAAGGTGCAGGCGCTGCGCGCCCAGCTCAACCAATGGGCGCATGAGTACTACGTGCTGGACACGCCCACCGTGCCCGACGGCGAGTACGACCGCGTCTTCCAGCAATTGCAGGCATTGGAAGGTGCCTACCCCGAACTGGTCACCCCGGACTCGCCCACGCAGCGCGTGATCGGCGCCGTGCTCGACGGCCTGATGCCCGTGCGCCATGCCGTGCCCATGCTCAGCATCCGCACCGAGACCGACAACGAGGCCACGGGAGCCGAGGCCTTCGACGCACGCATCCGCAAGGAGCTGGAACTGGCCGAAGGCGCGCCGCCCGTGGAGTACGTGGCCGAGCCCAAGTTCGACGGCCTGGCCATGAACCTGCGCTACGAGAACGGCCGCCTGGTGCAGGCCACCACGCGCGGCGACGGCGAGGTGGGCGAGGACGTGACCCACAACATCCGCACCATCCGCAAGATTCCGCTGTCCCTGCCCGAAGGCAAGGGCGTGCCGCCCGTGGTCGAGGTGCGCGGCGAGGTCTACATGGGCCGCGCCGACTTCGTCAAGCTCAACGAGCGCCAGCAGGCCGCCGGCGGCAAGAGCTTTGCCAATCCGCGGAATGCGGCGGCAGGCTCGGTGCGCCAACTGGACTCGGGCATTGCGGCGCAGCGCCCGCTGTCCTTCTTCGCCTATGGCCTGGGCGAGATCACGCCGGCTGCCCAGGGCGGCCCCGACTTCGTCACCCACTACGCCATGCTGCAGGCGCTGCGCGACTGGGGCTTTCCGGTGGCGCCCCAGGTCTGCATCGCCAAGGGCGCGGCCGAGCTGGTGGCCTTCCACCAGCGCATGGGCGCCGAGCGCGCCACGCTGCCCTACGAGATCGACGGCGTGGTCTACAAGGTCAACAGCCTGGCCCAGCAGCGCCAGCTGGGCTTTGTCTCGCGCGAGCCGCGCTGGGCCGTGGCCCACAAGTACCCGGCCGAGGAAATGCCCACGCGCATGGAAGGCATCGACATACAGGTCGGCCGCACGGGCAAGCTCACGCCCGTGGCGCGCCTGGCGCCCGTGGCGGTGGGCGGCGTCATCGTCACCAATGCCACGCTGCACAACCTGTTCGAGATCCGCAAAAAACGCGTGCGCACCGGCGACACCGTGGTCGTGCGCCGCGCCGGTGACGTGATCCCCGAGGTCGTGGGCCGCGTGCCCGGCGACCGGCCGGCCTATGTGCCCAACTTCCGCATGCCCGCTGCATGCCCCATCTGCGGCAGCGCGGTGTCGCGCCCCAAGGGCGAGGCCAACCACCGCTGCACGGGCGGCCTGTTCTGCCCGGCGCAGCGCAAGGAGGCCATCCTGCACTTTGCCGCGCGGCGCGCCATGGACATCGAGGGCCTGGGCGACAAGCTCGTGGACCAGTTGGTGGACGGCCACGTGGTGCGCACGCTGCCCGACCTCTACCGCCTGGGCCTGGTGGCCCTGGCATCGCTGGACCGCATGGCCGAGAAGTCGGCCCAGAACGTGCTGGACGCGCTGGAAAAATCCAAGAAGACCACGCTGGCGCGCTTTCTCTTCGGCCTGGGCATCCGCCAGGTGGGCGAGTCCACGGCCAAGGACCTGGCCCGCCACTTCGGCCAGCTGGACGCCATCATGGACGCCAGCGTCGAGCAACTGCTGCAGGTGCGCGACGTGGGGCCCATCGTGGCCGAGAGCATCCACACCTTCTTCGCCCAGCCCCACAACCGCGAGGTGGTCGAGCAACTGCGTGCCTGCGGCGTGCACTGGGAAGAGGGCGCGGCGCGCGAGCAGACCGCCCAGCCGCTGGCCGGCATGACCGTGGTGCTCACGGGCACGCTGCCCACGCTGGGCCGCGACCAGGCCAAGGAGATGCTGGAGGCCGCAGGCGCCAAGGTTTCCGGCTCGGTCAGCAAGAAGACCAGCTATGTGGTGGCCGGTGCCGAGGCCGGCAGCAAGCTGGCCAAGGCCGAGGAGCTGGGCGTGACCGTGCTGGACGAGGCCGGCATGCTGGCCCTGCTGGCAGGCGGGGACCGCTGATGGCGCTGAGTCCGCGCAAACCCGTGGTCGGCCTGGCGCTGGGCAGCGGGTCGGCGCGCGGCTGGGCGCATTTCGGCGTGCTGCGCGCGCTGGAGGATGCGGGCCTGCGGCCCGACATCATCTGCGGCTCGTCCATCGGCGCCCTGGTCGGTGCCTCCTATGCGGCTGGCGAGATGCAGCGCTTCGAGGAATGGGTGCTGGGACTGGGCATGCGCAAGGTGTTCGGTTTCATGGACTTCAACATCACGGGCGGCATGCTCAAGGGCGAGAAGCTGATCGCGTTCTGGCGCGAGCACTTCGTGGACTCGGCCATCGAGGACCTGAAGATTCCCTTCGGCGCCGTGGCCACCGACCTGCATTCGGGCGCCGAGGTCTGGCTGCGCAAGGGCTCCATCGCCGATGCCGTGCGTGCCTCCATCGCGCTGCCCGGCCTGTTCACGCCCGTGCAGCGCGAGGGGCGGCTGCTGGTCGATGGCGGCATCGTCAACCCCGTGCCCGCCTCGCTGGCACGTGCCATGGGCGCGGACATCGTGATCGCGGTCGATCTCAATGCCGACATCATGCGGCGCCACATGCGGCCGCTGGCTCCCTCCGCCGCCATGGCTGCCGCGCCGTCGCTGGAGGAAGCCCCGCCTGCCGCGGAGCAGGGCGTGGCGCCCGAGGACCTGGCCGGCCAGGCCAGCGCCGTGGCCGGCACGGCCTGGGTGCGCAGGCTGCAGCGCGGCGTGATGGGGTGGATGCCCGGCCACCACCGCGACGAGGCAGGCCGCGAGACCGAGCCCCCGCCCCGGCCGCCCTCGCTGCTGGACGTGGTGATGACCAGCGTCAACATCATGCAGATGCGCATCACGCGCAGCCGCATGGCGGGCGACCCGCCCGAGCTGGTGATCGCGCCGCGCCTGTCCCACCTGGGCCTGCTGGACTTCCACCGCGCCCGCGAGGCCATCGACGAAGGCTACGAGGCAGCGCAGGCCGCGTTGCCGGGCCTGCGCCACTGGGGCCTTTGAGGCGTTACAGGCGCGGCACACCCGGCACGCCTTGTATGCCTGATAGGCCCGGGCTACGCCGCCTCCCTTTCCACGCTGACCGCATTGCGGTCGGCATTGGCCGCGGCAACGCGCGAAGGCTGCAGCCTGCGCATCAGCGCGGCGGGGTCCAGGCACTGGATCAGCGGCAGGCCCGAATCGGCATGCACCAGCTTGCGCACCAGGGCCGTCGCGGTGTCGGCCGCGTTCAGCATGGGCGAATCCACCAGCGCGCTGGCTGGCAGCCGGTGCACGCCCTGCAGCGCGCTGACCAGCAGGCCCACGCGCAGGCCGCCATGCTGGACCACGATGACCTGTGACTGCTCGGTGACCACGCCGGGCTGGTCCTGCAGCAGCGCGGCCAGGTCGAACACCCAGACATAGCCGCTGACGCTGCCCTGGCTGCGCCGTGCCAGCGCGCCCACGCAAAACGGCAGCCGTCCTGCCGCCACGGGCGAGATGGCGCTGGCGGGCAGGGCCTCGCAGACATCGCCCGCGCGCAGGGCCAGCAGGCTGGCGCCCACGTAGAAGCTGGCCAGTTCCACAGGCGCGTCGCCGCTGCCATGCACGGCGCGCCCGTGCCCATGCCCGTGCGTAGCGGGCCGGGCGCCATCCAGGCGGGTGGCCGACGCCAGGCGCAGCGCGCGGTTGCGCGCATCGGCATGCACGGGGCCCAGCCGCTGCAGGCTCAGGCTGACGAGGCCGGCCAGCGTGTCGTCCGTTGCGCTTTCTTTTGCATCGCGTGCCGCGCCCTGGTCCAGCCGGAACTCGCGGTAGCCGCGCCCGGCGGCCATGCCGACGATGCAGTAGTGGCCTTCGATCTCCTCGATGCTGCTGCGCACCTCGCCATCGGCCAGCGATGCCAGGCCGGCCACGCCTGCGATGCAACTGCCCAGCGGGCGCCCGCCATGGCTGGCGGCGACGATGCGCCCGTCACGCGCCACGTAGAAGGCTTCCATCGGCAGGCGCGGCAGGCCGCTGTCTTCGGGATCGGTGGCTGCGGCCTGCTCTGCCGTTGCTGCCTGCTGTGGCGCTGCGGCCTGCAGCATGGCCTGCAGCTCCCGCCGCGTGTGGAACAGCAGGGCGATGCCGCCGATGACGGGGCCCTGATCGCCGCCGTGTGCATGTCCGTGCGCCTGTTCACTCCCAGGCGATGGCGCGCGCAGCGCGGCATGGTAGACATGGACGGGCAGGCCCCCATCGTCCATCTCCTGCACGTGGTAGGCCTGGGCATCGCGCAGCAGCACGGTGGCCTGCAGGGCCGATGCCTGCACGCGCGTGCCGGGAGCCAGGGGCAGGCCGGCCTCGCTCTCATGGCTGCAGGCCAGCACCAGGCCCTGGGCGTCGTACAGCGCAATGCGCGCATAGACGGTGTACAGCGCATTGAGCTGCTCCAGCAGCCGCTGCGCGCTGTCGTGGGCCTGTACCGACAGGGCCAGGCAGCCGCTGTTGTCCGCCAGCACCTTTTGCAGGCCGGGCGTCAGGGCCCACCAGCGGCAGTCGTTGGCACGTTCATAGAGATTGCGCTCCAGCAGGTCCATCAGCAGCCGGTTCAGCGTGCTGTGTTCCTGCAGCCGGGTGGACAGCGCGGTCTCGTGCAGGCCGTGAATGGCGCGTGTGAACACGGCATGGGTGAGGTCGCCGGTCTCGCCCATCTGCTCCAGAACGGCCTGCAGCGGGTCCGGGTGGGCCGTGCCCTGCACGGGGGACTCCGGTGCCTGGCTGGCCGCCAGCACCTGGCCATTCCAGACCACGCGGCGTATGTCGTCGGCCGCGCGGGCCATGGCGTGCAGCGGCGGGCAAAAGCCGCGCGCCTGGGCCATCAGCCCCTCGGCAATGGCCGGCTCCAGCGCCTGCAGGACCTGCGGTCTTTGCTGCGCGGCGAAGGCCAGGTCCAGCGGTGCCATCACCTGGGTCTGCCAGCCTTGCGGCCCCGCATAGCCCTGGTAGGGCAGGGCGCGCGCCGTGCGCACCAGGTAGGTGCGTCCTGCATGGATCAGCGGCTGCAAGGCATCACCATGGTGCATGGGCACGCGGCTGCCGGGGGCGATCCAGTGGGCGTCGCTGCTGGCGATGACCAGTCCGCCGTCGTCCAGCAGCAGCCCCACCTGGGCGCGCGGCCCGCCCGAGGCAAAGATGGCCTGCATCTCGGCGGCAAAGTCGAAGCTCAGGCACAGCACGCCGAGCACCGCCATGGTGCGTGGGTGCAGCAGGCGCTGCGCGTAGATCAGGCGGTCTGCGCCGGGCAGTACGCAGCTGGCGCCGAAATGGCTGACATGGCCCGCCTGTTGCAGGGACTGCTGGAACCAGGCCTCGGCACAGGGCGGTGGCTGCTTGCGGCCTGCCTGTGCCTGGGCACGGGCGCAGACCTGGCCTTGCGTGTCCAGCAGCAGGATGTCGTCATACACCGTGTACTTGGCTCGGTAGCTCTGGAGGTGGGCCTGCAGCGGTGCCTGCCATGCGCGCAGGCCGCCGGCCGCCATGTCGGGCAGGCCGCAGTCATCGCCATCGCCATCGTCAAGCCGTGCCATGGCCTCGCAGAGCACGGTATCGGCGGCGAGAAAGCCGACATCGGCCGTGCGCTCGTACAGGCTTCGCACCAGCAGGTCGATGGCATGGGCGGACTGCATGCCCAGCTGGGCCATGGCCTCCTGCGCGGACTGCACCAGCTGCGACTGCAGCAGGCCTTGCTCCAGCTGCTCCAGTCCCTGGCGCGTGTCGGTGAGCATGGACACCAGGGCCTGCCCCTGCTGCGAGGCCTGCATGCGGGCCGAGGCTTCGATGAGCCGCCACATGAGCCGTATTTCGCGCAGGTCGGCGGCGTTGCGGTTGAGTTCCCGCAGGTGGGGAAGAATCAGGTCGGTTGGCAGGGATGTGGCCATGGAGCGCTCCGCAGTCAGGTTCAGGCTGGGTGAAACCCGCTTTCCCCGATCAGGGAAAAGCCTGATGCAACGAGCAAGAAGGAGGCCAGCTTGTGACTAAATGTGTCTGCAGGGTGACACATGGATGACAGCCCCCCATCCACAGCCCCACCCGCAGCCCCATCGGCGCCACGCCGCGGCATGGCCTGGCATCACCGGGGTGCTTCCGGCAGCACCGTGCAGCGCGGTGGTGCCGGACGGCGGTGCATGTGCCTACAGGCTCAGGTCGATGGAGTGCACTCGGTGCGCATCAAGCAGGCCGGCCGCACGGTCCTCGAAGTAGCGCTCCAGCGTCACGCGCACGGTGCGGAAGGCCAGTTCCTCCCAGGGAATCTCGGCCTCGGCAAAGAGAGCGGCCTCCATGGTCTCGGGGCCTGGATAGAACTGCTCGCTGCGCAGGCGGGCGCGGTAGAACAGGTGGACCTGGCTGACCTTGGGCACGTCAACGATGGAAAACAGCGGCCCCATCTCGATGTCGGCACCGGCTTCCTCATCGGTCTCGCGCTGGGCGCCGCGCGCCGTGGTCTCGGCCAGCTCCATGAAGCCTGCGGGCAGGGTCCACAGGCCCCGGCGCGGCTCGATGTTGCGCTTGCACAGCAGCACGCGGCCGTCGTCGGTGACGGGGATGGTGCCGACCACGTTCAGCGGATTCTCGTAATGGATGGTGTGGCAGTGCGGGCACACGGCGCGTTCGCGCGTGTCGCCATCGTCGGGAATGCGGTAGACCACGGCCGTGCCGCAGGCTCGGCAGAACTTGATGGGGCTGCGAAAAATCATGCCGACACCATGGAAGTGAAAGCGCCGCCAGACGGAAGGCAGGAAGGCTTTCCGTGCAGCGGACTGTGGGTTCAGAAAAACGAAGGCCGGCAGGCCGGGGAACGCGCTCCCCGCTGCCTTGCCGGCCTGTCGCCAGGCAGAGGGATCTCAGGCGATCTTGACGCTCAAGGGGCTCAGGCCATCGATGCGGCCTTCCAGCAGGTCACCGCGCACCACGGCGGCCACGCCTTCGGGCGTACCCGTCATGATCAGGTCGCCGGGCTGCAGTTCCCAGGCGGCCGACAGGTGCTCGATGGTCTCGGCAATGTTCCAGATCAGCTTGCCGATATCGCTGCGCTGGCGGTCGGCGCCATTGACCTGCAGCGAGATCGTGGCCTTGGCGATGTCGCCGGCCTCGGCTGCCGGGGTGATGGAGCCGATTGGCGCGGCATGCTCGAAGGCCTTGCCTATGCACCAGGGGCGGCCCTGCTTCTTCATGTCGTTCTGAAGGTCGCGGCGCGTCATGTCCAGGCCCACGGCGTAGCCCCAGATGTAGTCCAGCGCGTCGGCGGCCTTGATATTCTTGCCCGCCTTGCCGATGGCCACGACGAGCTCGATCTCGTGGTGCAGGTTGGCGGTCAGCGTGGGGTAGGGCATGGTGCCCGTGGTGCCGGCCTCGACGGGCACGATGGCGTCGGCAGGCTTGAGGAAGAAGAAGGGCGGCTCGCGGCCTGTGAAGCCCATCTCCTTGGCGTGCTCTTCGTAGTTGCGGCCCACGCAGTAGATGCGGTGCACGGGAAAGCGCTCGGGGCGGCCCAGGACGGGTACGCTGGCCACGGCGGGAGGGTTGAAAACGTAGCTCATGTCGGTGTTCCTCTGGCGCCTTGTCTCGTTGGCGCCGCCGCAAGTGTGCCATGCCTGTGGCCCCGCAGCGGCGCAACGCGATCGCCGCACGAGCATGAACAGACCCCGGGCTGCACGGTATGCTTTGCGGTCTATGAAGCTCCACACCTACTTCCGCTCGTCGGCCTCCTACCGCGTGCGCATTGCGCTGCAGATCAAGGGCCTGGACTATGAATCCGTACCCGTGCACCTGCTGCGCGGCGACCACAGGGCACCGGCCTATGCCCAGCATGTCGGCGATGCACTGGTGCCGGCGCTGGAAACCGAGGACGGCCACTGGCTGACCCAGTCCATGGCCATCATCGAATATCTCGATGAGACCCATGCCGAAATACCGCTGCTGCCGCGCGACGCCCTGGGCCGTGCCCATGTGCGCGCGCTGGCCCAGATGGTGGCCTGCGAGATCCATCCCCTGAACAACCTGCGCGTGCTCAAGTACCTGGTGCGCAACCTGGGTGTCTCCGACGAGGCCAAGAGCGGCTGGTACGTGCATTGGGTGCGCTCCGGCCTGGAAGCCTTCGAGCGCCAGCTGGACCTGCTGGCCGCCGAGCGCGAGGCCGCCGGCCTGGCGCCTTCGCTGTTTTGCTGGGGCGACACGCCCACGCTGGCCGACTGCTGCCTGGTGCCGCAGATCTTCAACGGCCGCCGCTTCAACGTGAGCCTGGACGGCCTGCCACGCCTGGCGGCCATCGTCGATCGCTGCGAGGCGCTGCCGGCCTTCCAGAAGGCCCATCCCTCGGCCTGCCCCGACGCGGAATGAGCGCGGCCCGGCCTGACTCCATCCCCGGCAACCTCCCCGGCAACATCCCCGCATCCTGGCTGGTGCCCGAGTGGCCCGCGCCGCCCGGCGTGCACGCGCTGTGCACCTCGCGCGAAGGCGGCGTCAGCACGGCGCCCTGGGGCAGCCTGAACCTGGGCGACCATGTGGGCGATGACCCGCGGGCCGTGCGCACCAACCGCCAGCGGCTGCAGGAGATCGTGCGTGCCCATACGCCGGGCGCCTGCGCGGTGTTCCTGCAGCAGGTGCATGGCGTGGATGTCGTGGCCCTGGATGCAGGCAGCGCGCAGGGCCAGGCCTTCGATGCCTGCGTGGCCAGCGCCTCGGGCGTGGTCTGCACCATCATGGTGGCCGACTGCCTGCCCGTGCTGCTGGCCCATCGCAGCGGTGCCGTGGTGGGCGCGGCCCATGCGGGCTGGCGCGGGCTGGCGGGCGGGGTGCTGGAGACGCTGTTCGAGCGCTTTGCAGGCCAGATCCAGACACCGCCCGGGCAAGCGGCGCAGCAGACCCTGGCCTGGCTGGGACCCTGCATCGGTCCGCGCTCCTTCGAAGTGGGAGCCGAGGTGCGCGCGGCCTTCATCGCGCATGACGCGGCGGCCGGGGCGCATTTCACCGCCGTGGCGCAAGAGGGCGGGGGCGCACCCAAGTACCTGGCCAACCTGGCCGGGCTTGCGCGCCAGCGCCTGGCGGCGCTGGGCATCACCGCCATCTACGGCAATGACGGCGGCGACGCATGGTGCACGGTGCTCAACGGCTCACGGTTCTTTTCGCACCGGCGCGACGCTGCCCGCCTGGGCAGCAGCGGGCGGTTCGCCGCCTGCATCTGGAAGGACTGAGCGCGCCTGCGTGCCGGGGCCGTTTTGCGAGGCCTGCTGCTGCGCCAGCCAGGCCTCGCGCTCGGCCAATTCGCGTGCATGGCGTTTTCGCTTGCGCGCGGGCGTGCCCATGATGTAGATCACGATCGACAGCGGCAGCAGTCCGTAGAGTGCGAACGTGATCACGGCGCCGAGTATGCTGCCCGTGGGGCTGGCGGCCTCGGCCACTGCCATCATCAGAGTGACATACAGCCAGGCGATAACAACGAGATACATGGTCGAACCAAAAAAACGAGCGGGGCACGGGTTTTCGTGGAGGTCTGTGCCGGGCAAGGCGGGGCTCGCCTGGGTCACAATCAAAACGGATGCCCCGCAAGCCCCAGGCTATTGCATGGCATCCACGAACAAGGATGCAGCATGAATTTTGACCCACTCGCTGGCCTGTCAGGCCAATCCGTCCAGCAATTCTGGAACGAGCAATGGAGCCGCACGCTGCAGACACTGCAGCAGATGGGGCAACCAGGCCTTCCGGGAATCCAGGGCATGCCAGGCATGCCGGACATGGCCCAGGCCTGGAAAGCGGCCGTCCCCGAACCCGGCGCCCTGCCCGAGAACGCGCTGTCGCTGGACCCCGAAAAGCTGCTGGAGCTGCAGCGCCAGTACCTGGATGGCGCCAAGGCCATGGCCGAACAGGGCGGCGCCCAGGCGCTGCTGGCCAAGGACAAGCGCTTCAACACCGAATCGTGGGCCGGCAACCCGCTGACGGCGGCCACGGCCGCCACCTATCTGCTCAACAGCCGCATGCTCATGGGCCTGGCCGATGCCGTGCAGGCCGATGACAAGACGCGCAACCGCGTGCGCTTCGCCATCGAGCAATGGCTGGCGGCCATGGCGCCCAGCAACTTCCTGGCACTCAATGCCGAGGCCCAGAAGAAAGCCATCGAAACCCAGGGCGAGAGCCTGGCCCAGGGCGTGGCCAACCTGCTGGCCGACATGCGCCAGGGCCATGTGTCCATGACCGACGAGAGCCTGTTCACCGTGGGCAAGAACGTCGCCACCACCGAAGGCGCCGTGGTGTTCGAGAACGAGCTGTTCCAGCTCATCGAATACAAGCCGCTGACGGACAAGGTGCACGAACGGCCCTTCCTCATGGTGCCGCCCTGCATCAACAAGTTCTACATCCTGGACCTGCAGCCTGACAACTCGCTGATCCGCTACGCCGTCAGCCAGGGCCATCGCACCTTCGTGATGAGCTGGCGCAACCCCGACGAAAGCCTGGCGCGCAAGACCTGGGACAACTACATCGAGGACGGAGTGCTCACCGGCATCCGCGTGGCGCGCGAGATCGCGGGAGCCGAGCAGATCAATGTGCTGGGCTTTTGCGTGGGCGGCACCATGCTGTCCACTGCGCTGGCGGTGCTGCAGGCGCGCCACGACCGCGAGCATGGCGCAGCTGCTGCTCCGGCGGCCAAGGCGCCTGCGGCCAAGCGCGCGGCTGGCAGCCGCAGCGCCACCCGCACATCCACAGCCCGCGCCACGGCGCCGGCCGGCGTGCCGTTTCCCGTGGCCAGCGTCACGCTGCTGACCACCTTCATCGACTTCAGCGACACCGGCATCCTCGATGTCTTCATCGACGAATCCGTGGTGCGCTTCCGTGAGATGCAAATGGGCGAGGGCGGCCTCATGAAGGGCCAGGACCTGGCGTCCACCTTCAGCTTTCTGCGGCCCAACGACCTGGTCTGGAACTACGTGGTGGGCAACTACCTCAAGGGCGAGACGCCCCCGCCGTTCGACCTGCTGTACTGGAACAGCGACTCAACCAACCTGCCCGGCCCCTACTACGCCTGGTACCTGCGCAACCTCTACCTGGAAAACAGGCTGGCCCAGCCCGGCGCGCTGACCGTCTGCGGCGAGCGCATCGACATGCACCAGCTGCGCCTGCCGGCCTATATCTACGGCTCGCGCGAGGACCACATCGTGCCCGTGGGCGGCTCCTATGCGTCCACCCAGGTGCTGGGCGGCGACAAGCGTTTTGTGATGGGCGCGTCGGGCCACATCGCGGGCGTGATCAATCCGCCGGCCAAGAAAAAGCGCAGCTACTGGCTGCGCGAGGACGGCCAGCTGCCCGCCACGCTCAAGGAGTGGCAGGCCGGCGCCGACGAGTACCCGGGCAGCTGGTGGGCCGACTGGAGCCCCTGGCTGGCCGAGCACGGCGGCAAGCTGGTCGCGGCGCCAAAGCAGTACGGCAAGGGCAGGGAATACACGGCCATCGAGCCGGCCCCGGGCCGCTACGTACTGGTCAAGGCCTGAGGCACAATCGTTTCGATGCTGCAGTGCAATAACGCTGTGGCTTGAATGCAGGGTGCCGCTGCCGCGACTGCGGCCGCGTGCGCCCAGGCATCCCTTCAAGAGTCCAAAGAAAGGTCCGTCATCATGGAAGACATCGTCATCGTTTCCGCTGTCCGTACTGCCGTTGGCAAGTTTGGCGGCACCCTTGCCAAGATCCCCGCCACCGAACTGGGCTCCATCGTGATCCGCGAGGCACTGAACCGTGCCAAGGTCGGCACCGACCAGGTCGGTGAAGTCATCATGGGCCAGGTGCTGGCCGCTGGCGCAGGCCAGAACCCCGCACGCCAGGCCATGATGAAGGCCGGCGTTGCCAAGGAAACCCCGGCCCTCACCATCAACGCCGTCTGCGGCTCGGGCCTGAAGGCCGTGATGCTGGCAGCCCAGGCCGTGGCCACGGGCGACAGCGAGATCGTCGTGGCCGGCGGCCAGGAGAACATGAGCCTGTCGCCCCACGTGCTGCCGGGCTCGCGCGACGGCCAGCGCATGGGCGACTGGAAGATGGCCGACACCATGATCGTGGACGGCCTGTGGGACGTCTACAACCAGTACCACATGGGCATCACGGCCGAGAACGTGGCCAAGGAAAAGAGCGTCAGCCGCGAGCAGCAGGATGCCCTGGCCCTGGCCAGCCAGCAAAAGGCCACGGCCGCACAGGACGCAGGCAAGTTCGTGGACGAAATCGTTCCCGTCAGCATTCCCCAGCGCAAGGGCGATCCCGTGGTGTTCGCTGCCGACGAGTACATCAACCGCAAGACCAATGCCGACGCCCTGGCAGGCCTGCGCCCGGCCTTCGACAAGGCCGGCTCGGTGACGGCCGGCAACGCCTCGGGCCTGAACGACGGCGCGGCCGCCGTGGTGGTGATGAGCGCCTCCAAGGCCAAGGCCCTGGGCCTGACGCCGCTGGCGCGCATCGTCTCCTACGCCACCAGCGGCCTGGACCCCGCCACCATGGGCCTGGGCCCGGTGTTCGCCTCGCGCAAGGCGCTGGAGCGTGCGGGCTGGACCGCGCAGGACGTGGACCTGTTCGAGCTGAACGAAGCCTTCGCGGCCCAGGCCTGTGCGGTGAACCAGGAGTTGGGCATCGACCCGGCCAAGGTCAACGTCAACGGCGGCGCCATTGCCATCGGCCACCCCATCGGCGCATCGGGCGCCCGCATCCTGGTGACCCTGCTGCACGAGATGCAGCGCAGCGGCGCCAAGAAGGGCCTGGCCGGCCTGTGCATCGGCGGCGGCATGGGCGTGGCCATGGCGGTGGAGCGCGTCTGAAAGGCTCCGGGAAAACGTTAGCAAGCTTTCAGGGTAGATCCTAGGTCTGCCTAGGGCCTGCCCGAAGAGAGGCGCAGCGCACGCGCTGCATACTAGCCATACGGGGATGCCGGGCCCAGAGGTTCAGGCACCCTTGGTGATAACCGGAGTCAATGTCCCGGTTGTCGTGGATAGATTGATCTGAAGCAACCATTGATTGACAGGAGAGAAGAATGGCTCAAAAAGTAGCGTATGTCACAGGGGGAATGGGAGGCATCGGAACGGCTATCTGCCAGCGTCTGCACAAGGAAGGCTTCAAGGTCATCGCAGGTTGCGGTCCGTCGCGCGACTTCCAGAAGTGGCTGGACGAACAAAAGGCGTTGGGCTACACCTTCCATGCATCGGTCGGCAATGTGGGCGACTGGGCTTCCACCGTCGAGGCCTTCAACAAGACCAAGGCCGAGCACGGCAACATCGATGTGCTGGTCAACAACGCCGGCATCACGCGTGACCGCATGTTCATCAAGATGACGCCGGAAGACTGGCAGGCCGTCATCGAGACCAACCTCAACTCCATGTTCAACGTGACCAAGCAGGTCGTGGGCGACATGGTGGAAAAGGGCTGGGGCCGCATCATCAACATCAGCTCGGTCAATGGTGCCAAGGGCCAGGCAGGGCAGACCAATTACTCGGCCGCCAAGGCGGGCATGCACGGCTTCACCATGGCGCTGGCGCAGGAGATGGCTACCAAGGGCGTGACCGTGAACACCGTCAGCCCCGGCTACATCGGCACCGACATGGTCAAGGCCATCCGTCCCGACGTGCTGGAGAAGATCGTGGGCACCATCCCCGTCAAGCGCCTGGGCGAGCCCAGCGAGATCGCCTCGATCATCGCCTGGCTGGCTTCGGAAGAAGGCGGCTATTCCACCGGCGCCGATTTCTCGGTCAACGGTGGTCTGCACATGCACTGAGCCTGCAAGGGTTCACGCAGGAAAGGGGCCTTCGGGCCCCTTTTTCGTTGAGAACCCCCTATTGCAGGGGGCCCGGAAATGACAAAACCCACCGAAGCGGGTTTTGTGGAAGAGGGGGTCTGCACGGAAGACCGTCAGACCGGTGGTGTCAGGGGCTGGGGCACCGTGTGCGCCAGCCAGCGCCTCAGCGCTTGCGATCGCGTTCGTCTTCGGGCCAGATGGACATGATGGCAGTCGTTTGCATGAAAACTTTCTCCTGTATTGCTCTCTTAACGCGGGCCGGATTCAGCTGGTTGACAGGTTTTCAAAAAATTTTCGAAGGAAGTCGAAACTTTTTCGTGACCCGGTTTTCAGGCCTTGCGGGGGCCGCGCTTGCGGTCACGGTCATCCCATGGCCAGACAGCTTGGGCCAGCGCAGCGGCTGCAAAGCGGGTCTGCAGGGCGGTGTGGGAAAAGATGTCGGTCATGTGCAATCACTCCTTTGTTGCGTGTTCAACGCGGGCGAGTGGCTGCGGGTTGACTCAGGGATTGCCCCAGGACGCAAGCAATTGCAAGCCTGGAGGTGATGACCTGTCAGTTTGAAGACAGATTTCTGGCGTGTTGGGGAAAAATCCGTTTCCTGACAGAGGCTTGCGGGCGCGACGAGCCGGGGACGAGGCTGTTACGCCTCGTTGCCCGCAACGCATGGGCGCAGGTCAACCCGGGGCGAAATGCCGATCAGGCAAAGATCAGGGGCACGGCAGGCGCATCGTCCACGATGCAGCCGCGGTACATGCCGGCGCTGTTGAAGGGGCAGTGCACGCGTACCTGCCTGTCCACGGCCGCCACGCCGCCCTGGCCGCCGATGTGGGCCAGGGTGTCCTGCACTGTGGCGTGGGCTGCGAGCTCCCGGCTTTGCTCCAGGTAGGCGTGCTTTTCGGCAACGCCTGGAATCAGTCGGAAATCGCGGCCGACAACTGCTCGATCTGCTCGCTGAGTTCCAGCCAGCGCTCCTCCAGGCTGTCGATCTCGTCGTTGCAGGCCTTGAGGCTGCGGCCCGTCTCGGCCATGTCGGCGGGCGAGATGGGCTGGCTCAGCAGGCCTTCGAGCCGCGTGCGCTCGGCCTGCAGCTGGGGCAGGCGCTTGTCCAGCTGTTCCAGTTCCTTCTTGAACGGCCGGGTCTTCTCGGCCATTTGCTGGCGGGCCAGGGCGGCCAGGCGCCGTTGCTCGCGCTGGTCTCCGGCGCTGGCGGCAGGCGGCGTGGACGGGGCAGCGGGAGCCGGGGCCAGCGCAGCAGCCACGGGGGCCTGCACTGCAGGTGCTGCATGTGCTGCAGGCTCCACCTGCGCTGCCGCCTTGCTGGTGGCCGCAGCCGCCTGTTCGGCCTTGCGGGCCTCTTCGCGCAGGCGGCGGGATTCTTCCAGCAGGTAGCGCTGGTAGTCGTCCAGGTCGCCGTCGAAGGGGCCGACCACGCCACGGCCGACCAGCCAGAAGTCCTCGCAGACCGAGCGCAGCAGCGCGCGGTCGTGGCTGACCAGCATGACGGTGCCGTCGAAGTCGTTGATGGCCATGGCCAGGGCCTCGCGCGTGGCCAGGTCCAGGTGGTTGGTGGGCTCGTCCAGCAGCAGCAGGTTGGGGCGCTGCCAGACGATCATGGCCAGCACCAGGCGGGCCTTTTCGCCGCCGCTCATGCTGCCCACGGCCTGCTTGACCATGTCGCCGCTGAAATTGAAGGTGCCCAGGTAGCTGCGCAGGTCCTGCTCGCGGGCCTGCGGGCCGGTGGCGCCGGTGTCCCGTGCCAGGCGGATCATGTGCTCCATCGGGTTCTCGCCGGGGCGCAGCACATCCAGTTCCTGCTGTGCGAAGTAGCCGATGTTCAGGCCCTTGCCTTCGGTCACGGTGCCGGCCAGGGCCTTCATCTCGCGCGCAATGGTCTTGACCAGGGTGGACTTGCCCTGGCCGTTGGCACCCAGGATGCCGATGCGCTGGCCCGCCAGCACCGAGCGGTTGACGCCGCGCAGGATGGTGGTTGCCTGGCCTTCGTCGTCCCGGTAGCCGAATGCGGCGTCCGTGATCGCCAGCATGGGGTTGGGCAGGTTGGCCGGCGGCTTGAACTCGAAGGTGAAATCGGCGCTGGCCAGCATGGGTGCGACCTTTTCCATGCGCTCGATCTGCTTGACGCGGCTTTGCGCCTGCTTGGCCTTGGAGGCCTTGGCCTTGAAGCGGTCGATGAACTTCTGCAGGTGGGCGATCTTGTCCTGCTGGCGCTCGAACGAGGCCTGCTGCAGCAGGATCTGCTGGGCGCGCAGTTCCTCGAACTTGCTGTAGTTGCCGCCATAGCGCGTGACCTGCGCGTTTTCGATGTGCAGCGTGGTGTTGGTGATGGCGTCCAGGAATTCGCGGTCATGGCTGATCACGACCAGGGTGCCGGGGTAGCGCTTGAGCCAGGCTTCCAGCCAGACCAGGGCGTCCAGGTCCAAGTGGTTGGTGGGTTCGTCCAGCAGCAGCAGGTCGGAGGGGCACATCAGCGCGCGCGCCAGCTGCAGGCGCATGCGCCAGCCGCCGGAGAAGCTGTTGACGGGGTGCTCCAGCTCGGAGACCTTGAAGCCCAGGCCCAGGATCAGGGCCTGGGCGCGCGGCACGGCATCGTGCGCACCGGCATCGGCCAGGTCCACGTGGGCATGGGCGATGGCCATGCCGTCCTCGCTGGCCTCGGCGGCCGCGAGCTGGGCATTGAGCTCGCTCAGGCGGGTGTCGCCGTCCAGCACGAACTGGGTGGCCGTCTCCGAGGTCTCGGGCATGTTCTGCGCGACCTGGCCCAGGCGCCACTGCGAAGGAATGGAGAACTCTCCACCGTCCTCGGCCAGGCTGCCGTTGAGCAGGGCGAACAGGCTGGACTTGCCGGCGCCATTGCGTCCGACAAGGCCGACTTTTTCACCGGGGTTGATGGAGACGGAGGTGCTGTCCAGCAGCACGCGGGTGCCGCGGCGCAGGGTAATGTTGCGAAGGCTGATCATGAATGGGCAGGATTATCCCAGCGATTGCGCCAGGGCAGGATTGCCGCCCGCCATGCCCGTGCCCGGCCACGGTGCAAAGCCCTGGCGCCGGGCCCTAGATCGGCTGTATGCCCACGCGCTGCATCATGGACTGGGTGAACTGGATCTCGCGCTCGAAGCCCTTGGCATAGGCGTCGGCGCTGGTGATGGCGACCTTGCCGCCTTCCTGCTCCAGCAAGGCGATGACCCTGGGCTGCCTGAGCACCTCCTCCAGCGCCGTGCGCAGCCGCTGGACGATGGGCTCGGGCGTGGCGGCCGGCACGGACACGCCGCCCCAGGACGTGAGGTTGACGTTGGGCACACCCAGCTCGGCCAGGGTCTGCACCTGGGGCAGCTTGGCATTGCGCTGCGGCCCGGCAATGGCCAGTGGCACCAGTTTGCCGGCCAGCACCTGGGGATAGGCCACGGAAAACAGCGGGGCGCCGAAGGCCACCTGCTGGCCCAGCACGGCATTGACCAGTTCCGAGGCGCCCTTGTAGGGCACATGGTTGACCTGCAGGCCCATGCTGGAGGCCAGCATCTCCACGCCCAGGTGCGATGGCGTGCCCACGCCGCCCGAGGCATAGTCCAGCGCGCCGGGCCTGGCCTTGGCGCGTGCGGCCAGGTCGTCCAACGTGCGCATGCCAGAGTCGGCATGCACGACGACCAGGATGTCCGAGCGCGACATGCCCAGCACATGGCGGAAGTCCTTGAACACGTCGTAGCCCGGGCTTTTGTACATGCGCATGGCGGCGGCCATGGGCGAGCCCGAGTACAGCAGGGTGTAGCCGTCCGCCGGCGCCTTGGCCACCTGGCGTGCGCCGATGTTGCCGCCCGCGCCGGCGCGGTTGTCTATCACCACGGGCTGGCCCAGCTGGGCCGACAGCGCCTCGGCCACGATGCGCGCGGCCGTGTCGGGGCTGGTGCCGGCCAGGTAGGGCACCACCCATTTGATGGGGCGCGTGGGCCAGGCGCTGTCGTGCGCGGTGGCTGTGGCGGCTGTGGCAGCCCAGGGCAGGCCTGCGGCAAGCGATGCGGCGCCCGCAGCGCGCAGGAATCGGCGTCGGTCCGGCCTTTGGGATGGATTGTCTTGCATGGCGTTGTCTCCTTGTCTTTTCGCTTTCATGCCGGCCAGCCTCAGGCGCCGGCCCGCTCCAGCAGTTCCTTGGCGATGGTGTTGCGCTGTATCTCGCTGGTGCCCGTGAGCACGCGGTACATGCGCAGCATGCGGAACAGGAATTCCACGCGCCGGCCCTGGACGATGCCTTCGCCGCCATGGATCTGCACGGCGCGGTCGGCAATGCGGAACGCCGTCTCCGAACAGAACAGCTTGCTCATCGAGGCCTGGGCGCGCGCATCGATGCCGGCGTCGATGGCGCGGGCCGTCTGCACCATCAGTGCGCGCGCCGCCATCCATTCGGTGGCCATGTCGGCCAGCATGTGCTGTATGGACTGGAACTGGGCAATGCTGCGGCCGAATTGCTGGCGCCCCAGCGCATAGTCGCGCGCATCGCGCAGCGCCACCTGGGCCAGGCCCAGCATGGCCGGACAGTGCAGCAGGCGGTTGACGGTGATGCGGCCCAGCGCCAGGGCCAGGCCCCGGCCCGGCTCGCCGATCAACTGGGCGGCGGGCACGCGGCAGCCGTCGAGCACGATGTCCCCCGTGCTCGATTGCCCGGCCATGGTCTTGTAGCCGCTGACCACCTGCACGCCCGGGGCATGCAGGTCCACGAAGAAGGCGCTGATCTCGCGCTGCGGGCTGCCCTCGGGCGCGGTCGAAGCCATGAGCACGGCCAAGTCGGCGAACGGCGAGCCCGAGATGAAGCGCTTGCGGCCGTGGAGCACGTAGTGGTCGCCCTCCAGCACGGCGCGAGTCTCCAGCGCGCCCGCGTCCGAGCCGGCCGCTGCCTCGGTCAGCGCAAAGCAGATGGATTTCTCTGCGCGCGCCACGGGCAGGATGAACTGCTCCATCTGCAGCGGCGTGGCCTTGCGGATCAAGGCGCCTATGCGCGGCGGGCCGCTGAGTTCGCCCAGCACATGGGGCGCGAAGGGTGAGCCCGTGGCGTAGATGGCCTCCTTGACCAGCACCTGGTCGAGCACGGACAGGCCGGCACCGCCCATGGCCTCGGGCAGGGTCATGCCGTAGAAGCCGCGCGCATGCGACAGCTTCCAGACCTGGCGCAGCAGTTCGGTGGAGGCGCTGTTTTCATGGTCCACGCCATGTGCGCGGGCGAGGTCGGCCAGTTCGCCGTGGATGAATGCGTTGAGCGCGTCGATCAGGCCGGCTGCGCGCTCGGAGCCTTCAAAAGGCATTTCCAGCAGGGCAGCGTTGGCGGCGGGGAGAGTGTCTTTGGCGTTCATCTCAGTTCACCTTGCGGGCGTGGTTGGCCCAGTAGGGCGCCTGCACGGCGCGGCGCATGACCTTGCCGTTGGGGTTCTTGGGCAGCTGCTGCACGAATTCGATGTGGCGCGGGCGCTTGAAGCCGCCCAGGCGCTCCGCGCAAAAGCGGTCCAGCGCGGCGCTGTCGCCGGCCAGGCCGGGCTTGAGCACGATGTGGGCGGCCACGGCCTCGCCCCATTTGTCGTCGGGGATGGCGAACACGCAGGCATCGGCCACCGAGGCATGTTCGTAGAGCACGGACTCCACCTCGGACGGATAGACGTTGAAGCCGCCGCTGATGACCATGTCCTTCTTGCGGTCCACGATGTAGACAAAGCCCTGCTCGTCCATGCGGGCCAGGTCGCCCGTGTGGTAGCGGCCGTTCCTGAGCACCTCGGCCGTCAGCTCCGGCGCGCGCCAGTAGCCCGCGAAGACATCGGCGCCGCTGACCACGATCTCGCCGATCTCGCCCTCGGGCACCGGGCGGCCCTCGTCGTCCAGCACCTCGACCAGGGATTCCAGGAAGGGCCGTCCGCAGGAAGCCAGCCGCTCGGGGCGCGACGCGCGCGCCTGCAGGTGGTCCTGCACGCTCAGGCCGCAGACGCCCGAGGTGGTCTCGCCCGCGCCGTAGCCCTGGGACAGGATGGGGCCGAACACGTCCATGGCCTGCAGGATGCGCGCCGGCGCCATGGGCGCTGCGCCGTAGCCCAGGCGCAGCAGGTCGGGCAGGGGGCGGTAGCGGCCGCCGATCTCGGCCAGCAGCATGTTGATCATGGTGGGCACCATGAAGGTGTGGGTCACGCGTCGCGCCTGCATCTCGGCCATGAAGGCGCCCGGCTCGAAGCCCGAGAACAGGTGGATGGTGGCGCCCGTGCACAGCGCCGGCACCATCTGCATGCCCGAGGCGTGCGTGACCGGCCCCACCAGGCCCAGCACATGGCCGGCCTGCATGCCCTCGCCGCGCATCAGGAATTTGCGCAGCTGGGCCAGGCGGTTGCCGAAGGTCTGCATGGCGGCCTTGAGCACGCCCGAAGAACCCGAGGTGTAGTGCAGCACGGCCACCTCGTGCTCGTGCACGACCACGGGCTGGAAGCGGTCGCTGGCGCGGGCGAGCAGGGCCTCGTAGCTTTCGCCGGCGGGGCCGTCCAGCAGCAGCAGGCGCACATCGGCGGACTGCAGGTGCGGCTTGAAGGCCTCGGCGCGCGCTGCGGTGGTCACGATGACGGCGGCATCGCTGTTGGCCGCGATATCGCCCACCTCGCGCGGCGAAAGGCGTGCGTTGAAGGGCGCCTTGATGAGCCCGGCCTTGTAGCAGGCGATCTCGATCTCGACGATTTCCACGCAGTTGGGCAGGTAGATGCCCACGCGGTCGCCACGGGCCAGGCCCAGCGCCGTCAGCGCATTGGCCAGCCGGTTGGAGCGCTGCTCCAGCTCGGCATAGCTGATGCTGCGCGCGGCGCTGGTCACGGCCGGCTGCGCGCCGTAGGCCTTGCAACTGCGCGCGACCAGTTCGCCGACATTGGGGATGGGAAGGGAGTGGGGGGGTGAATGGGGGTGGCCTGCGGTGGGCCGGGATGTCTCGTGCATGGCATTCCTTGGCTGAAGCCGCGCGTTTTGCGCGGCGTGCCATGCACTGTTGCAGAAGAGGCCTGGAGCGGGGAAATACCGTTTAGTGATTCAGGCGCATCAGAAAAATTGATGTCCAGATCAACCCTTGCGGTATTTGCTGATGGCCCGTGCCCAGACCCCTGCGGTCATGCCGTCATGCCGTCATGCCTGCTGCCAGCGTGCCTGCCAGATGCCGGCCGTGATCAGTTGCCGGGCCTGTGCCATCAGCGCCTGCTGGACCACCTGCAGCGCCGGGTCGCTGCTGCGGTTGGCCTGCACGGCCAGGAAGTAGCGGCGCAGCAGTTCGGGCGCCGTGACCTGGGCCACGATCCAGCCATGCTGGATGGCCGTGGGCGCAGCCTTGGCTTCCTCGCGCAGCCAGGCGGGCGCATCGCTCAGCGAGCAGGCGGGCGTGAAGGTGAAGCCCGCGCCGCAGTGGTAGAGCGAGCGGATGACGCGGGCGGAATCGTGTTCGTGGACGATGTTCAGCCGCAAGTCCCGTGCGTCGGCCGCGGCCTCCACGGTCTGGCGGATGGAAAAGCGCCGCGACTGCAGCACCAGCGGCAGCTGGCAGGCGTGGGCAAAGTCCATGCGCGGCAGGCCGCCGTCCGGCGCGGGGCGCAGCAGCGGGGCCACGCTGCCATCGACATCCTGGCCGCATACGTAGATGGATTCCTCGGCCATGGGCTGCACCTGCATGTCGTGCAGGCTGGCCGTGTCCACGAGGATGGCCAGGTCGGCACGCCGGTCCAGCATGGCCTTTTGCACCATGAGGCTGAGGTCGTCGAGCACGAAGATGCGTATGCGCGGGTGGCTGTTGCGCAGGCTGGCGATCACGGGGCCGGCCAGCAGGCTGGTCAGCAAAAAGGGCAGGGCGAGGGTGACCGAGCCTTCGGGGCCCTGCGGCAGGCGCTGTATGCGCTCGCGCATGGCATCGGCGTCGGACAGCAGGCGGCGTGCGTCCTCGTACAGCTGGGCGCCGGCCGGCGTGGGGGTCACGCCGGCGTGGCTGCGCTCCAGCAACTGGGCGCCCAGCTCGCCTTCCAGCTTCTTGATCTGCGCCGTGAGCGCAGGCTGGGCCACGTACAGCGAGTGCGCGGCGCGCGAGAGGCTGCCCGCCTCCAGCACCGCGATGAAGTAGCGCAGCGCCCGCAGGTCCATCTCAGCCCAGGGGGCGGTAGGTGGGGCGCAGGGCCTCGATGTCGCCTTCGGTCCAGGCGCGCAGTGCCTCCTGGGTGATCAGCAGCACCTGCTCGTCGCCCGAGCTGGTGTCCAGCCAGAACACGGGCAGGTCGGGGAAGGCGGCTTCGAAGAAGTCCTTTTCATTGCCGATTTCCAGCACGACCACGCCTTCCTTGGCCAGGCGCGACGGCAGGTCCAGCAGCAGGCGGCGGATGAAGTCCATGCCGTCGGCACCGCCGGCCAGCGCCAGTTCGGGCTCGGCCTGGTATTCGGCGGGCAGGCGCGACATGCTGTCGGCGTTCACATAGGGCGGGTTGCACAGCACCAGGTCCCAGGGGCCGGGCAGGGCGGCCAGTCCGTCGCTTTCCAGCAGCTGCACGCGCTCGGCGAGTTCATGGCGGTCCACGTTGATGCGTGCCACGGCCAGCGCGTCGGCCGAGATGTCGGCGCCCGTGACCTCCACCTCGGGCCAGGCCATGGCCGCCAGGCAGGCCAGGCTGCCGTTGCCCGTGCACAGGTCCAGCACGCGGCGCGTGCGGTCGGACAGCCAGCCGTCGATGCTGCCGTCGGCCAGCAGCTCGGCGATGAAGCTGCGCGGCACGATGGCGCGCTCGTCCACGTAGAAGGGCACGCCCTGCAGCCAGGCCTCGCGCGTGAGGTAGGCGGCGGGCTTGCGCGTGCGGATGCGCTCTGCGAACAGCTCGGCCACTTCGGCCTGCTGCTGGGCGCTGACGGCCTGGTCGGCCAGGGATTCGGGCGCGCCGGGCGCCAGTTCGCTGTCCAGCGGCAGGCCCAGCTTCCACAGCGTGAGCCAGGCCGCTTCGTCTTCGGCCGTGGCCGTGCCGTGGCCGAAGGCCACGCCGGCCGCCGTGAGCGCTGCGGCGCCCGAGGCCACGAGGTCGGCGATGGTGCTGCCCGAGATGGCGGGAGTATTGGCAGGGGTGGGGGCGGATGTCATCGTCGGCTCCTTGGTCGCGTTCAGGCCGCCTGCTGGCGCTGCAGCTCCTGGAGCGTGCGGCGGTAAATGTTCTTGATGGGCTCGATGTCGGCCACCACGATGTGCTCGTCGATCTTGTGGATGCTGGCGTTGGGCGGGCCCACTTCCACGACCTGGCTGCAGATCTGGGCGATGAAGCGGCCGTCGCTGGTGCCGCCCGTGGTGGACAGCTCGGTCTCCAGGCCGGTCTCGGTGCGGATGGCGGCCTGCACGGCATTCACCAGCGTGCCCGGCGTAGTCAGGAAGGGCTGGCCGCCAATGGTCCAGGCCAGCTCGTACTCCAGCCCGTGGCGGTCCAGCACCGCCTGCACGCGCTGCTGCAGCGACTCGGCCGTGGACTCGGTGCAGAAGCGGAAGTTGAAGTCGATGGTCACATGGCCGGGGATGACGTTGGATGCGCCCGTGCCGCCATGCATGTTGCTGATCTGCCAGCTGGTGGGCGGGAAGAAGGCATTGCCCTCGTCCCAGCGCGTGGAGGCCAGTTCGGCCAGGGCCGGCAGGGCCTGGTGGATGGGGTTGCGCGCCAGCTGCGGGTAGGCGATGTGGCCCTGGATGCCCTTGACCGTGAGGCGCCCGCTCATGGTGCCCCGGCGGCCGTTCTTGATCATGTCGCCCGTGCGCTCCACCGAGGTGGGCTCGCCGACGATGCACCAGTCCAGGCGCTCGCCGCGCTCGCGCAGCAGCTCGACCACGACCCTGGTGCCGTCCACCGAAGGGCCTTCCTCGTCGCTGGTCAGCAGCAGGGCGATGTCGAAGGAGGGGGCCGGTGTCTCGGCCAGGAATTCCTCCAGCGCCACGACGAAGGCGGCGATGGAGGTCTTCATGTCGCTGGCGCCGCGGCCGTACAGCTTGCCGTCGCGGTGCGTGGGCACGAAGGGCGGGCTGCTCCACTGCTCCAGCGGGCCGGTGGGCACCACGTCGGTATGGCCGGCAAAGACCAGTACGGGCCGGTCGGCGCCTGTCCCGGAGCGCCGGGCCCAGAGGTTGCGCACGCGAAAGCTGCCGGGGCCGCTGTCGATGCGCTCGCAGGCAAAGCCCATGGGCTGCAGGGCATCGGCCAGGAGTTCAAGGCAGCCGGCGTCTTCGGGAGTGACGGAGGGCAGGCTGATCAGCTGCTCGGTCAGTTGCAGGGTGCGGGACATGGTGGGTGGGATCAAAAAACAAAAAAGTCGGAGGGCCGGCTGCCGCCAGCGTGCTCCGACATTGTGAACGCTGCGGGGCTGGCCGATCAGTTCGGCTTGACTTCCAGCATGATTTCCGTGAACGAGGGCATGTCGTCCTCGCCGGGCGTGGCCAGTTCGGCGAACTGGCTGGATGGCGCGGCATGACTGGCCTTGACCACGTCGTTTTCCAGCCGCCACATCAGGTTGGTGGGCGAATCGGCGAAGGCCAGGGCTTCGGCGCGGTCGATGCGGCCGGAGCGGACCAGCTGCGCCAGCGCCTCTTCAAAGGTCTGCGAGCCTTCGGCCATGGATTTTTCCATGGCCTCCTTGACGCCCGAGAAGTTGCCGCGCTCGATGAGGTCGGCGATCAGCTTGGTGTTGAGCATGACCTCGACGGCAGGCATGCGGCCGCCGTCCACGGTGCGCACCAGGCGCTGGGAGATCACGCCCTTGAGCGCGGCCGACAGCTCACCCAGCATGGTGGGGCGGATTTCCTCGGGGAAGAAGGACAGGATGCGGTTGAGCGCGTGGTAGCTGTTGTTGGCGTGCAGCGTGGCCAGGCACAGGTGGCCCGACTGCGCAAAGCCCATGGCCGAGGACATGGTCTCGCGGTCGCGGATTTCGCCGATCAGGATCACGTCGGGCGCCTGGCGCAGCGCGTTCTTGAGCGCGATCTGCAGCGATGCCGTGTCCGAGCCCACTTCGCGCTGGTTGACGATGGAGCGCTTGTTGCGGAACTGGTATTCGATGGGGTCCTCGATGGTGAGGATGTGGCCCGTGAGCCTTTCGTTGCGCGCATCGATCATCGAGGCCAGCGTCGTGCTCTTGCCCGAACCCGTTGAGCCCACGACCAGCAGCAGGCCGCGCTTTTGCATGATCAGCTCGCCCAGCACGGGCGGCAGGTTCAGCGTGTCCATGGCCGGAATGTGCTGGGCGATGAAGCGGATCACCACGGCGCAGCTGCCGCGCTGGTGCATGGCACTGACGCGGAAACGGCCCACGCCGCGCAGCGGCACGCCCATGTTGAGCTCACCCGTTTCGTCCAGCTCCTGCAGGCGCTCGGCCGGCACGATCTCGGCCAGCAGGCTGCGCGGCGCGTCGGGCGGCAGCAGCTGGTTGTTGATGGGCACGCATTCGCCGTTGATCTTGATCAGCGCCGGCGCGTTGACCGCCAGGTAGACGTCGGACGCCTGCTTCTCGCCCATCAGGCGCAAAATCCTCTCCATCGTGCCCATGTTTTCCCCCAGATTCGTGTACTGCCGCTGTTCTTGGATCGTTTGCACGCTCTTGTGACGTGAAACGGGCGTCCGCTGCCTGGTGGCCGGGGACGCCCTCGAGAGTATGCCTTGCTCCATCCCCTGAACAGGGGATGTTTTGGCGCCGCAACCACGCCTTTGGCGCGGTGCGGATGCGGGTCAATCGCGCAGCAGGTCGTTCAGGCTCGTGGTGGAGCGGGTCTTGGCATCGACCTTCTTGACGATGATGGCGGCGTACATGCTGTAGCGGCCGTTGTCCTTGGGCAGGTTGCCCGACACCACCACCGAGCCGGCAGGCACGCGGCCAAAGCTGGTCTCGCCGGTCGCACGGTCATAGATGGGGGTGGACTGGCCGATGTACACGCCCATGGAGATCACGGAGTTCTCTTCCACGATCACGCCTTCGACGATCTCGGAGCGCGCGCCGATGAAGCAGTTGTCCTCGATGATGGTCGGGTTGGCCTGCAGCGGCTCCAGCACGCCGCCCAGGCCCACGCCGCCGGACAGGTGCACGTTCTTGCCGACCTGGGCGCAGGAGCCCACGGTGGCCCAGGTGTCGACCATGGTGCCTTCGTCCACATAGGCGCCGATGTTCACGTAGGAAGGCATCAGGATCGCGCCCTTGGCGACGAAGCTGCCGCGGCGGGCCACGGCCGGGGGCACCACGCGCACGCCGGTGGCGGCGATCTCGGCCTCGGTCATGCCGGCGAACTTGGTGGGCACCTTGTCGAAGAAGTTCAGGTCGCCGGATTGCATCAGCACGTTGTCCTTGAGACGGAAGGACAGCAGCACGGCCTTCTTGATCCACTGGTGCACGGTCCACTGGCCCACGCCTTCGCGCGTGGCCACGCGCAGCTGGCCGTTGTTCAGGGCATCGATCACGTGGTCCACGGCCTCGGTCACTTCCTTGGGAGCGGCAGCGGGGGAGAGGCTGGCACGGTTGTCCCATGCGGTGTCGATGATGGATTGCAGCTGTTGCGTCATATGGCTTTGGTGATCAAAGGGTTTGTGAGGAAAGGGGAGCGCAGGGCTGTCTCAGCGCTGGCGCGATTCTATGAACTGTGCAATGCGCTGGGCCGCTTCCAGGCATTCGGCGGTCTCGGCCACCAGGGCCATGCGCACGCGCCCGGCGCCGGGGTTGCGGCCATTGGCCTCGCGCGCCAGGTAGCTGCCGGGCAGCACGGTCACGCCGGTGGCGGCATACAGCTCGCGGGCAAAGTCGGCGTCGTCCAGGCCCAGCGATTCGGGAATGCCGGCCCAGAGGTAGAAGCTTGCATCGGGCAGGCGCACATCCATCACGCGTGCCAGCACGGGCGTGACCTGGTTGAACTTCTCGCGGTACAGGCGGCGGTTTTCCTCGACATGGGCCTCGTCGGCCCAGGCCGCCATGCTGGCCGTCTGCACCACGGGGCTCATGGCACCGCCGTGGTAGGTGCGGTACAGCAGGAAGGCCTTGATCAGGGCCGCATCGCCCGCCACGAAACCGCTGCGCAGGCCCGGCACATTGCTGCGCTTGGACAGGCTGGTGAACATCAGCAGGTTCTTGTAGTCCGTGCGGCCCAGGCGCTGTGCGGCCTCCAGTCCGCCCAGGGGGGGCGTGCCGTCGAAGTAGATCTCGCTGTAGCACTCGTCGCTGGCAATCACGAAGCCGTAGCGGTCGGACAGGGCAAACAGCTTTTCCCACTCGGCCAGCGGCATCACCGCGCCCGTGGGGTTGCCGGGCGAGCACACGAAGATCAGCTGGGTCCTTTCCCACACGTCGGCGGGCACGCTGTCCCAGTCCACCGCAAAGTTGCGCGCAGCGTCGCTGGGCGCGTAGTACGGCTGGGCGCCGGCCAGCAGGGTGGCGCCTTCGTAGATTTGATAGAACGGGTTGGGGCAGATCACGCGCGCGCCGTCCTGGCTGGCATCCACCACCACCTGGGTGAAGGCAAACAGTGCCTCGCGCGAGCCGTTGACTGGCAGCACCTGGGTGGCGGCGTCCAGGGCAATGCCGTAGCGCTGGCGAGCCCATTGGGCGCAGGCCTCGCGCAGCGCGGGCTCGCCGGCCGTGGCCGGGTACTTGGCCAGGCCGCCGAGATCGGCGCTCAATGCCTGTTCGATGAACGCCGGCGTGGCATGGCGGGGCTCTCCGATGCCAAGGCTGATGGGGCGCACACCCGCCGGTGGCTGGACCCCGGCGAACAGTTTGCGAAGACGCTCAAACGGGTAGGGCTGGAGTCGGGAGAGCAGGGGATTCATGGGCTCGCATTATGGATTGATGCGCTTTCGGCATGCCGTTGTCACAGGGGACTGCGGGTCTGCACGCTGGCTTTTTTGCATTCTGTTACCTATTCTGGCATGGTCTCGACTGGGGCCATGCCATCTCGTGTGGCGGGGCCTCGCGAACGGTGAATTCCAGATACCAATGACTAGAGAGGCAATCAGCTATGCAGGCAGGCGCTGGCATGGAAAAAGTGGGAAACAGGCATCGTAAGCATACATCCGGCCCCGGGGCCGGCTTCCTTGTATGCGCGGTGTGGGCATTGGCCGGGCCGCCGCTGGCGCTGGTGGCCGGTTCGGCGGGCATGGGCCCCTGGGTTTGGGGGGGCGTGCTGCTGTGGGCCGGGCTGCTGCTGGGCGGCATGCACAGGCTCTGGTCGCGGGTGATCGGCGAGCGCGAATTGCTGCAGCAGGCCATGCAGGGCATCGCCCAGGGCGACCTGAGCCAGCGCGTGACCGTGGAGGCGGCCGCCTCGCAGGAGGGCGCTGGCGCCGTCCAGACGCCCAAGGCACTGCTGGGAGGCATGGTCACCTCGCTGTCGGGCATGGTGGCCGATGTGCGCAGCAACGCGGCCCTGGTGGCGCAGGCCGGGCAGCAACTGGTGAACGAGCACCAGGCGCTGTCCGACCGCACCGAGCTGCAGGCCACCAATCTGGCCCAGACCGTGGTCAGCGTGGAGCAGTTGAGCAGCGCCGTGCAGCACAACGCCGATGTGGTGGGCGTGGTCCACCACCAGGCCAGCGCCGTGCGCGGCGCCGCCGATGAAGGCGTGGTGGCCATGGGCCGCGCCGTGGAGTCGGTGGAGACCATCGAAAGCAGCGCCGGACGCATGCGGGAGATCATCGGCGTGATCGACGGCATTGCTTTCCAGACCAATATCCTCGCGCTCAATGCCGCAGTGGAGGCTGCACGGGCTGGCGAGCAGGGCCGGGGCTTTGCCGTGGTGGCCAGCGAGGTGCGCTCCCTGGCCGGCCGCTCGGCCGAGGCGGCGCGCGAGATTCGCCACCTGATCGGCGATGCGCTGACCCAGGTGGAGCACAGCACCGAGTTGATCCGCACGGCCGGGCGCGGCATGGAGCGCGTGACCGAAGGCATCCGCCAGGTGGCCGAGCACATGGGCGAGCTCTCGCAATCGACCGGCAGCCAGAGCACGGGCCTGGCCGAGATCAGCCGCGCCGTGCACCAGATCGACGAGATCACCCAGCACAACGCGCAGATGGTGGGCCACGCGCTGGACCAGGCGCGCGCGCTGCAGCAGCGTGCGCAGATGCTGTCGGGGGCGGTGTCGCGCTTTCGGCTGCAGCAGGGTACGGCAGAAGAGGCCGTGGCGCTGGTCGAATCCGCCCTGGGCCTGGCGCGGCGCGGCGTGGCCACCGAAGCACTGCTGGCCGCCGTGAACGACCCCGGCCAGCCCTTCCATGACCGTGACATGTATGTGTTCGCCCTGGCCGCCGACGGCAGCTACCGCGCCTTTGGCGGCAACCCTGCGCGCGTGGGCGTGCGCGTGCAGGAGCTGCCAGGCGTGCGGGGTGAGCAATTGCTGAGCGACATCATTGCCCAGGCCGAGCGCGGCCCAGGCTGGGTGGAGTACGACTTCAGAAACCCCGCCACGCAACAGGTACAGACCAAGATGTCCTTCGTCTGCAAGCATGGCGGGCTGTACTGGGGCTGCGGCGTTTACAAAAGCCTGGCGCTGGCTGCGTAGGCCTGCGCAGGCCCACAGGGGGCAAATGCGACAGGTGGCTCGCCTGCCTTGGCACGCACACTGTTCAGTGCGTGTTGGGCAATGCGTCGCCGCCCGCGCGCTGGGCTCGTGCGCGGGCCATGATGGCGGCGATGGTGGCCTGCTTGCTGTTGTCGGCCACGGGTGGCGCGGGGCAGGGTGTGGAAGGGCTGGCATTGTCGGCGGCGGCGTCCTGCCCTGCCGATGCATGAGGCACCTGCGCCCGGCTTGCACCCAGACGCTCGCGCTCCAGTTCACGCTCGCGGCGCAGCACATAGCGCTGGCGCGCGTGCTCGGCCTGCTGCGGGCTCCAGGCAGACCAGCCTGTGGCCGGTCCGCTGGCATTGTGCAGCTCGATGCAGTCCACGGGACAAACCGGAATGCACAGCTCGCAGCCCGTGCAGTGGGCGGCGATCACCGTGTGCATGAACTTGTTTGCGCCCAGGATGGCGTCCGTGGGGCAGGCCTTGATGCACAGGGTGCAACCTATGCACCAGGCCTCGTCGATCACGGCCACGGTGCGCGGGGCTTCCGTGCCGTGCTCGGCGCTCAGGGGAACAGCGGGCCGGCCCGTCAGTGCAGCCAGCCGCTCCACTCCCGCAGCGCCGCCCGGGGGGCACTGGTTGATGCCGGCCTCGCCCGAGGCCACGGCCCGGGCATAGCTGGCGCAGTCTGGGTAGCCGCAACGCGTGCACTGCGTCTGCGGCAGCGCCGCGTCTATGCGTGCTGCCAGATCGTCGCGGGCAAGGATTGCGAAGGCGGACATGGCGTGCCGGGTTTGCTCGGTGCTCAGCCTGCCTGCACCTTGGCACCGCGCTTGCGCGGCTGCTCGGCGGCCGAGGGCCCGTCATCGCTCAGGCTGCTGGCGTGACCGGCCGCGCTGGCGGCCGTGGCGCTTTCGGGCTGGTGGGCACTGATGAACTCGCGCACCTGCGGGTAGACGATCTCTCTCCAGCGGCGCCCGCTGAAAATCCCGTAGTGGCCCGCACCCGGCACTTCAAGGTGCTTGCGCTGCTCGGCTGCGATGCCCGTGCACAGATCGTGCGCTGCGCGCGTCTGGCCCGAGCCGGAGATGTCGTCCAGCTCGCCTTCCACGGTCAGCAGGGCGCTGCCCTTGATGTCCTGCGGGCGCACCAGCTCGGCCTGGCCTTCGGGCGAACGCACTTCCCAGGTGCCATGGACCAGCTTGTAGTCCTGGAACACCGTGGCGATGGTCTCGAGGTAGTAGTCGGCGTCCATGTCGAGCACGGCGTTGTACTCGTCATAGAACTTGCGGTGGTGCTCGGCGCTGGCGTCGTCACCCTTGATCAGGTCCTTGAAGTAGTCGTAGTGGCTCTTGGCGTGGCGGTCCGGGTTCATGGCCACGAAGCCCGAGTACTGCAGGAAGCCGGGGTACACACGGCGTCCCACGCCTGGATAGCCTTCGGGCACGCGGTAGATCACGTTGTTCTCGAACCACTCGAAGCTGCGGTTCTGCGCCAGGTTGTTCACCGAGGTCGGCGAGCGGCGCGCGTCGATGGGGCCGCCCATCATGGTCATGGACAGCGGGGGTGTCTCGCCGCGGCTGGCCATCAGCGACACGGCAGCCAGCACCGGCACCGTGGGCTGGCAGACGCTGACCACGTGGCACTGGCCGTACTTGCCCTGCAGGTAGCGGATGAACTCCTGCACATAGTTCACGTAGTCGTCGAGGTGGAACTCGCCATCGGCCAGAGGCACCAGGCGGGCGTTCTTCCAGTCGGTGATGTAGACCTTGTGGCCGCCCAGCATGCTTTGCACCGTATCGCGCAGCAGCGTGGCGTAGTGGCCCGACAGCGGTGCCACGATCAGCACCACGGGCTGGCTCAGCATGGTCTGCAGCGTGTCGGTGTCGTCGGAGAAGCGCTTGAAGCGGCGCAGCTCGCAAAACGGCTTGTCCACTTCGACGCGCTCGCGGATGGTCACGTCAACGCCGCCCACATCCACACTGTGCAGGTTGAATTCGGGCTTCTCGTAATCCTTGCCAAGGCGGTAGAACAGATCGAACCCGGCGGCCATGCGCTGGGACATCGGACCTTGGCTCAGCACCGAGTGGGGGTTGCTGTAGAGCTTGGCTGCAGCTTGCGCGAAATCGGCAAAGGGCTCGACCATGGCGCGCTGGATTTCGTAGAGCTGATAGAGCATGGATACAAGGGGTTGTTTGGAAATGTTGCAGTGCAATATATCAGCAGCAAGCTAAGAAAATTGGTAGTAAAACCCCTCTGATGCTGTCGCGTAAGTGATAGTTTTCACCGATAGGCCTGGGTGGGCGGTCGCCTCAGCCCTGGCCATCCTGCAATGCAGTCCCCGGCACTAGGCGGCAAGCGCCGCCTCGGCCGGTTTGGTGCGCGCAAGCCGCATCACTTCTGAAGGCGGCAATAGCTTGAGCTGGTGATTGCTCCATACCTGGCGCCAGCGGCGCGCCCCCGCCAGCCCGTTGCGCAACCCCAACATATGCCGCGCGATGGAGTACCAGTGAGTGCCATGCGTGCGCGCCTCGCGCTCCATGTACGCCACCATCTGCTCCTCGATGGACTCGCGCGTGCGTTCCACGCTCGCATCGCCGTAGTACAGCGCATCCCACGAGGCCAGCCACCAGGGGTTGTGATAGGCCTCGCGGCCCACCATCACGCCATCGACCTGCTGCAGCAGTTCCTGTACCGTGGCATCGGCCTTGATGCCGCCGTTGATGGCAATGGTCAGTTCCGGAAAATCCTGCTTGAGCCGGGCCACGATCTCGTAGCGCAGCGGCGGGATCTCGCGGTTTTCCTTGGGCGACAGGCCCTTGAGCCAGGCATTGCGGGCATGCACGATGAACACGCGGCAGCCCGCATCTGCCACCGTGCCCACGAAATCGCGCACGAACCCGTAGCTCTCATCCTTG
Source organism: Delftia sp. UME58 (assembly GCF_014170385.1). Taxonomy (NCBI): domain Bacteria; kingdom Pseudomonadati; phylum Pseudomonadota; class Betaproteobacteria; order Burkholderiales; family Comamonadaceae; genus Delftia; species Delftia sp. UME58. The sequence continues at coordinate 170,220 of NZ_LZZV01000013.1, forward strand.
TCGATGCCGATGCGGTGCTTCACCGTGACGGGCACATCCACCACATCGACCATCGCCTTCACGCAATCGGCCACCAGCGGCGCCTCGTTCATCAGGCAGGCGCCGAATGCGCCGCGCTGCACCCGCTCGCTGGGGCAGCCGCAATTGAGGTTGATCTCGTCATACCCCCACTGCGCCCCCAGCCGCGCGGCCTGCGCCAGATCGGAAGGCTCGCTGCCACCGAGCTGCAGCGCCACCGGATGCTCCTCGGCCTCGAAACGCAGATGCCGCGGCACATCCCCATGCAGCAGCGCGCCCGTCGTCACCATCTCTGTGTAGAGCAAGGTGTGGCGGCTCAGAAGCCGGTGCAGGTAGCGGCAGTGTTTGTCGGTCCAGTCCATCATGGGCGCAACGGACATGCGCCACATGCTGGCCGGTGCTTGATTTTCTACGTTTGTCATTGATCTGATTGGGTTTTTTGCTCTGGCGTCGCTGCCTGATTCTTCGCCATTCAACCCCGTTTTCGCTGATTTTCTCGCTGGCTTTGCTACATCCTTCACCGGTAGCAAAACAGATGGGACCATCACTTCACGCAAGCGAGCACACGGCTTGCTTGCTCGCTTGCTTGCACCGCAAAGATCCGGCTGATGGAGAACGGCACGTTCGTCCACCGCGAAAGCCAGACCTACCGTCGGAAAGTGCTGGCCAACGAGTGGCTGCGCAGGCGCGAGTACGAAATGGACCAGGAGCGCGCTTCCGGTCAGGCTGTGTACAAGAAAATTTCAGTGGGGGAGCCACTGCGGGATTATGTCAGTGCGGCTGAAAACGTGACTGAGTGGGGCCGTAGCAAAAAGGCCGACATCGCGCGCCTGCAGGCCTCTGGTCGGGCCGACCTACAGGCCACCAGGCTCACGGTGCAGGATCTGATGGGCTACACCAAGAAGCGGCGCATGGAAGACGAGGCCGGCCCCGCCACCGTGCTCAATGACATGGTGTGGCTGCGCCAGGTCTTCCTGCATGCTTCGGCTGCGCGCGGCGTCGATGCGCCGCTGCAGATGCTGGACCGTGCCAAGTCCGAGCTGCTGCGCACGCATGTGATCGCAAAGCCGGCCCGGCGCTCGCGCCGGCTACTGCCGGAAGAAGAGTCCAAGCTGCTGGAGCACTTTGCCAGCCGCGACGGCCGGGCATCCATTCTGCGCCGTGATCTGGACCTCTGGACCAACTGCGCGCTGCCTCTGACAGCCTGCGCGAGCAATCCGCAGATGCGGCCTGCCGACGTGTCAACGCTCCCCCCGCCGCCGTCCTTGAGTACGCCACTGCCCTCGGAGTCATATTTGAAGACTGCCGCGCAGCGTATGCGGATATGGCAGCAAAGGCTGATGGGCATGCAGCTGATGCAGCCCTGATGAGTGATTCCTGGCCCAACACGTCGCGTTGACAAGCGCGCGGGCGGGCAAAAGGAAAAGCCACCCTTAGGTGGCTTGTGTTTCAGACTTGTCGCCGCATTCTTGCCAGTCCGAAAATTGACATCAGCGCCGACAACACGATGAGGCCCCACTCAGAAATCGTGGGAATTGCGTGCGAGGCTGCAGGTGCCGCCAGCAACATGGGCGCGAAAGGATCCGTGATCACGCCCGGCACGGTGGTCTCGTTGTCGCCCTCGCCGTCATCCGTGACGCTGTAGCTCACCGAATTGCCATTGACAGCCAGGTCCGGCGGGGTGAACCAGCCGACCTGCATGGGCGGCTGGCCGTGGGGGCCATATTTTTGCATCGTCAACCCCGCCAGGCTGCCGGCAGGGTAGTCCACCTGCACCTGGAGCTTGGCGCCTGCGCAGCCGGTGGTACTGAAGAACAGCGCACCCACTGGGAAGGATGCATTCGCCGGTGAACTGGGAATGCCCGACGCACTGATGCGAAGGGTTCCGGGGGACACCGTGCAACCCGCCTGGGTGCTGGTGACCAGTACGGACGCATTGCCTGCGTTGCCGGGCAGCGGTACGGTTTCGGCGACCGGTGCTGTCACAGCTACTGAATAGGCTCGTGAGCCTTTGGCACCGTTGGCATCCGTGGCCGTGACCGTGAAGCTGCTGGTGCCGCTGGCGGAAAGGATTCCGCTGATGTTGCCGGTCGATGTATTGAGAGTCAGACCGGCTGGAAGGCTGCCTGAGCTGATGGTGTAGCTGTAGGGAGCGGTGCCACCCGACGCGCTGACCGTGGCGCTATATGTGGTGCCTTGGAGCCCTGCGTTCAGGGAAGCAGGCGCCACAGCCAAAGTCGGGGCACTGACGTTGATGGATACCGTGGCCGCGCTGGAGGTGCCTGTGGCATTGGTGGCGGTATAGGTAAAGCTGTCTGGGCCCGAATAACCTGCCGTGGGTGTGTAAGTGATGCTGGTCCCGCTGGCCGTGGCAGTGCCGTGGCTGGCTGCGCTGGCGATGGCCACGCTAGTGGCGGCGCCACCGCTAAGGTTCAATGTGATGGGGTTGGCACTGCTGTTGGCAGCAACCGTGGCGCTGACGGCGCCGGCGACGGGCGCTTGGGCATTGATTGTAAATGTGTAGGCTCTTGATCCGGTGGCACCGTTGGTATCTGTGGCCGTGATGGTCAGGTCGGTGGTACCACTGGAGTAGGGCGTGTTGCTGATCACTCCGGTGGAGGTGTTCAGGCTCAGCCCGATGGGAAGAGTGCCGGCGGTAATGGTGTAGGAGTAGGGCGCCATGCCACCGGAGGCAGACACGGTGGTGCTGTAGCTTGAACCGACGGTACCGTTGGGCAGGCTGGTCGGGGTAAATACAATAGTCGGGGGTTTGACCGTGATGGTTATCGTGGCCGGGCTGGATGTGCCGCTGGTATTGGTGGCGGTATAGGTGAAGCTGTCTGAGCCCGAATAACCTGCCGTGGGTGTGTAAGTGATGCTGGTCCCGCTGGCCGTGGCAGTGCCGTGGCTGGCTGCGCTGGCGATGGCCACGCTAGTGGCGGCGCCGCCACTGAGGTTCAGTGTGACGAGGTTGGCACTGCTGTTGGCTGCGACCATGGCGCTCGCTGCCCCTGCAACAGGCACCGGCACATTGTAGGTATATCCATTGACAAGAGTGGCCGAACCGCCAGGCGTAATGATCGTAACATTCACAGCGCCTGCCGCGTGGGCCGGTGTGGTAGCCGTAATTGTGGTGGCGTTGTTGACGGCGTAGTCCAAGGCAGCTGTACCTCCGAAGCTGACTGCAGTGGCGCCCGTCAGATTGTTACCGGTGAGCTTGACCGAGGTGCTGCCGGCGGTGCTGCCGCTGTTGGGGGCGACGCTCGTCAGCGTGGGCACAGCGGGACTGGTCACCAATAGGTAATACTTGGCAACACCGCCATCGTTGTTGTCGTCATTCAGAGTGATGCTGAAGGTATACGCGCCGGCTGTGGTGGGGGTACCATGCAAGTCCGTGGTCGCCGAGCCTGGCGAAGCGTCCAGTACGAGCCCTGGCGGGAGGCAGGGCGCCTCGCTGTCATAGTCTGGATCGTTTGCGTCACATTCCACCCACCTGTCCAAGGGTGCTACGCCTCCTATGGAGTATATGGTGATGCGCATGGACTGTCCTACGGCGATGGTCGGTAGCGTGCTTCCTGAGGTGGGGTTAGTGATAACTGGCGCTCCTGCATGGGACGAAGCTACCAACATGAACAACTGCAGGAAAAAAACAGCGATTCCTCGAAAAAACCAAGGTAAGAGCCTTATTTTTTGCGAAATTTTAATCATGTAGGCCATTGCTAATTACCTAATTTAAGGTTTGGAAGAATGCGTTTTCTATTGGGAGAGGCTTCTCAATGGTTGAATTCAAGTCGCTAGATGAACCCCACCTTGAATGCACCCGTCTCTGTTGCTGACCATAGTAGCGCCTAGTGATTTTAGTAACAAAAAGCATATTTTCTATCACTGATTTCGCTGTGCAAATGCTCAGCGTCGTTTGGCAAGTATGGGCGTCCTCGGATTTTTCGCCATATCCACCACTCGTGCCAAGCCTGCCACCCTGCCGTGATCCAAACCACGAAAGGACGCACACATGAGCTTGAAAGACGACCACCTGCGCCTCCTGTCCGACGCCGAGCGCGAGGCCATGGAAGCCGACCAAGACGACTACGATCCCGAGGAAGACAACGCTGCAGCGCTGGCTGCCCTGGGGCGCGGCCCCCTTGATGCGGAAGAGGAAGAAGAGGGCGACGACGGCGCGGCTGATGCGGGCAAGGGCAAGCCGGAGCGCCGAGTCTCGCTAGGAAGGCGTGAGTGCGGACGAACTGCAGGAGCGCTTCGATGGCATTCGCTACAACTTGGAGGACATGGGCTATCGCGGGTTTGCGCATGTGGGCGGAGGAAAGACCGGCAACCGGGCTCACAAGGTGAACATCTATTGGTATCCCGAGGATGATCTGTCCGTCACGCGCAGCGAGCTGTCCCGTTCTGAGGAAGGGGCTGAGCAGCCGGCGGCTGTGTCGTTCAAGCGCGCCGAGAGTTCCGTGGCTCCCACCATGACGGCCGACCTGGCGCAGGAGCTGCCGCGCATCGCGGGTGGCGCGGCGCCGGCGGGCGCGCGCGGTGCACAGCCGGCTTCCATGGCGCGCGCGCAGAAGGTCGTGGACGCGGTACGCCAGGCCTGGGCCAACGCCCCGCGTATCAACGTGGTGTTCGACCTGCAGGATCCGCGCGTGCCCCAGGAGGCGCGCGACACGGAGCGACTGCAGGCGGCCGAGGGCGCGGAGGGCGTGCCCAAGGGTTTCTACTTCGATGGCGAGGTCTATCTGGCGGCAAGCCAGCTGGCCACGCCCGAGGATGCTGCCCGCGTGCTGTACCACGAGGCGCAGGGCCACCACGGCCTGCGCGGCGCCTTCGGCGAGAAGCTGGATGCGGTGCTGGACCATATCATCGTGGCTCGCCCGCGCGAGGTGCGCGCCAAGCTGCAGGAGTATGGCGAGCGGGACGACCTGGTGGGCCGGCGCTACGCGGCCGAGGAGGTGCTGGCCGAGATGGCCGAGGTGTTCCACAACATCCGGAGCACCACCCGCGCCATCTACGAGGATCTGCGCCGTGGGCGCCGAGAGGAGGGCGCTGGCACTGGCGAATGGGCCAAGCTTTGGGAGCAGCTGCAGTTGGACGGCGGCACCACCGGCTACCGCGACCTCCATGCCGATCCCAAGGACCGCGCCAAGGCATTGCAGAAGGCGCTGGACCAGGTGGGCGAGGGCAAGGTGATCGGCAGCGGCCGCGCGCTGCTGAACTGGCTGTCGGACTTCAATGAAACCCTGGAAGTCACGATGAATGAGCAGCATGCCTGTGTCGCGCAAATTGTTGATCATGCATCTGCACTGCAGCCGGCCCGCGGTCATAGTAATGGGGAATTAACATGGATACTATTGCTCTGTGTGCTGAATTCCGGTGGCTTAGAGATCAGAGCGAAGAAATCTAAGTGACTGAAATCAACTTCTTAAAAAATAGCAGCTTACGCTTGGTGTATGGGCTAATTTGGTTTAATCGGTGCGGACTATCGATTTAATGAGATAAAACGGATTTATTTTATCTATTGTGCTTAACAAGCGTGCGAGGACCATATGTGTTTAAGGCTATTTTTGGTAAATGATGCGTATCACTCATGGTGCTGTTTGGATTACTGACAGCACATGCGCAGTCCGTTACCTATTCTGGGATTTAAGATGACTACAATGGTGCATCAGATTTCTCATCATGTACCACTCCACCTTGCGGGTGCCACACTTCCTGCTTTCGTGCTGCTGCAGCGCGGGCACACGCTGTTATCGTTGTCTCTTGTTTTTATTTTGCTTTAAAAATTAATGATTTAGGCCATCCGGCTGGAATATTCTTGTTGATATAAGAAGAATTTCCTGCCTTAAATGTGGCTTTGCCAAAATCTGCATTTTTTATAACGCTCCAGTAATTTGAAGATTTCTCACTGAAGTCTGAAAAATCCAAATAAATATCTTCTGCTTCACCAAACCATTTCCCTGATGGTGTCGGATTCGTGTTGGTTGGTATGAATTCTCCAGATGAGTTCTTTCCTTGGGCTTTGCTGAAATTATGTGTCCCTTTGTGTATTACATATTTAAATGCATATACATTTGGTTGGCCTTTGAGATGAGGTACATCTTGGGACTTGTAGTTGTGTATAGGGCCGTGTTGCGACGCGCCAATATATTCAATATTGCCATTTTTGCTCCAGATAACTACATCTTCCCAGTCGTGGCGATGGCCCCAACCGGTCGTTGGACCTTGATCTTTGACAAAATATACTGAAAACATTCTTGCGGAATATTCGTCACCATCCACGTTGGTTTTGAACTCGCTTACAGCAACCGTTGCTTTTTCAAGTTGATTCGCATAAGCGCAATGCCCATTTCGGGCTCCTGTATCCTTGATGCCTGGGTTGGGCTTCAATTCTCCAGCGATCTCACCGACGGGTGAGGATGCCAAGCATCCATCGCCATTGCTTCCGAAGGCAAAAACTATTTTTCCACTCTTAAGGTTTGGGGAAATTTGCGGCCTATTTTCCTTTGATACGGCGAAGCAAGCTGCCTCTGTGCTGGGGCAATCGTCTTTTTCCCAAGAGTGCGCGGTTGAAGAGAGTATTGCTGTCAGCGAAACAAGAAGAATATTTGATTTGCGCATTTGCAGTTCCTTCAGAATTTGAGCTATGGAGATCTAAATTTATCTCATGCGATCTATGATAGATGGTCAAGTTAATGTTGGCGAAAAATTGGTCGGTAATTTTCTCTACAAACAAAGTGCTTGACGCTCAATAGTGCGACATGAGGGTCTGAGCCACAATTGGTAAGTACATTACACACTTTTTTTTGGAAATCTCATATACCTGAAATTTGGTATTTTGAAATTGATAACGATTTGTCATTGACTATTGCTAGTGTGGGGTTGATTCTTTGGAGAGAATTTGTTTGCAAAGAGCAGTGGGCGGTTACCGCTGTTCTTATCGTCTTGTGTGCGATTCCGCGCTGCATCCGTGTAGTGGTGGAAGTCATTGCTCCGAAAAGTGGTGCGATAAGAGAATTGACTACTATGAGAATCTGAAACGCATCAACATCACATGGCGGAGGCCAACGGTCGTGTCGAGCGCGGATAGGTACTGGACGTGCCGCTGTCGAAAATGACGATGCCGCGCCCTGGTGGATAAGCGTATTTCCGACTTGGCGAGGGCGCGGCGCCCCGTGCAGGTAAGCGACGATCTGAACAAGCGCGAGCCGGTGAAAGAAATCAACGCGGAGATCGAGGCCTCTTTGCATCGGCTGAACCCAGCCATTGAGGAGGCGCTGTTCTAGGTAAGGAGCTGATAGTGGATTGCCCAGGCAGTCACTGTGCCATGACCAAAACCTGCCCAAAGTAGGCTGGACCAGTGGGGAGAAGGCATGATTTCGAAAACACTAAGAGCGTGGCTATCGCTGCAAGCTGTTGATGTGCAAGGTGTTTTCTCTCATGCCTATTTCGGTGGATCGGACTTTAATCCGTTGGTCGCAGCCTCATGACCAGGTAGTACTCCCCGATTGGGCCATGCCCCTTCCGCTCAAACGCTTCTGAGCTTGGTAGGCCAGCCGCTCATCGGTCGGTACATGCAGACCGCCGGATCTACGCACAATTAGAAGCGCAGCCAAGCGAGCGATGCTGCATAGTTGCTACAGAGGGTCGCGGCTATTCCTCTAAATTGTTGTCAGATAATGATTTTTTCATAAATCAATCCAGTCCATCATGGGCGCCACGGACATGCGCCACATGCTGGCAGGTGCTTGATTTTCTACGTTTGTCATTGATCTGATTGGGTTTTTTGCACCGGTGGCGGTCGTTGATTCTTCGCCATCCACCCCCCGTTTTCCTGTTTGTTCAGTTCTGAGCACTCAGGGGGAATCATCACCGCACACAAGCGCCCAGGCGGCTCGCTGGCCTACACCGCACAGGTCCTGCCAATGGAGAGCGGTACGTTCATCCACAGCGAGAGTCCGGCCTTGATCGGAAGGTCCTGGCGGACGAATGGCTGCGCAGACGCGGGTATGAAATTGAGCAGGAGCGCGCATCGGGTAGATGCAGCACAAGAGAGTTTCAGCGGGGGAGATGCTGCAGGACTATGTCAGCGCGGCCGAAAACGACTGCGTGGGGGCGTGGCAAAAAGGCCGACATCGCGTCTGCAGGCTTCCAGGCAATCGAGCTCACGGTGCAGGATCTGCTGGGCTACGCCAGGAAGCGGCGCACGGAAGACGAGGCAGGCCCGGCCACCGTGGTCAATGGCATGGTGTGGCTGGGCCAGGTCTTCCCGCATGCTTCGGCCGCGCGCGGCGTCGATGCGCCGCTGCAGGCGACGGCAGGGCGCCCATTCCCATCCGGACAGCGCCATGCGCTGTGCTCATGCCTCGGTCGGTTGCTGGGGGCGTGAAGGAGGCGGCTACAGTGGTGCATACAGTCTGAGAGCATGGATCAATGTTTCTTCTGCCACTCATATTTTTGCCATTCGTTTTCATCATGGCGATCAACAGGCTGATCCGCATTCCCGTCGGATTGCACCGCGGCGAGCTGCATGTTCCGGCGCTCCAGCGGGGTATGCTGATGTTCGCCGGTGCAGGGGCATACCTTCTGTTGCTGGGCTACACCATTGGCCTTTTCGTGGTGATAACCAAAGGGGTTCTTTTCACTTCGGATGTTGTGACGGCTTTGCTACATGCAGCCGGGTATGTTGCGGCCTATCCATTGGTCTACATGGTCGCCGCATGGGTTTTTTATTACACATTCAGGACTCGCTGATTCACAGTGCTCCAGCGCAGGCATGGGTCGGCGCGTTGCCGGCTCAGAAGCGGCTTGTTGAAAGAAAAAGCCCCTGGCACGCGTACCCAGGGGCTTGAGGCGCCGCCTAGACTTGGCGCGCACCTCCTTGCTTGGTGTATCGGCAGTTCGTTGCCTAACTTTTGGCTGCTTCGATGAAGAACTGTCCCCTGTCCTTGCCGCCGATCCAGTTCGGGGCTTGCCCCGGCGGTCCGGGTGGCGCCCGTCTCCGGCATGTGCACGGCGCGGCGGTCCTTGACCGTGGCAATGCCAAGTGCCGCGGCCGTGGTGGCCTTCACCTCGAAGATGCCCAGGCGCTTGTTGATATGGCCGACGATCAGGCCAGCACACGCGCGCTCTGCATTTCCCCAGCACCGGCTCTTGGGGCGCGCCCGTAGGACTCTCGCCACCGAAATCTTGCCCAGGGACCGACAGCCTGCAGCCCGCTGCTGGCACAACATAAAAGCTCTGAAGAAACAGGAGCTATGAATGACGGTTTCAGAAAAGATCCAGGACCTGCGCAAGTGGGATGACTCTCGAAAGGGATTCACGGGAGAGCACTGGCTGGTACTCGGCGCAGGCCTCTTGGCCCTGCGCCATGCCCGGCGCGCGGAAAGCGGCATGGGCCGCCTTGTGAGCGGTGCGCTGGGCACAGCCCTGATAGCGCGCGCGGCAACGGGCCGCGACGGTGTATTGGGAACGGCAGGGCGATTGGCTGCAAAGCCCACGCTGGCCGAGCGCCTGCTGATCGCCGCGCGCCGCCTGTAAACGCGCAGGCAAAGAAAAGGCCCGCAGTTGCGGGCCTTGCTTTTTCAGGTTTTTCAGGTCAAGGCTGTATCAGCGCTGGCGGCGCGTGCGGCGCAGGCCGAACATCGCCAGCAGGGCAGACATCAGGATGACTCCCCACTCGCTGAGCGTGGGAATGGCTGCCGTGCCGCCACCTGGTCCGGCTGCTGCCAGCACGGGCACGAGTGGATCTGAAATCACGCCCGCTGCAGGATTGGTGTCGCCAGGTCCGTTGTCCGTGATGGTGTAGGTCACTGTGGTGCGCGTGCCGTCCACGCGCACATGCAGCGCAGTGACAGGGTCAAACCAGCCGCCGGCACCATCGGGCTTGCGGAACTGCACGCCTTGGGGAAGGGCGCTGGGGTAGGTGAGCGTCATCGTCACGGGAGCAGTGCAGTTTTCAGCGCTGAACGCAAATTGGCCGTTCAGCGCCTGCAAGCCAGGCGGCGTGGATGCTGCGGGGCCGAAGCCGCCGCCAGGCTGCAGCGTGCAGGTGGGGCCGCCGCCGGACATCGTGGCAGTCGGCGTGCCGGCCATGCCGGGCACACTGCCGGGGGCACTCACCAGTTCCAGCCTGCGTGGGGTGGCTTGTACGGCTGGGGAGGGTGCGCCGGTCGTTCCGTTGGTTGCCGCGATGGCGAAGTTGTAGATGAAGCCATTGGTCAGGCCGGCCACGACGATGGGTGATGTCGTTCCTTGCTGTGTGACTACGCCAGATGCGCCCACGGGGGTTGCAGTCACGATATACCCGGTGATGGGGTTGCCACCGTTGGATGCAGGAGCAGTGAAGGTAACCATGGCCTGGCCGTCACCTGCAGTGACGTGGCCGATGGTGGGGGTTCCAGGTGCTGTCGCACTCACCATGAAGGTCTGCGACACCTGAGGTGCTGGCTCGTAGCTTCCATCGCCGCCCTGGTTCGCATGGATAGTGCAGGAGCCGGTGGCCACAAATGCCAATCTGCCGCCAGGGGAGGTGGTGCAGACATCTGCGGTGGAAGAGCTGAAACTCACCGGCAGGGTGGAGCTGGCCGTTGCGCTCAAGGTCGGCGTGGTGCCGAAATTCTGGATGCCGGGGTTCGCGAACGTGATGGTTTGGGCTTGCACGCCATTCACCAGCACGCCGGCCGTGGCACCTACATTCGCCAAAGTCAGTACGGCGCTGGTGCCACCGCTGGTCATCGTGCTCCCGTTGAGAGCGATGGCGGATCCCAGTGTCACGCCATTTGTGTCAACGTCTCCCGGCTGCACGGTATATGCAAAGGTCAGTATAGACGTGTCGCTGCCGCCGACGAAGGTCGCTTGCCGGTTGGTTGCACCAATCACCAGGGGGATAGAGGGCAGGTCGCCAGCTGTTGTTACCGCGACAGCAGCGTTGTAGTTCACATTGAACTGCAGGTTCTGCCCAGCGGTATAGGTTCCATTTGCAGGGACGCTGACTGACTGCACCGAGGGGGCGGAAGCAGTCAGCGTGAAGGTCTGCATCGTTTGACAGGCGTTGGCGTCTGTGATGGTCACCCGATATTGACCGGGAGCTAGTCCCGCCACGGTTGCCGTTGTGCTCCCGAGGGGGGTCCAGTTGTATGTGTAGCCAGGGGTGCCTCCGGTAGGCACGATGGTTGCGCTACCGTTACTGCTATCTCCAACGGGATTGATCTGAGACGGTGTGCCTGACAGTATTCCGGGCTGTCCAATGATCGTAGAAGCTGTGCCCTGCAGGCCTTTCGTGTCAGTAACCGTAACTGTATAGGTGCCTGCCATGAGCCCTGTTGCGGTAGCGTTTGTGCCCCCGGTGGGTGTCCATAGGTAGGAGAAGGGTGCAACACCGTTCCGGATGTTTTCAACCGTGGCGGTGCCATTGCCTCCCCCGTAACACGAGGCATTGGTCTGCGATGTAGACACGTTTAGCGACTCTGCGCTCGCGGAGCCAGAAAAGGCCGCAAGAGCCATGGCGCTGCCAAGCATCCATGTGCGCAAAACTCCAGAAGACATGTTGTTCCCTTATTTTGGAGATCGGCGCACTCTCTGTAGCGCTGTTTTCCGAATTTCTATTGGATGACCAAATGCGCCACAAATTGTAGAAACTTGTGTATTTTGTCTATCACTGAAATTTGGTATTTACCTTGATAGGGTGCCTGTTGACCATCCCGGACCTTGGAGGCCGAACTGGCCAAGGCGCGCGCTGCAGATGTGGGTGAAAAGCCGGCTGTCAGCACAGCCCATCACGTGAACGACGTCCAAAAGGCCCTGACGCTGGAGCATCAATAGGGCAACAATGCAGTCTCTGAGCGGTTTTTGATCAACGGATTTTCTACTCAATGGAATTTCTTGAATTGAGAAAATACATGAGTAGATTCCCGTTTGGCGTGATTGCTCGGTTATCTAAGATCTGTGCTATGTGCCTGGAAGGTACTTCTGTATTATAGATGTTGTTATTGTTTATTCGAAATAGTATCCTCTTTGTTCCAATTATGAATTCATCCCCCTGGATTTGCCCGATATAACTTCCATTTTCGCTATGTACGTTCCACCAGCCACCTTCAATCATTGCATGTCTCCCTATTGGAGTATTTAATCATAATGGAATAAGATCAGCAGGATTTGTAATCTTTGCACAGGTGGATCTTTATTTGGTTTTTTTCACAAAAATTAACAGAATGATATTTAATTATCGAATTTGATAATTCATTATCAAATTCGATGGTTTGGTGGTGTCATCGTCGAATAGATACAGGCGCCATGCGCTTGTTCCTGGAAGAAGGGCAAGTGCCTCCCAGTGCTGGCCGCCCGGAACCCGGACAAAGAGCTGGCAAGCCTGGACGGTACGGCCGCAATGCGGTTGTGACCGCTGAGCGGGGCATTGGCGCCAGATCGGGCGCGGTTCAGGGGGCGGCAGCCAATATTTATGTCAGGGTGGGCAAAACCGTGGCCTGACGGGGGCATGCACGAAATCTATCTGCCCACAATTTTTTTCTCGTATGAGAACCTTGGACGCGATAGCGCCGATTGCAGATGGCGCATGGCGCAAGGCCGCTCAACAGTGGTGCGGCTTCGGCGATGGAGCATGTGACGCCCCGGGGCCCTTCACCGACCCACGCCCTTGCCCAGCGACAGTATTTCGCTCGCATGGACGATGGCCTGGGCAATCTCCTCCACCGAGCTGCGCCGGCTCATGGCCTGGGCGCGGATCATTTCATAGGCCTGGTCTTCGTTGATCTGGTGGGTTTGCATGAGGATGGCCTTGGCTTCGGCCACGCGGCGCTGGCCCAGCAGCTTGGCCTGGAGCTTGGCGATGCGTTGCTGCTGCTGGCGTGATTCCTTGTGGTTTCTGCGTGCCAGCACCAATGTGGACAGCAGGCCGAAGGAGCGGATGGGCGAGGGCAGGATGGCCTGTACCTGCAGTTCCAGCACCGCGGAGACGATGGTGGGGTTTTCGTAGTTGACCACGGCGATGGCGGTGGGCGGGCTCTCTCCCTCGCCCTGGGTCCAGGCGTAGTTCAACTGCAGGTGATCGGGGCGCACGGCCAGGAAGACCACGTCCGTGCCCTCGGGCAGGCTGGGCTGGGGCGGCCAGATGGCCTGGACCTGGCAGCCTATGCGCTGCAGTTGCTGGGCCAGCAGGCGGCCGTCCGCGTCGTCAGGGTGGATGACGGCGATGCGCAACTGGCGCAGTTCCTTCAGTTGGGGCGAGGTGGCGCGCAGCAGCGGCTTTCTTTCGAGCAGGGGCCTGCCTGCGTCCTTGCTTGGTACGGCAGCCACGCTCAGGTCTCCAGGGCACCGAGGCTGGCGGTCCAGTCGCCCAGGGAATGGGTGACCAGGTAGGGGTCGGGCGAGACGGCCCGCGTGGCCTGGCGCACGATGGTGAAGCCGCCCTGTGCATTGGCGCGGCCCACGCGCGGGTGCAGCCAGGTGTGGTGGTTGTCGGGGTCCAGCCTGATGCGGCCCTGGGGCGCGTCGAATTCGCTGCCCAGCAGATGGGGCAGCAGCTCGCCTATGCGGTCACTGCCGGCCTGGCGGAAGGCGTTGGCGAACAGGTGCATCTGAAAGTAGGCGGCCTCCCAGCACAGGTTGGGCCGACAGTCGTCGCCCAGGCGCTGGCGCAGCCGGGCCAGGCAGCGCGCATTGGCCGGTGAATCGATGGACTGGAAGTAGGGCGCGGCCGTGAAGTGGCCGGCCGCCACGTCGGCGCCCATCTGGGCGATCTCGGCCTCGGAGGTGGTGAGGCTGGCAATCGGCATGGTCTGCGGGTTGAAGCCCGCATCGGCATAGGCGCGGTAGAGGCTGGCCGTGGAGTCGCCGACCACGGTGGAGAAGATGAAGTCCGGCTGCCTGGCGCGGACGTCCTGCATGATGGCCGCGTAGTCGCGTTCGGTGGCGTCCAGCGGCAGGTAGTGTTCGCCCAGCTTGTCGCTGCCCGGATGCTGCATGACCAGCTCGCCCATGATGCGGTTGGACTCGTAGGGGTAGATGTAGTCCGAGCCGATGAGGTAGACCCGCGCGCCGAAGCTGCTGGTCATGTAGTCGGCCAGTTGCACGCTGTTCTGGTTGGGCGCGGCGCCCGTGTAGATGACATTGCCCGAGAACTCGAAGCCTTCGTAGAGCGTGGGATAGAACAGCAGCTTGTTCCATTTCTCGACGATGGGGATGACGGCCTTGCGGCTGCTGGACATGTAGCAGCCGAAGATGACGTTGATGCCGTCGCGCACGATGAGCTGCTCGGCCAGGGCCGCATAGCGGGCCGGCGTCGAGGCCGGGTCGTAGCGCACGGCGACCAGTTCACGCCCCAGCAGGCCGCCCGCCTCGTTGATTTCGTCGATGGCCAGCTGCGCGCCCTGCAGCTGGGACTGGCCGATGGTCGATGTGGTGCCGGTGGCCGAGTAAAGAATGCCGACTCTGACGGGGTCGTTCATGGGTTCCTTCTGTGCCAGGTGCTGGCGTGCGTTCTTTGCAGGCTTCAGGTTAATCGAGATTGGCGTGGCCGGCGGCCGTGGTCAGCGGCCGGCTGCGAGCCTTGCGCCCATCTGGGACAGCCGCCTTGGCAGATGCCGCGCGTCGTCGGCAATACCGTAGTTGCGCCCGCCAAAGATGTGGCGCACATAGCCGTCGGCCTGGCTGTCCACGGCCAGGCAACTGATGCGTATGCCTGCGGCGCGGGCCTGCTGCACGGCATGGCGCGCGTCTTCGATCAGGTAGCGATCGTCATGCACGTCGATGTCGGCGGGTGCTCCATCGGTGATCACCAGCAGATGGCGCTGGCCAGCAGGCTCGGCCGCCAGCAGGCTGCTGGCGTGGCGCAGGGCTGCGCCCAGGCGGGTGGAATGGCGGCCCTGCAGCGATTGCAACCGGGCGGATGCCTCATCGGCAAAGGGTTGGCCGAAGTCCAGCAGGCGCAGGTAGCGGACTTCGGCGCGCGTGTTGGACGAGAAGGCGTGGATGGCCAGGCGGTCCACGCCGGTCCTGTGGCCTGCACGCGATTCGGCCAGCATGAGGGCCGCCTGTTTCTCCAGCTCCAGCAGGCTGGCGCCGTGGGGGCCGGGCGTGTTGACCGATTCGGAAGCGTCCATCAGCACCAGCACGCTGGTGGGGCGCGGGCCTTTGCCGGCGCGCATGAAAAGGCGGGGCTCAGGGCGCAGGTTCAGGCGGCGGTCCACCTGGACCTCGATGGCGGCATTGAAGTCCAGGTCATCGCCTTCCCACTGGCGGCGCAGGCGCTGGCGCCGGTCCAGCTGGCGTGCGGGCGGCAGCGGCAGGGGCGGCAGTGTCTGTCTGCCGGCCTGGGAGCCTTTCCCGGCCAAAGCCTCGGCCTGCCATGCGGGCAGGGTATCGATGACGGTGCACCAGTCCTTCTTCAGGCGCTCCGACCTGCGGTCCCATTCGGGATAGCTGTGGCGCGACAGTTCCAGGCCTGGGTCCAGGTCCAGCGACTGGCCTTCCTGTGCATCGGACTGCTGTCCTGCGCCGGCCGATGGAGGCGGAGCCGCGCGCGCAGCGGACTGCTGCAGCGCGAGTGTGTCTTCCTCGTCCTGGGCCGACTCCGGATGCTGCCAGAGATAGCTGTTGTCATCACGGTAGATGCTGGGCACGGCATGGTGCTGGGGGTCCATGCGCACGCGCATCTGGCCCAGGTCGTTGGCCAGGATGGAGGCAATGGCCCGGAATGCGGCGTAGTCCTCCAGGCCATGGCGCGTGGCGGTGTCCTCGAACAGGTCACGGGCCTTGTGGATCCAGTGGTTGCCGTCCATACGGTCTGGCCACAGCAGCATGCGGTCCAGCCGCGCCATGAAGGCGGCAAAGCCCAGGTCGGATGGGTCGGGCTCGGGCGCGATGCAGGCCTCGAACCAGCGGCGCACGCCGGGGTGCTGCAGGCACAGCAGCCGCTCCACGCGCGCATCTTCCAGCGCGGCCACCACGGTCTGGCCCATGGGCTTGAGGGCGCTGCTGTCCTGGCGGGCGGGCGAAAAGCGCAGATGGGCTGCGGCATGGGCCATCGTTGCTGCGTGCAGGTTTGCCTGAATGGGCAAGTTGGCGGGAACCAGCAGCCGGGCAGGCCGGCTGATCAGCACGGCGCGCGGCGGCGGGGCGTGGGCCTGGCCCGGCGCCTGGGCACTGGCCGGCGTCCTGGCCAGCGCCTGTACGGCGACAGGCTGGCGCGCGAGGCCGCTGGCCAGCAGGCCCAGCGTGTGCAACAGGCGAGACTCTTCGGACAAGGCAGCGGAGACGATGGCCATGGCGCGCGGCCCTCAGGCGCCGAATTCGGCTTCGACCAGCTGGCGCAGCGCGGCGGCGGTGTCGGGGTCGTCGGTCAGGGCGCTGGTGATGGTCATGTCGCAGCTGTCATGCACCGAGACGCCGTCGCGCATCAGCAGGCCTGCGTAGATCAGCATGCGGGTGGATGCGCCTTCGTCCAGGCCCCGGTGGCGCAGTTCGCGCGTGCTGCGCGCCAGGCTGACCAGGCTGCGAGCGGTGGCCGGGGCAATGCCGGTCTCGTGGGCCACGATGTCCGCTTCGATCCCGGGTGCAGGGTAGTCGAAGTCCAGCGCAGCGAAGCGCTGGCGCGTCGATGGCTTCATGTCCTTGGCGCTGCTCTGGTAGCCGGGGTTGTAGGAAACCACCAGCTGGAAGTCAGGGTGCGCGTGGACCACCTCGCCCCTTTTGTCCAGCGGCAGGGCGCGGCGCGCGTCGGTCAGCGGGTGGATGACGACGGTGGTGTCCTGGCGGGCCTCCACCACTTCGTCCAGGTAGCAGATGCCGCCATGGCGCACGGCCAGGGTCAGCGGTCCGTCGTGCCAGGCCGTGCCGTCGGCATCCAGCAGGTAGCGGCCCACCAGGTCGGAGGCCGTCATGTCCTCGTTGCAGGCCAGCGTGACCAGGGGGCGATTGAGCGCCCAGGCCATGTACTCCACAAAGCGCGTCTTGCCGCAGCCCGTGGGGCCCTTGAGGATGAGCGGCATGCGGTGCTGGTAGGCCTGGCGGTACAGCTGCACTTCCCGGCCCGAGGGGCGGTAGAAGGGCTCTTCCTCGATGCGGTAGGCCGCCAGCGGGTCGGTGGCCTGGCTGGCGGGAGCGTGCAGCGGGCCTGTGGTTGTTGTCGTGCTCATCTTCACTCTTCACCTTTCCGTGTTCGTGGGCGAGCCTGCCCCCAGGCCTGCAGGCTCGGAGGCAGGACGCTGTCAGCGGTGTTTGGGCGCCTCGTGCGGAATGCCTTCGATGGGGCATTCGGGCGTGCCGACGGTGGTGCGTGTGAAGGACTCGACCATCTCGCGCGTACCCTCGGGATCGTTGACCCACTGGCTGTAGAAGTTGTAGGGGCAGGCGGCCACGCCCTTGTCCCCGTCGCCGGAGTTGATGGTGCCGGTGTAGCCCCGGTGCACCAGCTTGAACAGGTGGTTCTGGGATTGGCCGTTCTTGCGCGCATCGCGGATCAGGTGCTTGGACAGTTCGGCGTACTGGATGCCCATTTCCTCCTCGCCGGTCTCGCCCAGGGTGCGGCCGTCGAAGCCGATGATGGCCGAGTGCCCGAAGTACGAATACACGCCGTCGAAGCCCGCCGCATTGGCCACGGCCACATAGCAGTTGTTCATGAAGGCCATGGCCTTGGAGACCATGATCTGCTGCTCCTTGGCCGGGTACATGTAGCCCTGGCAGCGCACGACGAGTTCGGCGCCGCGCATGGCGCAGTCGCGCCAGATCTCGGGGTAGTTGCCGTCGTCGCAGATGATGAGGCTGATCTTCAGGCCCTTGGGGCCTTCGCTCACATAGGTGCAGTCGCCCGGATACCAGCCCTCGATGGGCACCCAGGGCATGATCTTGCGGTACTTCTGCACGATCTCGCCCTGGTTGTTCATGAGGATCAGGGTGTTGTACGGCGCCTTGTTGGGGTGCTCCTCATGGCGCTCGCCCGTCAGCGAGAACACGCCCCAGACGTTGGCCCTGCGGCAGGCGTCGGCGAAGATTTCGGTCTCTTCGCCCGGGATGGCGCTGGCCGTGTCGTACATCTCCTTGGCGTCGTACATGATGCCGTGCGTGGAGTACTCGGGGAAGATCACCAGGTCCATGCCCGGCAGGCCGCGCTTCATGCCCACCAGCATCTCGGCGATGCGGCGCGCGTTGTCCAGCACCTCGGCCTTGGTGTGCAGGCGGGGCATCTTGTAGTTGACCACCGCCACGCCGACGCAATCGTTGCTGCTGGAAATATCTCCGTGTCTCATGCTGCTGCTCCTGAAGGGGTTGAGGGGGCGGCGTGCGGCATCGCAGCCCCCTCGATTCCCGGCCAACAAAAAAAGGCCCGAACCGCTCCGGGTCAGGAAGCGGTTCGGGCCTTGTTGCCCGACATCGGCGCTGGCAGCTTTGGCAGCGGATGTCGTCTTGTCGGTAATGCGGGAATGAATCGGGGCGATGCCTTATCGCCGTGCATGCATTGTTGCCTTGCACCCGCCCCGCGCATATACGTCATATGCCGGTTGTGGCGTGCGCGACGCCGTGGTATTTCCCGCGCGCGCCCTGCGCCCTGTTCCCTCAGAAGGACCCGAACATGGTGCCGAGGGTGATCACCAGCACCAGGACCAGCAGTGGTGCGCCAATGGTCATGATGGCGATGTTGCCGTATGACTGGCGGTGCGTGAGGCCGCAGATGGACAGCAGCGTGATGATGGCGCCGCTGTGCGGCAGGGTGTCGAAGCAGCCGGCCGCCATCACCGCTACGCGGTGCAGCAGCTCGGGGCTGATGCCCAGCTGGGCGGCCATGGCCAGGTAGTCCTTGCCCAGCGTGGACAGGGCAATCGACAGGCCGCCTGACGACGACCCCGTGATGCCCGCCAGCACGTTCATGGCCACGGCCTCGGAGATCAGCGGGTTGTGCGGGGCCACGTTGAGCACGGCCTCGCGGATGATGGCAAAGCCCGCCAGCCCCGCGATGACGGCGCCGTAGCCCACTTCCGAGGCGGTGTTGAAGATGGGCAGCATCGAGCCCAGCACGCCCTTGTTCACCGACTCCTTGAGATTGCGCCAGCGGCCCAGGCCCAGCAGCACCAGGGACGCGCAGGCCACGGCCAGGGCCACGATGAGCGCCCACAGCCCCGTCTGCTTGGCGGGCTCCACTGCAGGAAAGCGCTCCTTCAGAAAGCCCATGTCGAGTTGCGGAAACACGCCGTAGGTGAGCAGCGCATTGACCGCGATCACCAGCACCAGCGGCAGCAGGGCCAGCAGCAGCGGGAGCTGCTGGCGGCTGTGCAGCGAGGGGTCGCTTTCGTCATGCAGGCCTTGCTCGACCGCATCGTCATGGTCGCCATAGCCTTCACCGGCCAAGCGGGCCTTGGAAGCGCGCGACTGCAGCCACCACAGGCCCAGGGCCAGCATGGTCATGCCGCCGATGATGCCCAGGCCCGGTGCCGCGAACACATTGGTGCCGTAGTAGGGGATGGGAATGGCGTTCTGGATGGACGGCGTGCCCGGCAGCGCCGTCATGGTGAAGGTGAACGAGCCCAGCGCGATGGTGGGCGGTATCAGCCGCTTGGGCACATGGGCCGCGCGGAACAGCGACTTGGCAATCGGATAGATGGCAAAGGCCACCACGAACAGCGACACGCCGCCATAGGTGAGCACGGCGCAGGCCAGCACCACCGTGAGGATGGCGTGCTTCTCTCCCAGCACGCGCATGATCCAGTGCGATATCGCGGTGGCTGCGCCCGAGTCGGCCATCAACTGGCCGAACAGCGCGCCCAGCAGGAACACCGGGAAGAACTGCAGCATGTAGTTGCCCAGGGCGCCCATGAAGGTGCTGGTGTACAGCGGCAGCATGTGGCTGAGGTCGCCGGACAGCAGCACGGCCACGGCGGCCATCAGGGGGGCCAGCAGCAGCACGGAGATGCCTCGGTAGGCCAGGAACATCAGTCCTGCCAGGGAAATCACGATTGCCAGGGTACTCAAATCGTCTCCAGTCCATTGGTTCTAGTCAAAAAGACAGAATAAATGCGGATTGGTGACAATTTGGCGTAATTGGCGTGCTTTGTGGATGATTTGGCGCAATATATCGCCACGTTTACCCGGGATTGGCGTCCCTGCGCGATTGCAGCCGCAGTCTCAAGGGAGTGGATGGCCGCAGCGTGACCTGCAACACAGGGCGAGGGGCGCCGGCACCTTCGGGCACGCTCAGTTGCAGGCGCTGCAGCACCATGGCCGCCACCACCGCCATCTCGGTGCTGGCCAGGTGCTGGCCCAGGCATACGCGCGGGCCGGTGCCAAAGGGCATCCAGCTGCCGCGCGGCGCGGCAGGGGCTCCGTCCTTGTCGGCATCGGCGAAACGCTGCGGCTGAAAGGCATCGGGTTGCGGGAACCAGCGCGCATCGCGTTGCATGAGGCCGGGCGCAATCATGAACAGGGTTCGCGCGGGCAGGCGCCACGGGCCCAACTGCACAGGCCGCGTGCAACGCCGGCTGATGAGCACAGGCGCGGCCGGGTACAGGCGCATGGCTTCCTGCAGGCTCCAGCCCAACTGGCGCAGCGCGGGCAGGTCCTGCGCCGTGGGCGTGCGGCCCTGCAGCTGTTCCTGGATCTCGTCAGCTACCTGCTGCTGCGCCTCGGGATGGGTGGCCATGCACCAGGACCACCAGGTCAGGCTGCTGGCCACGGTTTCGTGACCTGCCAGAAAGGCCGTCATGCACTCATCGCGCACGGCCTGCAGTGTCCAGGCCTGGGCGTCGCCCCGGTGCAGGCGCAGCAGGCGGCTGAGCAGATCCTCGGGCCAGTCTGCATCGGCCTGCGCCAGCCGGAGCCGGACCTGCCGGTCGATGAAGCTGCGCAGCCAGGCAAGCGCCCGGCGCTTGCGGCGCTTCCAGGGCATGGCATCGGGCCAGCGCAGGGGCCAGTAGAACTCGCTGTTGGCGGCATGGCTGACTTCGCGGATGGCCTGCTCCGCGGAGCGCGCATCCTCGCCGATGGCGCCGGAGAACATCAGCCGCATGATCACATCCATGGCCAGGGCGGTCAGCGCCTGTTCCATCGGAAAGTCCTCGGACTGCTGCGGCCAGGCCTGGAGCGCGGCCTGCGCGGCTGCGGCCAGGGCCGGTATCTGGGCCTGCACGGCCTTGGGGGAGAAGGCCGGCAACAGGGCCTGCCGCTTGCTGCGCCAGGGCCGGCCTTCGCTGACCAGCACGCTGTGGCCGTGCAGTTGGGCAAAGACCGAGATGCCGTGCTCCCAGCGCACCAGCGCATCGTGCTGGCCGACCAGCAGCTCGCGCACCAGTTCGGGATCCGTGACGACGACCTGGTGTTCTGGCCAGATGCGCAGATGGATGGCATCGCCGTGCTCGCCGCGCCATTGCGCCAGCGTACCCAGCAGGTCGCGCGACATGCGGCGCAGCAGGCCCCAGCCCATGAGCCCCGGTGCCGGGCCGGGTGGCCAGGCCGTGGAGGCCATCTGCTCGGATTGCGCGGGTTGCGCCGGTTGTGCGGATTGCGGCGCTTGCGTGGCGAAGGGGCAGGAGGCCGCATTCGACGGCGCCGGTGTGCAGGTATCTTGCGTGGGATTCGGGCGGTTCATGTTCCCATGCTCGCTGGTCACGCCGCCCGTGGTCTTGAACGAAAGCGTCACGGGATCGGCGGGCGGCAAGGCCTACACTGCGCCTCCATGGATGCCGTCGTGATGCCCGAAGCCGAAGCCGCAATCGAAGCCCGTACGCCCAGTGCCTTTGCTGCCTGTCCGCCCCTGCATGCCAGGGGCGCGCGCTGGGCAGGCCAGGGGCGGCAGCCGCACTCCATGCTGTATCCCGCGCCAGCGGGGCTGCATGGTGCGGTGGTGGCCGTCGTCTGCCGCGATACGCGGGGCTTGGTCCTGGACGATGCGCAGCGGCTGTCGCATTTTCCCGCCACCCCCATGGTCTGCCTGTCCTGGTACCAGGACATGGCCGCAGGCCTGGTGGGCTTGCAGGGCTGCGAGCCCTTTGCGGCATCCGTCATGCTTTCGGGCAGCCAGACCGCGCCCACGGCCAGCTGGGCCAGCGGGCCGGGCCGTGGCGGCATGGTCTGCCTGCACCTGGATGCCGCGCTGCAGCTGTTCGGCCCCGGCGTGCTGCAGGCGCAGGATGGCTTTGTCGCGGCATCCGGGGTGCTGGGGCCGTCCTGGTCCGCGCTGTGCCAGGCCCTGCTGCATGCGCAGGACGATGCCGGCACCCTGGACGCGTTGCAGCGCCACCTGGCGCCACGCTGGCGCGAGGTCCGGGGGAGCGCCCTGCAGGTGCGGCCCTCGTTGCGCGAGCATGGGCGCCACTGGGTGGCCTGGCTGGGGATGCAGGCGCTGCAATGGCAAAGAACGCTGGGCGCGCGCCAGGTGGAACGGCGCATCAAGCAGTTCAGCGGCCGCTCCCTGCGGCAGTGGCAGGGCATGGTGCGCACGGAAAGCCTGTTCCATGCGGCGCGGCGCCACCATGAACAGGGACAGGCGCTGGACTGGGCCGCGCTGGCGCTGGATGAGGGCTTCTCCGACCAGGCCCATATGTGCCGCGCCGTGCGCCAGATCACGGGGTTTTCGCCGGGGGAGTTTGCGCGACGCTTCGAGCACGACGAGTCGTTCTGGATGTATCGGCTCTGGGTCTGACCCGGGGGGTCTGCTCCGCTTGCGTGTCCGTCACGCTACAGCATTTTTTGCATGGTAGAAAACGCAGGGGCTGCAAGCCGTTTCCCTGTGAAAACGCGTCCTGAATGCCGCTGTAAAACCCTAAGTCTTCTACAAGACTTAGAAAATGTGGCGGGTTCCGCTTAGAATTTTGTATTGTGGGATCGCATTGCAGAAAACGCCGGGGCAGCATGCTGGCGCGACGGGGCATTGCGTGACGGTCCTACTGCCTCAGGCTGCACCGGCCCCGTTTCCCCTAGCGGATGCCCGGTTCGACGGCCTGCGGCGCGACCCCTACCTTTTCACTACCTGAGACAAGAGATGAGCACGCAGCAACCCACCATCATCTACACCCTGACCGATGAGGCCCCGCGCCTTGCCACCAGTGCCTTCCTGCCTGTGGTGCGCGCCTTCGCCGCGCCCGTCGGCGTGAACGTCGAGACCGCCGACATCTCCGTGGCCCACCGCATCCTGGGTGAGTTCTCCGAATTCCTGGCCGAAAACCAGCGCGTGGCCCACACCTTGTCCGAGCTCGGCAAGAAGACGCTGGAGCCCGATGTCAACATCATCAAGCTGCCCAACATCAGCGCCTCGGTGGCCCAGCTGATCGCTGCCATCAAGGAACTGCAGGCCAAGGGCTATGCACTGCCCGACTACCCCGAGAATCCGACCAACGACCAGGAAAAGGACATCAAGGCACGCTACGGCAAGTGCCTGGGCTCGGCCGTGAACCCCGTGCTGCGCGAGGGCAACTCCGACCGCCGCGCTCCCGCCGCCGTCAAGAACTACGCCAAGAAGCACCCGCACTCCATGGGCGAGTGGAAGCAGTGGTCGCAGACCCATGTCTCGCACATGGAGCACGGCGACTTCTACCACGGCGAAAAGTCCATGACCCTGGACGCCGCGCGCGACGTCAAGATGGAGTTGACCACCAAGAGCGGCAAGACCGTGGTGCTCAAGTCCAAGGTGGCCCTGAAGGCCGGCGAGATCATCGACTCCATGTTCATGAGCAAGAAGGCGCTGTGCGACTTCTATGAAAAGGAACTGGACGACTGCCGCGACGCCGGCATCCTGTTCTCGCTGCACGTCAAGGCCACGATGATGAAGGTCTCGCACCCCATCGTGTTCGGCCACTGCGTGAAGATCTACTACAAGGAAGCCTTCGAGAAGCACGGCAAGCTGTTCGACGAGCTGGGCGTGAACGTCAACAACGGCATGTCCACGCTGTACGAGAAGATCGAGACGCTGCCCGCCTCGCTGCGCGAAGAGATCGTCCGTGACCTGCACGCCTGCCAGGAACACCGTCCCGCGCTGGCCATGGTGGACTCCGCCAAGGGCATCACCAACTTCCACTCGCCCAACGACGTGATCGTTGACGCGTCCATGCCCGCCATGATCCGCCAGGGCGGCAAGATGTGGGGCGCCGACGGCAAGCCCTACGACTGCAAGGCCGTGATGCCTGAGTCCACCTTTGCCCGCATCTACCAGGAGATGATCAACTTCTGCAAGTGGCACGGCAACTTCGATCCCAAGACCATGGGCACCGTGCCCAACGTGGGCCTGATGGCGCAAAAGGCCGAAGAGTACGGCTCGCACGACAAGACCTTCGAGATCGAGGAAGACGGCGTGGCCAACATCGTCGATCTGGCCACGGGCGAAGTGCTGATGAGCCAGAGCGTGGAGCAGGGCGACATCTGGCGCATGTGCCAGGTCAAGGACGCGCCCATCCGCGACTGGGTCAAGCTGGCCGTCACGCGTGCCCGCAACTCCGGCATGCCCGCCGTGTTCTGGCTGGACCCCTATCGTCCGCACGAGGCCGAGCTGATCAAGAAGGTCAACACCTACCTCAAGGACTACGACACCACGGGCCTGGAAATCCACATCCTGTCTCAGGTCCGCGCCATGCGCTACACGCTGGAGCGCGTGGCCCGCGGCCTGGACACCATCTCGGTGACCGGCAACATCCTGCGCGACTACCTGACCGACCTGTTCCCCATCATGGAGCTGGGCACCTCGGCCAAGATGCTGTCCATCGTGCCGCTGATGGCCGGTGGCGGCATGTACGAAACGGGCGCTGGCGGCTCCGCTCCCAAGCATGTGCAGCAGCTGGTGGAGGAAAACCACCTGCGCTGGGATTCGCTGGGCGAGTTCCTGGCCCTGGCCGTGTCGTTGGAAGACCTGGGCATCAAGAACGGCAACGCCCGCGCCAAGCTGCTGGCCAAGACCCTGGATGAAGCCACGGGCAAGCTGCTGGACGAAGACAAGTCGCCTTCGCGCCGCACCGGCGAGCTGGACAACCGTGGCAGCCAGTTCTACATCGCCCTGTACTGGGCACAGGCCCTGGCGGCGCAGACGGAAGATGCCGAACTGGCCTCCAAGTTCGCTTCGCTGGCCAAGCAACTGGCCGACAACGAGTCCAAGATCATCGAAGAGCTGCGCGCCGTGCAGGGCAAGGCCGTGGACATCGGTGGCTACTACATGCCCGACGTGGCCAAGATGGATGCCGTGATGCGCCCCAGCGCCACGTTCAACGCAGCCATCGACGCGCTGCTGTAAGCCGCTGTGCCCGGGGCCTGGCCCCGGCAGGCTTCAGCCATGACCGGCCGGCCCGCAAGGGCGGCCGGTTTTTTCATGCCTGCAACGGCAGGAAAGAAAACCGCAGGCGAAAAAAAACCGGCCCAGAGAGCCGGTTTTCGGAAGCTGCGCCGTGATCAGTAGCGACCGCCGCCGTGGCCGCCGTTGCCATAGCCGACATCCGAACGCTTGCCGGCGTAACCCTGCGGGCTGTAGCCACCGGAGCTGCGGCCTTCTTCGCGGGGACGGGCCAGGTTCACGACGATCGAGCGTCCGTCCACGGACATGCCGTGCAGGCCGGTGATGGCGGCCTGGGCGACTTCGGCAGAAGCCATTTCGACAAAGCCGAAGCCCTTGGAGCGGCCGGTTTCGCGGTCCATCATGACCTTGGCGGAGGCCACGTTGCCGAACTCGGCAAAGTTGCTTTCCAGGCTGGAGTCGGTCACGGAGTAGGGCAGATTGCCCACGTAGATTTTGGTGGTCATAGGAAAACCTCTTTGATTAGATGTGCGCAAACGGGCGCACCGTTGGAATGCAGGCGGCGGACTGTGCAATCCGCAGCAGGGAATGGATGGGGGTTCGCAGCAGGCAGGCCATCAGCACGCAGGCGGGTGCTGCATGCAGGTCTGAAGCCAGCCTTGGGTGACGGCAAACAGCCGTGCCGCTTCGCTGGAGGCGAATGCCTTGTCGAAACGGAATACGCGACAGTAGCTGCCGTTGCCCTGGGAGCGATGGACCGAGAAGGAAGCGCGGAAGCGGCCGCAGTCGGTCGGGTGTGTCGAGGGCGAGACGACGTACTTGCCCATGGGAATGCCGGTGTTTGAAATGTGGTTCAGTCAGGTTCGCAGCCTTGAGCAGGCCTGCGTGAGCATCTAGGAACTCGGTTGGCTGCAGCTCTACAGACCAACTGGGCGACAAAGGTCGCGAAAGACATCCTGCAGGAAGCGGCTGGCAAGCCGTTGCGCGGGAGATGTCGTTGCCGACTCAGGTAATTGGGTCTGGACAACGGTGCTGACTATATCCTGTTGATTATTTAAACGCAACTTAATATTCTTTTTAATTGTAAAAACCTGCCTGGCAGGCGATGGTTTGTTATGTTATAACTTAACAAAATTGACATGACCCAACATGCTGGCCGTTTGCCAGACCAGGAAATCACCATGCCCACTCCTTTGACCGCCAACCAGCAACGGGTGCTCGACGCCCTGCGCCAGGCCGGTGCGCCGCGCACGGCCTATGCACTGCTCGACCAACTGCGTGACCACGGGCTGAGCGCCCCCACCCAGGTCTACCGCGCGCTGGACAAGCTGGCCGAGCAGGGCGTGGTCCATCGCCTGGAGTCGCTGAATGCCTATGTCTGCTGCTCGCATCCGGACGAGGGCAGCCATGACTTCTCGGCCTTTGCGATCTGCGACAGCTGCGGCCAGGTCGATGAGTTCGTGGACGACGCGCTCAACCGCTGCCTGGGCAACTGGGCGCATGGCCATGCGTTTGCGCTGGCCCATTCGAACATCGAGCTGCATGGCAAGTGCTCTGCCTGCACCGCGCTCCACGCCTGAGACCCCGCCTGCCGCCCGCGGCCGCAGTGCCCGCCGCGCGATCCCTGTCCCTGTTCGAGAGATTCCATGATGCATACCGTAGCGCCGGTTCAGCCGCCGCATGCCCGATTGCCTGTGACCGTGCTGTCGGGTTTTCTGGGCGCGGGCAAGACCACCTTGCTCAACCACATCCTGCACAACCGCGAAGGGCGGCGCGTGGCCGTCATCGTCAATGACATGTCCGAGGTCAACATCGACGCGGCCCTGGTGCGCGATGGCGGGGCCGGCCTGTCGCGCACCGACGAAAAGCTGGTGGAGATGAGCAATGGCTGCATCTGCTGCACCCTGCGCGAGGACCTGCTGCTGGAGGTGGCGCGGCTGGCGGGCGAGGGCCGCTTCGACCAGCTGGTCATCGAGTCCACGGGCATCTCCGAGCCGCTGCCGGTGGCCGAGACCTTCACCTTCGCGGGCGAGGACGGGCGCAGCCTGGGCGATGTGGCGCGACTGGACACCATGGTGACCGTGGTCGATGCCTTCAACTTCCTGCACGACTACGGCTCGCGCGACAGCCTGCGCTCGCGCGGCGAATCGCTGGGCGAGGAGGACCGCCGCACCGTGGTCGATCTGCTGATCGAGCAGGTGGAGTTCTGCGATGTGATCGTGCTCAACAAGATCGACCTGGTCACCGAAGAGGACTGCGCGCGGCTGGTGGCCATCCTGCGCGGACTCAACCCGCGTGCCAGGCTGGAGATGGCCTCCTTCGGCCGGCTGCCGCTGGATCGCGTGCTGGATACCGGGCTGTTCGATTTCGAGGAGGCATCCAGGGCGCCGGGCTGGCTGCAGGAATTGCGTGGCACGCACCAGCCCGAGACGGAGGCCTATGGCGTTGCCAGCTTTGTCTACCGAGCCCGCCGCCCCTTTCATCCCCGGCGCTTCTTTGGCCTGGTGCAAAGCGAATGGCCGGGCGTGGTGCGCTCCAAGGGATTTTTCTGGCTGGCCAGCCATCCGGCGCTGGCCGGTTCCTGGTCGCAGGCCGGCGCCGTGGCGCGCCATGGACCGGCTGGCCACTGGTGGGCAGCCGTGGAGGCCGAGCGCTGGCCGCGCGACCCCGAGAGCGTGGAGCGTATCCTGGACAAATGGGTCGACGGCGTGGGCGATGCGCGCCAGGAGCTGGTGCTGATCGGCATGGGCATGGACGAGGACGCGCTGGGCGCCCGCCTGGACGACTGCCTGCTGACCGATTCGGAAATGGCCCTGGGCCCGCAGGCCTGGGCGCAATGGGACAACCCGTTTCCCGACTGGAATTGAGCGAATACCGCGCCGGCCTGGGTCGGCGTGGCCACTGGAGCCCCGAATGCCTGCACCTCTTCCCGATGTTTCCCTGACCGATCCCGCGCCCAGCCTCAGCCCGCTGCAATGGGTGGGCATGCAGGGCATAGACCTGCCCGTGACCGTCGCCGAGCCCGGCTACTGGCGCGAGCTGCATGCGCGCGCCGATGTGCAGGTCGATCTTCCTGCGGCCCATGTCAAGGGCATACACATGTCCCGGCTGTACCGGCAGCTGGACAGCCTGGCCGAGGAGTCCGCGCTGTCTGCCCTGGCGCTGCGCCATGCGCTGCAGGCCATGATCGACAGCCACCTCGACTGCCAAAGCCGCAGCGCCCGGCTGCGCCTGTCGCTGG
The DNA here is from genome assembly GCF_014170385.1 of Delftia sp. UME58. NCBI lineage: Bacteria > Pseudomonadati > Pseudomonadota > Betaproteobacteria > Burkholderiales > Comamonadaceae > Delftia > Delftia sp. UME58. The sequence goes on from NZ_LZZV01000013.1 coordinate 198,698, forward strand.
ACCTGCTGACCCAGCGGCCCGCCCTGGTCACCCACGACCTGTCGGGCTGGAAGTCCTATCCCGTGCGCCTGGACGCCACGCTGGCCGAGGGCGTGTTCCAGCTGCGGCTGCAGGTGAGCGTGGGCTATTCCTCGACCTGCCCCTGCTCGGCGGCCCTGTCGCGGCAGTTGCTGGAGCAGGGCTTTTTGCAGGCCTTTGCGGGCGAATCACTGGTGGCGCCGGACCAGGTGGCCTCCTGGCTGCGCCGGCATGGCACGCTGGCCACGGCGCACAGCCAGCGCAGCGAGGCCCGGGTCAGCGTGGACCTGGGCTGTGATGGGCCGGACCTCGGCATCCTGCCCCTGATCGCCCGCGTGGAGCAGGCGCTGGGCACGCCCGTGCAGACCGCCGTCAAGCGCGCCGACGAGCAGGCCTTTGCCGCGCTCAACGGCCGCAACCTGATGTTTGTCGAGGATGCGGCGCGCCGCATACAGGCGGCCCTGGAAGGCGTCTACGCCCAGCCGCGCGTGCATGTGCGCCACCTGGAAAGCCTGCATCCGCACGACGCCGTGGCCTGGGCTTGAGCCGCTAACAGCGAACAGCGACCAGCAGTCCCGCATCCGTTTTTGTCCAACCCAAGGAGTTTTCCATGCAAGTTCTCTCGTCCCTCAAGGAAGCCAAGCTGCGCCACCGAGACTGCCAGGTGGTGCGCAGGCGCGGGCGCACCTATGTCATCTGCAAGAGCAATCCGCGCTTCAAGGCCCGCCAGGGCGGCGCCAAGAACAAGCGCAAGGGATGATCCGCAGGAACCCGCGCGGGGACCTGCCGCGCATCCATGCCAGCGCCTTCGTGGACCCCACGGCCATCCTGTGCGGACTGGTGATCGTGGAAGAGAACGTCTTCATCGGCCCCTACGCCGTGATCCGTGCCGACGAGATGGATGCGGACGGCCACATCGACCCCATCGTGATCGGTGCGCACTCCAACATCCAGGACGGGGTGGTGATCCACTCCAAGTCCGGCGCGCGCGTCAGCGTGGGGCAGCACAGCTCGATCGCCCATCGCGCCATCGTCCACGGGCCCTGCACCGTGGGCAATGGCGTGTTCATCGGCTTCAACAGCGTGCTTTTCAACTGCGTGGTCGATGACGGCTGCGTGGTGCGCTACAACGCCGTGGTCGATGGATGCCACCTGCCACCGGGCTTTTATGTGCCGTCCACCGCGCGCATAGGCCCGGAGACCGATCTGTCCACGCTGGCCCAGGTGCCCGCGGACGCCAGCGATTTCTCCGAGGACGTGGTCCGCACCAACAACGAATTGGTGCGCGGCTACAAGGCCATCCACAATGAGTTCTAGAACAAAGCACCCCCTGAGCGGCTACGCCGCTTCCCCCTCTCTCGCTGCGCGGGAGGGGTACGACACCCTCGGTGCGGGGCTGCCCTTCCTCGGTGTCCCTGGGCTGGGGTGCGCCAGTCTCGTGGACCGTGGACGGTTGGTAGCGCGCAGTGGCGTGAATCACTGAGACAAGAAAGGGCTGCATGTCCGATTCCGCTGACCTCAAGAACCTGGGGCTGAAGGCCACGCTGGCGCGACTGTGGGTACTGGACATCTTTCGCCACGGGGACCAGCGTCATCTGGCAGCGGAGGAGGTCTACCGCCAGCTGCATGACCAGGGCCGGGGCACCAGCCTGGCCACGGTCTACCGCGTGCTGGCGCAGCTGGAGCAGGCCGGGTTGCTGCGGCATCAGCGCTTTGCGGCGGGCAAGGCGGTCTATGAACTCGATGACGGCGAGCACCATGACCACCTGATCTGCACGCGCTGCGGCCTGGTGCAGGAGTTCCATGATGCGGTGATCGAGCAGCGCCAGAAGCTGCTGGCGCGCTCGCATGGCTTTGCCATCGTGGAGCACTCCCACATCCTCTACGGGCGCTGCGTCAAGCCCGACTGCGAGCGGCTGGCGGGCCGGCAGGAGGCTAGCTCTCCTTGAGGCTGCGCTGCGCACGCTCGCAGATGCGGCGCGTGGCGGGCACGGGCGATTCCTGGAGCCATTGCGCACACAGGGCGCGCACCCAGTCTGGCCGGCTCTTGGCCGCGTCGTTGAGCCAGTTGGCCACCGAGTCCTGCACATAGGGCGAGGCATCGGCGCGCAGCCGCTGCAAAAGGGGCAGGGCGATCTCCGGCTGCTGCTTGAGCGCCGAGATATGGCTGCACCAGACGCCGCGCGGCCGCAGGGCCTCGCTGGCGAAACGGCGCAGGCGGTCGGAGGGCCGCCTTGTCCACCGAGACAACTCGGCCACGGCCTGCGGCAGGTCGCTGGCCAGATGCGGGCGCACGCCCATCCACGACCATTCGCGCACGCCGAAATGCGAGTCATCGGCCAGCGGCCGCACCAGCTCCAGGCGCTGGCGCAGGTCCAGGCCGGGCTGCGCACCCGCCATGAAGCAGGCCCAGCCGCGCACCGTGTCAGAGCGGTGCGTGAGGCAGCGCTGCCAGCCAGCCTGGCCCAGCGTCTGCCACAGCAGGCCGCCAATGCACTCCATGCGCTTGAGGATGCCGAGCTGGCCCAGCGCCTGTGCCGTGTCCTGCAGCTGCGGCCACTCGTCGGGAAAGACGGCTTGCAGCAGCCGGGCCTGGTCCACGGCCAGGCTTTCGGTCAGCGTGGCGGTTTCGATCTCGCCCAGGGACAGGGCCTGCAGCAGTTCGGGAGTGATGTCGGCCGTGCGGTTGGCGCCCTTGCGCCGGGGGGCGGGCGCCGTCATGCGCTGGCCTCCACGCCTGCGCAGGCCTTGGCCAGCAGCTTTCCCAACTGGCCGCGTTCGGCGGGCGTCAGGTTGGAAAACAGGCCGGCGATCCATCGGCTGTGCTGGGCAAACAATTTGCGCGCCAATTGGCGCCCCTTGGCGGTGAGCTGCACGCGCAGCGCGCGGCGGTCGGCGGGGTCGGGCAGGCGCTGGGCCAGGGCCTCGCGTTCCAGGCCGTCCAGCAGGCCGGTCACGGTGGCGCGGGTGATGCCGGCCTGCTCGGCCAGATGGTTGGGCGCAAGGCCTTCGCTGGCGGATTCCAGCAGGAACAGCAGCACGAAGCGCCCTTCGGACAGGCCATGGGGCGCCAGCAGCGCGGCGCAGTCACGGTCGATGCGCGCAGCCAGGGACAGGGTCTGGAAGCACAGCCGCATGCCGTCCACATCGGGCAGCCGGCGGCGCTCGGCCTCGGCCAGCAGGGCCTGGTATTTCTGTTCGAGTTGCATGTGGCAAGCATACAGTATGGCGGCTAACCATATACACCCGCCTTGGCCGATGCCGGCATCCGGGCGCCATGACTGCGCTTTTTGCGCAGCCGGCGCAGGCCGATGAGCACGCCCGTGGCGCTCATCAGCAGGCCGCCCAGGCTGAAGGCCAGCAGCAGCCCATCCCACAGCGGCCGGCGCTGCAGCAGCGGCAGCCAGTCCCAGCTGTGCAGCATGGCGAACAGCCAGCGCTTGAGGCGCTGGGCGCCGTCCAGCCGGCCCAGCACCTGGCCCGTGTGCGGGTCGATGTGCACCCAGCTGGCCGCGGCATCGCCAAAGACCACGCGCAGCACGGGCAGGGGCTTGTCATGGCCGCCCATCATGGTGTGCTCGGCGCGCTCGTACCAGTACAGGTCGTGCGCGGTCAGCCATTCGCTGCGCAGCACGGGTGCGTCGATCAGCACGGCTGCGCGCGCCAGCAGGGCGTCGCGCGAGTGGGCCACGGGCGCGGCGCTGGCGCTGTCCAGCACCAGGGGCGTGCCGGCTGCGGGCTGGGCCAGCACCTCGGTGCGGCCTGCGGTGCGCAGCCAGCGCAGTTCGCGCACGGGGCCGCCCGCTGCGGTGATCAGCGAATGCGGCGTGGCGTCGTCCCCGGTCAGGCGCAGCGGGCCCTGCTGCCAACGGGCCATGTGCAGCGGCGGCGTGCCCGTGTCGAACAGGCGCCAGGGGTTCATGGACATCAGGCCGCTGAAGATCCAGGCCAGCGTGGTCAGCGCGAACAGCAGGCCCGCCACATGGTGCCAGCGCATGGCGCGGCCCGGGTAGGGCGTGCGCCGGCCGCTGCGGTAGGGCTGCCTGAACCGCCAGCGCATCACCCCGACCACGGTGCCGGTGATGGCCACGGCAATGCCGACCAGCGACAGCACGTTGACGATGTCGGCCCAGGCGCCGTCAAAGGCATTGCCCCGGAACATGTACAGCCAGTGCAGCCACGCGCCCAGGTAGTTCCAGCCGCGCTCGGTGCGCGTGGCATCGCGCACCACCTCGGCCGTGCGGCCGGAGATGTAGAGCAGCGTGCCCTGGGCATCGTCCAGCTGCACGCGGTGCAGGGGGCGGTGGATGTCCAGCGCGCGCGAGTGGCTGAAGGCATCCTCATCCACCGTGCCCAGGTAGTGCAGGCCCGTGCCCTCCCCCGCGAAGGCGCGGGCACTGGCCAGGGCCTGCGCCTCGCTGGTGGCGGGCAGCACCTGGCCGCTGGCCGCATCGATGGCCACGGGCTGGCGCCGCCCCTCGGGCGTGGCCAGGTAGCTGGCACGGCCGGCGCTGCCGGCATGCAGGCGCAGGTCCTTGAGCGGGCCGTCGATGCCGGCCGCGCGCAGCGCCTCGGAGGGCGCGAGCAGGGCGGCACTGCCATCGAGCGGCGGCAGGTGGCGCAGCCGTTCGGCCTCGGTGAGCTTGGGGTAGCCCACGTACATCATCACCATGCCCGAGACAAACCACAGCGCAAAGAACAGGCATACGGCAATGCCCAGCCAGCGGTGCAGCAGGAACAGCCAGCGTTTGAGGTGAAGGCGCATGGCGCGGCCCTCGCTCAGAACGCCACGCGCAGCGTGATATCGGCCGTGCGCGGCGCCCCCAGGTAGGCCATGGTGCTGGTCAGGCTGGCGGCGTAGACGCGGTCCGTGGCATTGCGCAGCCGTGCGATCACCGTCATGCGCGGGTCGATCCGGTAGCTCAGGCCCAGGTCCAGCAGCGTGTAGGCAGGCCAGGACAGGGTATTTGCCGCGTCAGCATAGATACCGCCCACGCGGCGCAGCCCTGCGTTGACCTCCAGCGCGGGCGTGATGCGGTAGCTGGTCCAGAGGTTGAGCACGCTGGCGGGCGTGTTCGTGGGCCGCTTGCCCGCCAGGGACACGCCGCCTTGCTGGTAGTTGTCATAGCGCGCGTCCACATGGCTCCAGTTGCCCTGGATGGACCAGCGCGGCGTGGGCGCCAGGCCCATGGACAGCTCCACCCCGCGCGAGGACTGCTGGCCCACCAGCACCGTGCGCGTGCTGTCCTGCGGGTCCTGGGTGGAGATGTTGCGGCGCGTGATGTGATAGACCGCCAGAGCCGCCGTTCCCTTGCCCTGCCAGAACGACAGCTTGCTGCCCGCCTCCACCTGGCGGCCCGTGGTCAGCCCGGTGTTGTTGATGGCGTCGGCAAACGAGGCGCCCATCAGCATGCCCGACGGCGGATCGGCCGCCGTGGAGAATTGGGCGTAGAGATTGGCCTCGGGCGTGGCATCCCAGACCAGGCCCACGCGCCCGGTCGTCGGGCTGTAGCTGCGGCTGTAGCTGGCGGGCAGCGCGGGCGTCACATCGCGCCGGTTGGTCAGGTCCACATCGATGCGTTCATGGCGCAGGGCGGTCAACAGGTGCAGGGCCGGGGTGAGGGCCGTGCGGTTTTCCAGGTACAGGGCGGTGGTGGTGACCTTGTTGTCGCGGTCAGGCCTGAATCCGGGCGCCATGCCTGGGATGTCGTAGAAGTTCTCTGTCGTGAAATCGTAGGGATTGACCGTGCTCACCGTGCCAGACAGGCTGTTCGGAAAGCGCGTCTGCCGGTTCACGCTCACGTCCAGGCCAAAGGCCCATTCGCTGCGCCGGCCCGCCAGCTCGCCCAGGTAGCTGCCTTCGATGCGGTCGCCCACCATGCGCTGGTCATGGCGCTGCAGCAGCGCGGCCGAGCGCACCACCGCGCTGTTGTCGGGCGTGAAGCGGTAGGTCTCCACGTTGCGGTAGTCGCGCAGCGCGTCATAGGCGTAGAAGGTGTTGCTCAGCTTGAGCCGGTCGCTGGCCCGCCATTCGGTGATGGAGCGCAGCCACTGCACGCGCTGGGCGTACAGGCCGTCGGCGCTGTTGTAGTTCTTGCCGAGGGTGGCCTCGTCAATGCGCGCCTGGCCGCGCAGCGGGTTGAGCAGCGGCGTGCCCCAGTACGGGCGGTCCACCCGCTCATGCTGGGCTTCGTAGGCCAGGGTGTGCGTGAGGCCGCCACCCAGGTCGGACAGCAGCGAGGCCGCCAGCTGCGTGGAGCGCGACTGCGTGCCGCCCACCCAACTGCCGGCATCGCGGTGGTTGAGGTCCAGGCGCAGGTAATGGGCGGTGCCCTGGCTGGCGGTGGCATCGCCCAGGCGGCGGTTCAGCCCTACGGAGGCTTCCTTCAGCCCGTAGCTGCCCAGGCGCAGCTGGCCTTCGGTGAAGCTGTCGCGCTGGGCCAGCTTGGTGATGTAGTTCAGCGTGCCGCCCACGCCGCCTGCGCCGTAGAGAAAGCCGGAGGCCCCGCCGATGGCCTCCACCCGGTCGTAGATCCAGCTGTCCACGGGCCGGGCCGCAATGGAGTACTGCAGGTTGATACCGTTGAACAGCTGGCTGACCGAGCCCGTGCCGAAGCCCCGGTAGCTGATGCCGATGTTGCCGGGCGGGCTGTAGGCCGTGACGCCCGGAATGGAGCGCAGGATCTCCTGCGTGTCCTGGGCGCCGCGCGCCTCGATGGCCGCGCGGTCCACGATGTGCACCGAGGCCGGTGTCTCGCGCGCCGTCAGGCCCAGACGGCTGGCCGTGCCTACGGTCTTGTTCAGCGGCAGCAGTCCGTTGGCGTCGGCCGTGGCCTGGTCGGAGACTTCGACGGCGGGCAGTGCCGCCTCGGCCAGGACCTGCGCGTGTGCGGCAGGCGCCCATGCGGCGCCCAGCGCACAGTACAGCGCCGTGGCCAGGGGGTGGAGACGAAAGGCGTGCGTGTACGCGCGCACCGGCGCCGTCATCGCGGGGAAAGGGGAAGAATTCACGAACTGACTCCGGGTCTTGCGCCGCGCATGCGGCGCAGTCCTGGGCCGCAGGCGCGGCACAGGCGGGCCGGGCGCGCATCAGCAGGCCCGGCGGCGATTCAAGAGAACACGGCAGTCAGCGCGGGAGGGCCGCGCGCCGGCAGCGGCGCGCGCGTGACGGAGGCAATGTGCGCCGCCACCAGCGGCAGCAGCGCGTGGGCCAGCGGTTGCTGGTGGGGTATCGCCATCTGTGGCAGGGCCGGCGGTGGTGCGCCGACGGGCAGGCACATCGGGCAGTCGAGCTGGTGGTGGCCCATGCCCGGGGCTGCGCTGTCGCCCAGCGCCACCAGCTTGACGTCGCCGCTGGCAGTGCAGACCAGCTCGAAGCCCTGTGGATTCACCAGGGGCGAAGCCACGGCAACGCCCAGCGTCACGGCAAACCAGGCCAATATCAGCCGGGTGAGCCAGAACGAGGAGCGAAGCGCTTGCATGGGCCGTGATTATGGCTTGGCGGCAGGCGTGGACGTGAACAGGCTGCCGCCCAGCTTGACGCCGGCCTTCAGGCCGCGCTTGGCAAACCAGCCCTGGTTCATCTCCAGCACATAGCGCACGGGCTTGGCCGAGCAGTGCGAGTCCTCGGTCATGGGCTTCATGTCGGCCAGGTTCACGATGGTGCCGTCATCGGCCACGAAGGCGGCGGTCAGCGGCAGCAGGGTGTTGCGCATCCAGAAGCACTGCACGGCGGGCACCTCGAAGACGAAGATCATGCCCTCCTGCGCGGGCATGTCCTGGCGGAACATCAGGCCGATGGCGCGCTCGCGGTCCGAGGCGGCCACCTGGGCATCGATGCGGTGGAACCCGGCCGTCAACTCCACGCGGCGCAGATTCATCTGGGGGCTGCCCTGGGGCTGTGCGCCTGCCGATACGGCGGCGCCAGCCAGGCAGGCGGCCATGATCAACCGCTGCAGCGCGCGGCGGGAAAGGGATGTGTGGAGGGGTGTCGAAGGCTTCGTCATCTTGCACATTCTGTCGCAGGGGGCGCGTGGCCGGACGCAAAAATCGGCCTGGCCCGGCCATCATGGCCGGGCTGGCGGCAAAAAGCCCGCAGGGCATTGCTGACTTGCGGGCTTTTTTTGAGGGGATGCCGGCTGGCATCCCGTGGCATGGATCAGGCCACGGCCTTGTGTGCCTTCTTCGTGGAGCGCTTGGCGTGCTTCTTGCCGGAGTGCTTGCCGCTCTTGGCGACCTTGGCCTTCTTGGCTGTGTGAGCGGGAGCAGCTGCGGAAGCGGCCGTGGGAGCCGACATCGGCGCTTCGGGTGCTGCGGCGGCCTGTGCGAAGGCGCCTGCGGCAAACGAACCGGCGATCAGGACAGCGAGGAGTTTTTTCATATATGCCATTTCCTAGAAAAGCGGTAGAAGCCAAGTTGAATCAGACAACGGTGCGAAATTCTTGATGCACCGCACATGCTCAACGCGCTTACTGTATCGCCGTTGACAGGAGGGCGGCCCGATTGTCGTTAGAATTTTCTGCACCAAATTCGTGCCCGATCCGGGCATTCACTCTTGCCTCGTGCACCAGCCAACGGAGACCCGTCCCCATGAACCGCTTCCAGCACATCCAGGTGCCGGCCGAGGGCCAGAAGATCACTGTCAACGCCGACATGTCGTTGAACGTGCCAGACCAGCCCATCATTCCTTTCATCGAAGGTGACGGCACCGGCGTGGACATCACGCCGGTGATGATCAAGGTGGTGGATGCCGCCGTGGCCAAGGCCTATGGCGGCAAGCGCAAGATCCAGTGGATGGAGGTCTTCGCAGGCGAGAAATCCACGCGCATCTACGGCCCCGATGTGTGGCTACCCGAAGAAACCATGCAGGCCCTGCGCGAGTACGTGGTCTCCATCAAGGGCCCGCTGACCACGCCCGTGGGCGGCGGCATCCGCTCGCTGAACGTGGCGCTGCGCCAGGAGCTGGACCTCTACGTCTGCCTGCGCCCCGTGCAGTATTTCAAGGGCGTGCCCTCGCCGCTGAAGGAGCCCGAGAAGACCAACATGGTCATCTTCCGCGAGAACTCCGAGGACATCTACGCGGGCATCGAGTACGAGGCCCGCAGCGAGAACGCGAAAAAGCTCATCGACTTCCTGGTCAAGGAAATGGGCGTCAAGAAGATCCGCTTCCCCGAGACCTCGGGCATCGGCGTCAAGCCCGTGTCCATCGAGGGCACGGAGCGCCTGGTGCGCAAGGCCATCCAGTACGCCATCGACAATGACAAGCCCAGCGTGACCCTGGTCCACAAGGGCAACATCATGAAGTTCACCGAAGGGGGCTTCCGCGACTGGGGCTACGCGCTGGCCGCGCGCGAGTTCGGCGCCCAGCCCATCGACGGCGGACCCTGGCTCAAGTTCAAGAACCCGCGCACGGGCCGCGACATCGTCATCAAGGACTCGATTGCCGACGCCTTCCTGCAGCAGATCCTGCTGCGCCCGGCCGAGTACTCGGTGGTGGCCACGCTCAACCTCAACGGCGACTACATTTCGGACGCGCTGGCGGCCCAGGTCGGCGGCATCGGCATTGCGCCCGGCGCCAACATGTCCGACTCCGTGGCCTGCTTCGAGGCCACGCACGGCACGGCCCCGAAGTACGCGGGCAAGGACTATGTGAACCCGGGCTCCGAAATCCTCTCGGCCGAGATGATGCTGCGCCACATGGGCTGGCGCGAGGCAGCCGACCTGGTCATCAGCGCGCTGGAAAAGGCCATCCAGAGCAAGCAGGTCACCTATGACTTCGCCCGCCTGATGGACGGCGCCACCCAGGTGTCGTGCTCCGGCTTTGGCCAGGTGATGATTTCCAAGATGGACTGAGCTGCGCAGCCACGGCGAGGCCACCCGCCCCGCGTGGCCGCGCCGAACTCAAGGCGCCGTGATGGTGACGGGCACCGTCGCCTGGGCGCTGCGGCCCAGGGAATCACGTGCCACCACCAGCAGCGCATAGCTGCCGGCCACAGGCTGGGCCCACCGCATGCTGATCGCGGAGCCCTGGGCCGCGAACACCATGCCCAGCGGCACGCCGGACAGGGAGACGGACACGGAGGTGGCGCCAGGCGCCGACACGCTGATCGTTGCGGACAGGGGGATGCCTGCCTTGCCCTGCACGGCAGCGGCGGTGATGGCCAGGCCGGTGCCCGCTGTACCGGCGGCGGCCACCTTCACCGTGAAGACGGCGCTGCCGCTCAGTCCGGTCGCCGTGTCCCGGGCCACCACCGTAACGTTGTAGTTGCCCGCCACGGGCTTGGGCCAGCTCACCAGGCCGGTGGTGCTGATGACCATGCCGGAAGGCGCGGAGACCAGGCTGTAGCTGACGGGGTGGGGCGCGGTTGCGGCGGCGCTGAACGATAGCGCCACGTTGGCCGTACCGCTGATGCTGGCTCCGGTGACCACGGGAGGCTGGGGCGGTGCGATCCTGACCGTATAGGCCGCCTGCCCGGTCAGGCCTGTTTTCGTGTCCGTGGCCCGGGCCGTGATGGCGTAGCTTCCCGCCACGGGGGCTGGCCAGGTGACGATGCCGGTCGTGGCTGCGACCGTCATTCCCGTTGGAGCGCCTGCCAGGTTGTAGCTCAGCGGGTTGCTGCCTGTCGCCGACACGGTGAAGCTCAGGGCCTTGCCGGCATCGCCCGAGATGGTGGCCGCGGCCACGATCGGTGCCACCGCAGCGGGTGTGGCGGCGCCCAGTGCGCTGAGCAGATCCGTGGCATTGGGCGTGCCAAGGCCGGTGAGTTCGTCAAAGCCTGCACGCGCAGAACAGGTGGCGCAACTGCCGTGCGAGCCGCTGGTGATGTCGGCGAATGCCCTGGAATAGCTCGTGGGCGTTGCCGCTACCTTGCCGTACAGCATGGGCTGGGTGCTGCCCAGGGGTGCCAGCGCAGATTGGGCGCGCATGGCGTTGGCTACGGCGACCAGTCCAGCCCACATCGGGGAAGACAGGCTGGTGCCGCCGGCGCTGACCCACTGCACGGCCGTGCCGCCCGAGGGGATGACGGCCAGATAGTGCCCGGTGGACGGATCCGCGTTCATTGCCACATCGGCCACGGTGCGGCGGCTCAACCCGCCCACGCCCGGCACGCCGCTTTGCTGGTAGGCCGATGCGGGCACGTAGGCGCTGATGCCGCCTCCGGTGCCCGACCAGGCCACCTCGGAGCGGCTGCCTGCCCCGGAGTAGCTCAGCGAAGTGCCTCCAACCGCGAGCACCCTGGAGGAGACCGAAGGCCACATCACACCCGCTCCCCAGTCGCCGGTGGCAGCCAGGTACGTCATCTGGCTGGCGCCGAACACGGAGTCCACCGAGGTGGTCCAGCTGCCCTCGGCCGTGCCGAAGCTCATGGAGAGCGCTCCCGGGCCCATGGCATTGGCCAGTTGCACGGCACGCAGCAGGCTGTTGGTCGATGCGTCAGGCGCCTCGATCAGAACGATGCGTGCAAGCGGTGCTATGGCATGCGACCACTGCACATCCAGCGCGATCTCGGTGGCCCAGCCTGCGTTGTAGGCCGGTGCGCTGGCCGCCAACTGGCCCGATGTGTCGCTGTACGCCACCAGCAGCTCGCAGCCTGTCGAGGGTGCCGCGGGCATGGGCAGCGGGGTCGCGGGCGCCAGTACCCGGCCAGTACAGCCGGGCAGGCCGAAGCGCTGGTTGAAGGTGGCCAGTTCGGTCGCGACGTTCGGGTTGTGGTAGGCATTCACGACGTAGATGGTCTGACCTGCGCCCATCTGCGCTGCCTGTGCCGGTGTGAGTGGGCTGCCGGACGGTGCCAGTGCGGGAAAGCCATAGGCTGCCCGAACCTGCGCCGGGGTGTAGGTCACGATGGAGCCGGAGGCCAGGGGCGTGGGCGTGCCCTGCTGGGATGTGATCTCCATGGATGGCTGTCCGCGCTGGGCTGCCAGCAACTCGTCGGGGGTGAGCCTGCGGGTGGACAGCGATCTGGTCTGAGGCGGCAGGATGCTGGCCACAGGCGGCAGCTGCGCCCCGGCGCCTGCAACTGCGACGCCTGGCCCCTGCGGTGGCTCCACAAATACGGGGGCAATGTGGAACTGCGGCTGCGCTATGGCCGAGCCCACGGTGTCGTCCAGCACCACGAGGTTCTCGAGGGTCGTCGTGCCGGAGGCCAGCGGGCCGGCCACCGACTGGGAGGCCGTGTCGCTTCCCCCTCCGCAGGCTGAAAGGGCTGCTGCGCACAGCGCCGTGGTAGCCCACCAGCGCGGTGGTGCGAGGAAAAGGTTCAAGCGAATCGTGCGGCAGGGTGCCATGCTGATCTCCGTCAATTGTGGCCATGCACGGCCCTGGCGAAGTCGCATGCAGGGGCCGGCAGGAACGACGGAACCTGGCAACTCCGCTGTCATGCCCTCCCGTCAAAGGGCGGGGGTAGACCGGAGGCTTTGCGACCCCCGCCTTTCGTACGGGTGTGCTGGTTCACAAATTGTAGGTAAATTTAATATTTTTATCAAATTGTATTTTATCAAATATGCTGATTTTCACTGGCGCAACCGTGCACCTCCAGCAAGTGCTCTGGGTCCTCAGCCTTGCCCTGGCAGGGCGCATCCGTCTGCATCACATCCGGGCGCGTCGGCGGGGGCAGCTGATCCACCCTGAAGTGCCGACACCTGTTCGACCCACTCGCCCAGTTGCACGGCCCAGCCATCGGCATCTCCCAGCCAGGGCCCGATGTCGATGCGCTGGACGGCGCGCTGGCCCGGCTGCTCGGCCTCGGGGTGGTCGAACTCCAGCGCAAAGGTCGGGAAACCCTGGCCTTGGGCCAGTTCCAGCCATTCGCGTGCCTGGGTGATATGCGCCTGGGTGGCAGCGCCGGACAGGCGCTGGAAGGCCTGGGCAAAGGCCTGGCCGTCCAGGCCCAGGTCCCGGGCCAGTTCCTGCAGCACGGCGGGGTCGCTGATGCGGCGGCCTTCCACATAGTGGGCCTGCTGCTGGCGCGCCAGCATGTCCAGGCCACGGCCGGAGACCTCTTCGGCGGCGAGCAGGGCCGTGGTCGGCGGTTCGGAGTCCAGCACGGCGCCCAGGTCGTTGAGCAGGCCGTCGAAGTAGGCCGTGCCGAAGGGCTGGCCCGTCATCTCGGCAATGCGCTGGTCGTGCGGCATCACGTGGCCGCGCCAGTCGGCCGTGATGGTGCGGGTATGGGCGCCCGTGAGCATGCCGCCGCCATGCCATTGCAGCGTGACGCCGGGCACGCTGCGCGCGGCCTTGACCAGTGGCGCGGCGGCATAGCACCAGCCGCACAGCGGGTCGAAGATGTAGTGGAGGACAAAGGGCGGCTGCGCGGTCGTGGTCATGGCAGGAGCGGGCTGTGATGAAGGCGCCCACTGTAGCGGCTATTGGCTTGGCCGTGGCGGGGCGGGGCTGCAGGCAGAATGGGCGACCGCCACCTTGCTGCCACCGTCGATCCCGTCTGCATTGCCATGCGCCTGAAATCCACGCCGCGTTCGCCCGATCCGTCCGCTTCCTCCTCTGCCGGCACGGCCGCCGAGCCCAGCGTCCAGTCCGTCGCCCGCCGCGGCATGCTGGGTTTTCTGCTGTTCTGGCTGCTGGTCATGGGCGTGCTGTACTGGGCCATGCAGATGTACCTGAAGCCGGCCGGCGTCAAGGTCCAGGCCGATGGCACCGTGGCCATTGCGCGCGACCGCGACGGGCATTTCCGCGTGGAAGGTGCCGTCAACGGGCAGCCCGTCATGTTCCTGGTGGACACGGGCGCCAGCATGGTCGGCGTGACCGAGCCGCTGGCCGAGCGTGCGGGCCTGGACGGCGGCGAGCCCGTGCGCTTTCGCACCGCCAATGGCGAGCGCGACGGCCGCATGGTGGTGGCCGAGCAGGTGCGCGTGGCCTCTCTGGTGGTCAGTGGCCTGCGCGTGGGCACGGGCTATACCGGCAGCACGGACAGGGATGCGCTGCTGGGCCAGAACTTCCTGCGCCAGTTCGACGTGGAAATACGCGGCGACCGCATGCTGATCCATCCGCGCGGCAGCGGGTCTTCGCCCAGGCAGTAAGTACGTAAGTAAATAAGTAAGTAAGGGAGAGGGACATGACAAACAACGGCTTTCGCACCGACAGGCGCAGATGGCTGCAGACGGGCGCAGCCCTGGCGGCGCTGGGCTGCACGGCCTGTGCCAGCGTGGGGCAGGGCGGTGCCTTTTCCTCCGGCACCGGCACCGGCACCGGCACCGGCCTGGCCGAGGACCTGGGCGAACGCCTGGACCGGGGCGTGCAGAGCGGAGAGCTGGCGAACCTGCACGCCGTCGTCGTGATGCGCCACGGCCGGCTGGCGCTGGAGCGCTATTTCGAGGGAGAGGACGAACGCTGGGGCGAGCCGCTGGGCAAGGTGGCCTTCAACGCCGACTCCCTGCACGATGTGCGCTCGGTCAGCAAGAGCATCGTCGGCCTGCTGTACGGCATGGCCCTGGCCGAAGGCAAGGTGCCCGCGCTGGACACGCCCCTGGTCCAGGCCTTTCCCGCCTACAGCGATCTGGCGGCCGATGAGGGCCGGCGCGGCATCCTGGTCTCCCATGCCCTGGGCATGACCATGGGCCTGCAATGGGACGAGGAGATTCCGTACTCCGACCCGCGCAACAGTGAAATCGCCATGGAGCGCAGCAGCGACCGCTACCGCTACGTGCTGGAGCAGCCCATCGTCGCCCCGCCTGGCGAGCGCTGGTGCTACAGCGGCGGGGCGACGGCCCTGCTGGGCCATCTGATCGCGCAGGGCAGCGGCATGCCCCTGCTGGACTATGCGCGCCACAAGCTGTTTGCCCCGCTGGGCATCGACAAGGCCGAGTGGACGCCTGGCACCAACGGCGAGGCGGCCGCCGCCTCTGGCCTGCGCCTGCGGGCGCGCGACCTGGCCCGCATCGGCCAACTGGTGCTGCAGCAGGGCGAGTGGCCGGGTGAAGGGCAAGGAGGAAGGCAGGGCCGGGCGCTGGTGCCCCGGAATTGGATTGTGCAATCCATGCTGCCGCGCGTGGACGCCTGGCCCGGCCTGCGCTACGGCCACCACTGGTATGTGGGGCAGACCCGCGCGGGCCTGGCGTACTACATGGCCATCGGCCTGGGCGGCCAGCGGCTGGTGGTCGTGCCCCAGCATTCGCTGGTGTATGCCGTCTTCATGGGCAACTACGACAGCCCCCAGCAGGTGCAGCGCGTGGCTGCCGTGCAGGGCCTGATCGCCGCTGCCTTGCGTTGACAGCCTTGCCCTGACAGCCGAGCGCGGGCACGTCGGGCGTGCGAGAATCCCCGCTTCCAAGGTCGGCCGCATGCCCGGCTCGCGCAAGCAAGGCGCGAAGCGGGGCGGGCCGGTGCGTGTCGAGGCTCGATCCACTTTCCTGGTTCCGGTGCCGGTCCATGAGCCCCTGAGGCCATGGCGCCGGTTGTTTCTGCCTCCCGCATGATCGCCAGATCACCGTTTGCCCGTGTCCCACCGCCAGCCCATCCGCATCGCCGACCGCCACCAGTTCGACACCCTGATCGACGCCCGTTCTCCTGCCGAATTTGCGCAGGACCACATTCCCGGCGCCATCAACTGCCCCGTGCTCGACAACGAGGAGCGCGCCCGGATCGGCACCATCTACAAGCAGGTCAGCCCCTTCGAGGCCAAGCGCCTGGGCGCGGCCATGGTCTCGGCCAATCTGGCGCGCCATCTGCAGGAAACCTTCGCCGACAAGCCCGCCAACTGGAAGCCGCTGGTCTACTGCTGGCGCGGCGGCCTGCGCAGCGGCTCCATGGTCACCTGGCTGCGCCTGGTCGGCTGGGATGCCCAGCAACTGGCCAACGGCTACAAGTCCTATCGCGGCCATGTGATCGAGCTGATCGATCGCCTTGTGCCCCAGTTGCGCCTGCAGGTGCTGTGCGGCGCCACCGGCAGCGCCAAGACCCGGGTGCTGCATGCCCTGGCCGAGGCCGGCGAGCAGGTGCTGGACCTGGAGGGCTATGCCAGCCACAAGGGCTCCTTGCTGGGCAACCTGCCCGGCGTGGAGCAGCCCAGCCAGAAGTACTTCGAGACGCTGCTGGCCCAGCAGCTGGAGAGCTTCGATCCGTCGCGCACCGTGTACGTGGAAGGCGAGAGCGCCAAGATCGGCCGCGTGTCCCTGCCACTGGTGCTGGTCGAGCACATGCGCCAGTCGCCCGTGATTGCGCTCGATGCCACGCCCGAGGCGCGCCTGGCCTACCTGCTGCGCGACTACGCCTACCTGGGCGACGATCCGCAAATGCTGGCCGACAAGCTCGGCTGGCTCAAGGAGCTGCAGGGCAAGGAGACCATCTCGCGCTGGCAGGCCTGGGCGCATGAGCGCAGCCTCTCGCCGCTGTTCTCCGAACTCATGGCCCAGCACTACGACCCGCACTACGAGCGCTCGCAGGAGCGGCATTTCACGCAGTGGCGCACGCGCCGCAGGGTGCAGGCCGACGACCTCAGCGAGGCCGGCATCGCCGCGCTGGCGCGCCAGATACTGGCGCTGGATGCGGCATCAGCCGGGTGAGCCGACCTTGTGGTTCAGGCCGGTGAGTCGGCCAGCACCGGGTACAGCGACACCAGCAGCAGGGCCGCCATGCACCAGTTGAAGCGGCGCAGTGCCTGCGGCGAGCGCAGTGCGCGCCCCACGGCGCTGCCGAACAGCGTCCAGACGCTGACGCTGGGATAGTTCACGATGCCCAGCACCAGGGCCGCCAGCACCAGGTTGATGAAGAAATCCTCGCGCGGCGTGTACGTGGCAATCACGCCGATGGCCATGATCCAGGCCTTGGGGTTGACCCACTGGAAGGCCGCCGCCTGCCAGAACCCGAAGGGCCGGGCGCCCGCGTTGCCGCCGTCGATGCCGCCGCTGCCCGCAATCTTCCACGCCAGCCAGACCAGGTAGGCCGCACCCAGGTACTTGAGCGCGGTGTAGATCACCGGCAGGCGTTCGAACACCGCGCCCAGGCCCGCGCCCACCAGCAGCACCATGACCACCACGCCCATGGTGATGCCCAGCATGTGGGGCACCGTGCGGCGGTAGCCGAAGCTGGCGCCCGAGGCCGTCAGCATCACATTGTTGGGGCCGGGCGTGACGGAGCTGACGAAGGCGAACATGGCCAGCGGCAGCAGGAACGAGGTGTGGGCGGTATCGAAGGGCATGGTGTCAGAAGGCATGGCTGGGAATCCGGCGCCCTGTCTGCGCATGCCGCAGGCCGCGGCGCCGTCAGGCCATGCTAATGGCAGCTTTCGGTACAGTAACAGTACACTTTGCCATAACAATTTGCCAACTGGCCTGCCCGTATGACCCTGACACTCGATCCGGCCGCCATGCCGAATACACCGCAGACACCGCGCGCATCCTCCGATACGGCTTTCCAGGCCGCTGCACCCTGGCGTCCGCTGCGGTCCTCCGATCTCTCGCTGGTCGATCAGCTCGTGGACCATTACGGAGGTCTCATCCGCCACCATGGCCTGCGCGCGGGCTCGCGGCTGCCCTCGGTGCGCGCGCTGGCACAGCAGGCTGGCGTCAGCCGCGATACCGTGGTCCAGGCCTACGACCGGCTGGCTGCCCAGGGCCTGGTGCATTCCCGGCGCGGCTCGGGTGTCTTCGTCAGCGCCCGGCGCGCGGCCCAGGCCGTGCCGCGCGCCAGCCAGGGCCTGCCCACGCTGGAGCAGGGCGCTGCCTTCGATACCGCCTTTCTGTTGCGCAGCATGTTCCGCGAAGGCATGGAACACTCGGGCGGCGCCGGCATGCTGCCGCCCGACTGGCTGGACCAGGAAATGCTGGCCTCGGCCCTGCGCGCCGTCGGCCGCAGTACGGGACCGGGCCTGCTGACCTATGGCGTGCCCCAGGGCTATCTGCCGCTGCGCCAGCAGATCGCCTCGGTGCTGCAGGCCCAGGACGTGCCTGCCCACCCCGAGGCCCACCTGATGACCGTGGCCGGCGTCACGCAGGGGCTGGACCTCATCGTGCGCAGCCTGGTGCGCCCTGGCGATACCGTGCTGGTGGAAGACCCCGGCTGGTTTCTCATCTTCGGCCGGCTCAACGCCCTGGGCGTGAACGTGGTCGGCGTGCCCCGCCTGCCCGGCGGCCCTGATGTGGAGGCGCTGGAGCGGCTGGCCCGCCAGCACCAGCCCAGGCTTTTCATCCTGAACACGGCCGTGCACAACCCCACGGGCCAGACCCTGTCGGCTGGCGTGGCCCACGAGGTGCTGCGCATTGCCGAGCGCCACGACTTCTACCTGGCCGAGGACGACACCTACTCCGACTTCCTGCCCGGCGTGCCCGTGCGCCTGGCCGCCATGGACCGGCTGCAGCGCGTGCTCCTGGTGGGCGGCTACTCCAAGACCCTGGCCGGCAGCCTGCGCGTGGGCTATGTCGCGGCACACACCGATCTGATACGGCGGCTGACCGACCTCAAGCTGCTGGGCGGGCTGACCACGGCGCTGCCGGGCGAGCAGGTGGTGCACCGCGTGCTGGCCGATGGCCAGTACCGCAAGCATGTGGACCGCCTGCGCGAGCGCGTGGACCGCGCGCGCAACCGCTGCCTGCGCATGCTCGAAGCCCTGGACTGTCGGGCCCCGCACGAACCGCAGGCCGGCATGTTCGCCTGGGTGGACTGCGGCGTGGACTCGGAGGTGCTGGCCCGCCATGCCGCGCCGCAGGGCCTGCTGCTGGCACCGGGCCTGCTGTTTTCGCCCAGGCAGGCCGCGGGCAGCATGCTGCGCATTCCCGTGCCCATGGTGGAGCAGCCCCAGACCTGGAAGATCCTCGGCCACCTGCTGGCGCAGCACCGGGGCGGTGGTGGATGACTGGATGACGGGATGGTGCAGCAACGCTGCCTGACGGGAGGTTGACGCTGCCGGTGCCAGGGCATGTAAGACAGAGCATCGGGCTTCGGCGCCCCGGTAGTCCGCTGCTATCGTTCCGGGATGACTATTGAGCTTGTCTTGCCGGGGAGGGCCGGCCGCAGAGCCGGGGTGAACGACAGCCAGCCCCGACCGGGAGGTGGCACGGCGCGCCGCCTGGCGCCGGTGCTGGCGCTGCTGCTGACAGCGGGCTGTGCCGACACGCCCGCGCCGCGCGGCAAGGTGGAGGGTGCGTCGTTCGAGCCCAGCGAAATCGTGCAGTCCGACAGCAACCGCATGGCCACGCTGGCCATGAAGGAGAACCTGGACAGCCTGATGCGCATCATGGACAAGCTCTACCTGCGCAACCCCGCCGAGTGGAAGAAAACCGCTGAAAGCCGCGAGGCCGCATCCGCCTACGTGCGCATCGCCATCACCGAGCGCCAGCCCTGGGCCGACCTGCGCGGCGCCCAGGACGTGGCCGCGCTCTCGCTGGCGCTGCAGCCCGACTTCAAGGGCGACCGCGTGGCCGCCTTCGTCCATGCGCTGGCCGACACCATCATCACCGCCCATGGCGGGCGCACCAGCTTCACCCTGGTCCACGGGCTGGACCCGCAGCTGATCTACAACGCCGCACGCAACGTGGAAGTGGCCAACTGGATACTCAACTCGCGGCGCAACGCAGCGGGCGGGCCGCTGCTGCTGTCCAACCACCTGGGCGACGACGCGCGCAACCTGAGCTTCGAGCGCGAGATGGGCAAGATCATCGGCCGGCTGGACCTGATCGCCAACTACACCACCGAGCGCTACAGGCGCTCCTTCATCGGCTATGGGCAGGGGCTGGTGGCTGGGCCGTTCATGCAGTTCCTGCCCGTGCGTTGAGGCGCGGCCTCAGAGCCTGTAGCTGAGCGTCACGGCCACCGAGCGCGGTGCTCCGTAGCGCGCCAGGGCCCCCGACCATGAATAGCCAAGATCCTGGTAGTAGCGACGGTCCAGCAGGTTGTCCACGCTCAGCTGCACATGGGCATTGGCATTGACCTGGTAGCCCACGCCCAGGCCCAGCAGGGCGTAGCTGCGCTGCGTGGTCTCGAAGCCGGTTTCGCGGCGGAACATCTTGCTTTGCGCATGCAGCGATCCGTACAGGCTCCAGCGCCCGTACCCGCCGGGCAGGCGATAGCTGGTGTAGAGCTTGAGCAGATGCTGGGGCTCGTCGGTGCTCACGCGCTGGCCGATGTTGGTGGCAATCCGGTCCTTGGTGTAGCGCGCCCGCACATAGGTGTAGCCGGCCGAAACCTGCCAGCCGGGCTGCAGCAGTCCGGACAGCTGCAACTCCAGGCCATCGCTTTGGATCTCGCCCGCCGCGCGAAAGCAACTGATGGCGCCGCTGGTGGGGCAATTGGCATCGTCACGCACGGCACGGTTGCGCTGCGTGATGCGGAACACCGAGGCGCTGGCATGGAGTCGCCCGTCAAAGTACTCGCCCTTGGCGCCCAGCTCGTAGTTGGTGCCTGTCATCGGGTCCAGGGTGTTGCCCCGCACGTCCATCGAGCTTTGGGGCTGGTAGCTCTGTGTCAGGCTGGCATAGACCGAATGCCTGTCATCCACGTCATAGACCAGGCCCGCATAGGGAACGAACCTGGCGCTCTCGTCCAGGCTGCGCTTCCAGTTGGGCGTGCCGGTGTACCAGCCCGTCGTGTCCTGCTCGTACCAGCCCAGACGCCCGCCCAGAATCAGGTGCAGCGGATCGGCCAGGCTGAAGTTGCCGCTGGCGTAGATGGCTTTTTCGCGCGTCTTGCGGCCCCACAGGTCGCCATTGGCAGGCACCGAGCCGGTCCAGGGCGCGGAGTAGGGATTCCAGGTGGCAATGTCGACGATGCGCGAGGCCGACGACCCCCAGGTCTCGGCCGCATGCGAGCTGTCATTGCGGTAGCTGGCGCCCACGGCGATCTCGTGCGCGCGCCCGAACCACTCGACCGGGCCCCGGGCGCGCAGGTCGGCCACGGTCTGGCGTGTGCCGTAGCGCCAGCCCGTCTCGGACTGCTCCAGCTGTGTGGTCGATCCCGCGACGCGGCTGTTGGTGGTGTTGCGGATGTCGGAATCGGCCTCGACATGGTTGATGCCCAGCTTGACCGTCCAGCCGTTGCGCAGGCGCTGCTCCAGATCAACGAACACGCCATCGTTGTCGCGGTTCTGGAAAGACCCCGCGTTGTTGAGGAAGGTGGAGCGCGGCAGGTCCATATGGCCGCCATCGGGCAGGGTGGGCAGGCCCGTGAACACGCCCTTGGTGCGCGTGCGCTGGCGGTAGGCGCCCACGCCCAGCGTGGTGTCTGGCGTGAGGTCCGCTTCCACGATGCCGTACAGGCTGGCATTGCGGGTGTTGGTGACATCGACAAAGCTGTCGCTGTCGCGCCAGCCGCCCACCACGCGAGCGCGCACGCTGCCGCTGGCATTGAGCGCACGGCTTGTGTCCAGCGAGGCCTGGCGGTTGTTCCAACTGCCCAGGCCCAGCGTGGCATTGAGCAGCGGCTGGGCCGTGGGACGCTTGCGCACCAGGTTGACTGAGCCCGAAGGCGCGCCCACGCCATCCATCAGGCCCGTGGCGCCGCGCACCACCTCCACGCGGTCATACATCAGCAGGTCGGCCGAGACATTGCGCGAATTGAAGCCCGTCACGTCCAGCGGCAGGCCGTCCACATTCACATGCTCCAGCGCAAATCCGCGCGCGTAGAAGGTGGACTCCGAATCGGTCACGGCCTGGTTCTTGGCGTACAGCCCGGGCGTGACCTTGGCAATGTCCTGCAGGGTGCTCAGGTGGAAGTCATCCATTTGCTGGCGCGTCACCACGCTCACGGACTGCGGCGTCTGGCGCTGCGACAGGTTCAGCCCCGTGGCGCTGGCCATGCTGGGCGTGGTGTATGAGCCCGTGCCTTCCGTGGCGCTGCTGCGCTCCGCATCGGCCGTCACATTGACGGTCTGCAGCGTGCTGGCGGAAGAGGGTGGGGTGGGACCTGCCGCAGCAGGCAAGGGCGCGGCAGCCTTCAGTGAAAAGCCTCCGCCAGGCTGCTGCACGGCTGCCACGCCGCTGCCCGCCAGCAGTTGCTGCAACCCGGCAGACACGCCGTGGCTGCCGGTCAGCCCGCCCGTGCGTAGGCCCGCCACCAGTGCCGGGTCATAGGAGAGGCTGACGCCCGCTGCGCGGGAGAAGCGATCCAGTGCCGCATCGAGCGGACCTGCTGCAATGCTGAAATCGCGCGTGAGCGCTCCGGCCTGGCCAGTGGCCGTCTGCGCCCATGCTGCGCCTGAAGGCACGAGGGTCGACATCGCCATGCCGATGACGGCGGCTTGCACAAGGGTGACAAGCGGCCGGGGACGCCACTGTGGTTGGCTACCGGGCCTGGGCGGGTGATGACGGGACATGCTGGGTTCTCCTGGATGGAATACGGGAAAGGATTGAAGGACTCATTCCCAGGCCGTACGAAAATCCGGATCCCCTCACTTTTTCTGAGAAAAAGTGGAAATCACTGGCCGGATGCCGGCCCCACATGAACCCACCAGCGCGTACGCCGGCTGATGCTCACGGGCTGCGTCTGCGCGATGAGCTGCAGCACCTGCTCGGTCTGGCGCACATGGAAGGTGCCCGACAGGCGCAGGCCTGCCACGCGCTCATCGCAACTGATGTGCCCATGGCGGTAGCGCCCCAGTTCCGCCAGAAGGTCACCCAGGCGGATGGCCCGGCCTGCCATCACGCCATCTGCCCAGTCGTCCGCACCAAAGTCCGGGGGAGGTGCCGGGGTACTGGCATCGGCCGACAGCCACCACGGCGAGCCGGGCATCGCGGTTTGCCGTGCGGCGCTGTCTGCGGCCTTTGCAGGCGTCAGCCGTACGGCGCCCTCCTGCACGCTGACAAGGGCCCGATGCTTGTGCAGTCTGACCACAAAGCGCGTGCCCAGGGCCTGTAGATCGCCAAACGGCGTGCGCACCCTGAAGGGCCGGTGGCCGGGTGCAGTCTCGTCGGCGCCCGTGGTCACCAGGATTTCCCCACGGCTGAGCACCACCAGGCGCTGCTGCGGGTCCAGCTTCGTGCGGATGGCCGTGTCCGTGTTGAGCACGATGGTGCTGCCATCGTCCAGCTTGACGGTGCGCTGCCCGCCCACCGAGGTGCTGGCGCTGGCCAGCAGGCGCTGCCAAGGCGTGTGGCTGTAGACCATCCAGCCCGTTGCCGTGGCGATTCCAGACAAGGACAGCAGCTTGAGGGCGCGGCGGCGCGAGACGCTGCGGGACTGGCGCAGGCGCTGCGCTGCATCCAGCGTGTCCAGTGCCAGGCGTTGCGGTATGCGGCCAAAGTCAGTCCTTAGCGATTGCACCCGATCCCAGGCCAGGGCGTGGGCGGGCTGCGCATGCAGCCATTGCTCGAAGGCCTGCAGTGTGTCGGGGCTGGGCGTGTTGAAGTCCAGCCGTACGGACCACTGGATGGCTTCGTCGATCAGGCCGGGCGAAAGATCGCTGCTCATGCCCCGAAGCGCAGTGCGTAGCAGTGGCGCAGGGCCGTTGCGATGTAGCGCTCGGCCGTGGCCAGGGACACGCCCAGTCGTTCGGCGATCTGCGGGCAGGTGAGTCCTTCCAGCTGCGCCCACAGAAAGGCGCTGCGCACGCGGGGCTTCAAGGCATCCAGCATGCGGTCTATGGCGACCAGGGTTTCCAGGAAGATCAGCCGGCTTTCCGGCGAGGGGGCCTGCGCCTCGGGCATGAGGGCCAGGGTCTCCAGCCAGGCGCGCTCCAGCTCGCGGCGGCGCCAGTGGTCCACCAGCAGGCCATGGGCAATGGTGCTCAGGTAGGCGCGGGGCTGGCGCAGGCCGGTTGCATCAGGGCCGGGTTGGCGGGTGAGCAGGCGCATGAACACGTCCTGCGCCATGTCGGCCGCGTCGAAGGAGTCGCCCAACCGGCGCCGCAACCAGCCCTGCAGCCAGCTCTGGTGGCTGTGGTACAGGCTTTCCACGCTGGTTGTCGCCTTGGCGGACTGGGAAATCTGCGCGTCCATGGAGCGTCCATTCAACGAATGCAATCACGGGGCTCGTCATGCATTGCGAAGGGCCGGCGGCGGCTGCGTCCATGGCGTGAGCTAACGAGAAAGGCGTGATTATAGATTTGGTAATGAGAATGAATCGCAAATGGAGCGCAGGAACAACCATTCGCACGCGGGCAGGCCGCGCGCGAGGCTGCATGATCCGCGTCAGCCGTTCAGCTGCACAGAACGATGGTGACCAGAGCGGAGGTGTCCTCGATGGCGCGTACCGCATGCGCCATGTTGGCCGGCAGGTGCATCAGCTGGCCGGCCTGCAGGGACTGGCGGCTTTCGCCGAGCATCACCTCCAGCTCGCCTTCCAGGCAGTGCAGGCTGACGCTGCCCGGCACCTTGTGGGGCGGCAGCGACTGGCTGGCGCGCAGCACCACGCGGATGACCTCCATGTCCTGGGACTTGAACAGGGCGCAGGTCCGGGCGCCCGCCAGCCGCGCACCAAACGGCAGGACATCGATGGCTTGAGCGGTCAGTGCAAAGGGGGTGGCCATGGCGGACCTCCGGGCGTTGGCGGGCAATACTGCCATTGTCCTCCGAAGCACCGCAATCCATCAACCGCAGCTGTGTGACAGCAGGGGCTTGTGCAGGGTCTCAGCCCGGCACGCTGGCCTCCACCAGCAGGGTCAGCAACTGCAGTGACTCCTGCCAGCCCAGGTGACAGGCCTCGGCGGGAATGACGGCGGGCACGCCTTCCTGGGTCACATCCATTTCAGTGCCGCAGAACACCTCGCGCAGCGTGATGGTGGTGATCATCTCGCCAGGCAGTTGCGGGTCGTCGAAGCGGTCGGTATGGCGTACCAGCCGACCGGGCTCCAGGTCCAGGAACTCCCCGCCGAAGCCGCTTCGCCCGCCCGTGGACAGATTGACGAAGGCCATGCGGTAGCGCCCGCCGACCCGGGCGTCGAACTCGGGCACCTCGCAGATGTAGCCGTGGGGCGGCAGCCATTTGGCCAGGGCAGCGGCCGTGGTGAAGGCCTGGTACACGCGCTGCGGCGGCGCCTTGAGGACGCGGTGCAGCCGGATGGTGTGGACGGTGTGCGACATGCGGAACTCCTTGGCGTGGTGTCGTGCAAGGCTGCCAGCCTCGCACCGATGCAGTCCTTGCGCAAGAGGCGGGACATGGAGCCTGGCGCAGGATTCAATGATTCATAAATCGAATCCTTGCTTGGTTTTAAAGAATTGGACTTGAATCATTGACGCCCGCACCATGGCGGCGAGCGCTGGACACACAGCGCCGCTTTCCATAGGAAACAGGATAGAAAACAGGAGACAAGCAAATGAAGCATTCCCCGTTGCGCAGGGCCCTGGCCCTTGGCGCTATCAGCACCATTGCGGCCGTGGCCGCGCCCTCCGTGTCGGCACAGGGTGGTTACCCCTCCAATCCCATCACCCTGGTCGTGCCGTTCGCGGCCGGCAGCGGCACGGACGCCGTGGCGCGCCTGGTGGCCACCCGGCTGGGCGAGCGGCTCAGGCAGCCCGTGATCGTGGACAACAAGGCCGGCGCCAATGCCCAGATTGCCGCCAACCATGTGGCCAAGGCCAGGCCGGACGGCTACACCCTGTTCATGACCACCAACACCTCGCACTCGGCCAACCCCTGGCTGGTCAAGGGCCTGAAGTACGACCCCGTCAAGGACTTCACACCCGTGGCGCGCGTGGGCGAGCTGCCGTTCGCGCTGCTGGTCCACCCCTCCGTTCCGGCCAAGACCGTGCAGGAACTGATCGACTACGCCAAGGCGAATCCCGACCGCCTGTCCTACGGCACGCCCAACAGCACCTCGCTGGTGGCCTCGGAAACCTTCAAGTACGTCACGCACACCCAGATCACTTCGGTGCCCTACAAGTCCAGCCCGCAGGCGCTGACCGACCTCATGGGCAACCAGATCCAGGTCTATGTGGCCGACCTGGGCTCGGCCTGGGGCACGATCAAGACCGACCGCGTGCGCACCCTGGCCGTGACGGCGGCCAAGGGTTCCACCCTGCTGCCCAATGTGCCGGCCATCGGCAAGACGCTGCCGGGCTTCGACATCACCTCATGGAACGGCATCTTCGGCCCGGCCGGGATGCCGGCCGAGATCACCGAGCGGCTGAACACCGAGCTGCAGGCCATCCTCAAGGACAAGGCCGTGCAGGAGCAATTGGCCCAGGTCGGCTTCGAGGTCTGGCCCACGGCCACGCCCGCCGAGTTCGCCACCTATGTGAAGGACCAGATGGCCCGCTGGGGGCAACTGGTCAAGCAGGCGGGCATCGAGGCGCAGTGAGGGAGACCGGCATGCAAGAAGCGCAGCAGGGGCAGCAGGAGCAGCAGGGACAGCAAGGCCCTCTTGCCGGCGTGAAGGTGCTGGACATGACCTCGGTGGTCATGGGCCCCTTTGCCACCCAGATCCTTGCGGGCCTGGGGGCCGAGGTGATCAAGGTCGAATCGCCCGAGGGCGACAACATGCGCCACGTCGGCCCCATGCGCAACCCCGCCATGGGCCACATCTTCCTGCAGGCCAACCAGGGCAAGCGCTCCGTGGTGCTGGACCTCAAGCAGGGCGCCGCGCGCGAGGCCCTGCTGCGCCTGGCCGAAGGCTGCGACGTGCTGGTCAGCAACGTGCGGCCCCAGGCCATGGCGCGCCTGGGCCTGGCCTACGAGGACGTGGCTGCGCGCAACCCGCGCATCATCCACGTGAGCTGCTGCGGCTTCGACCAGCGCGGCCCCCATGCGGCCCGGCCCGCCTATGACGATCTCATCCAGGGTGCCACCGGCGTGCCCTGGCTGGCGCAGCAATACGGCGGCGGCGAGCCTGCCTACGCACCCATGACCCTGGGCGACCGCGTCACCGGCCTGCACGCGGTCTATGCCGTCACGGCCGCCCTCTATGCGCGCGAGAAGACCGGCAAGGGCCAGGCCGTGGTCGTGCCCATGTTCGAGGCCATGACCCAGTTCATCCTGGGCGACCACATGGCGGGCCTGTCGTTCGAGCCGCAGCTGGGCGGCCCCGGCTATGCGCGCCTGCTCACGGCCCACCGCAGGCCCTACCGTACGCGCGACGGCCATCTATGCGTGCTCATCTACAACGACAAGCACTGGCACAGCTTCTTCACCGCCATAGGCCAGCCAGGGCGCATGGCCGAGCCCATCTTCGCCACCCACAGCCAGCGCGCCCTGCACATCGATGCCGTCTATGCCGAAGTCTCGCGGCTGATGGCCGAGCGCAGCACCGCCGAATGGCGCACGCTGCTGGACGCGGCCGATGTGCCCAACATGCCCATGGCCTCGCCCGAGGACCTGATCGCCGACCCCCAGCACCAGGCCACCGGCTTCGTGCACGAGATAGACCACCCCAGCGAAGGCCGGCTGCGCACCACGGCCAGCCCCACGCGCTGGAGCGCCACGCCGCCCGCAGAACGCGCCGCCCCCGCGCCGCGCCTGGGCGAACACACCCTGCAGGTGCTGCGCGACGCGGGCCTGACCGAGGCCGAACTGGCCGCCCTGCAGGCCAGCCGTGCCTGCAGCCAGGCAGCCCCGCTGCAAGACACACCACCACAAACACAAGTGCAAACACAAGCACAAACAGAAGGAAACCGCCCATGCCCCGCTATCTGATCCGCGAACAGGACGTGCCCGGCTACAGCCCCGCCAACCACCACGGCACCGTCAACCGGCGCCTGGTCAGCGCCGCCAACGTGGGCGCGCGCCATATGGAACTGGTGCTGGGCACGCTGGAGCAGGGCGGCGGCGCGCTGCCCCATGCCCACCCCGGCATGGAGCAGGCCTGCTACCTGCTGGCCGGCACGGCCGAAGTGGAAATCGACACCCCGGACGGCAAGGAACGCTTTGCCATGCAGCCCGGCGACACCTGCTTCTTCCCCGAGGACTGCATGCATATCTTCCGCGTGACCAGCGCCGAGCCCGTGCGCCTGCTGGTCTTCTACAGCCCGCCGTACGGCGAGAACCCCGAGCGCGTGCGCCGACCGGCAGCCTGAGCGCCGTCACCCCACGGACACTACAAGCGAACAGCAACAAGCAACGGAGAACTCACCATGGACTTTCTGTGGAACGAAGAACAGGAACAGATACGCGACGCCGTCGAGCGCGCCTGCGCCCCCTTTGACGCCGACTACTGGCTGCGCAAGGACCACGAAGGCGGCTTCCCGCACGACTTCCACAAGGCCCTGGCCGACGCGGGCTGGCTGGGCATTGCCATGCCCGAAGAGTTTGGCGGCGCGGGCCTGGGCATCAGCGAGGCGGCGCTGATGATGCACACCATCTCGGCCACGGGCGCGGGCCTGTCGGGCGCCTCGGCCGTGCACATGAACATCTTCGGACTGCACCCGGCCGTGGTCTTCGGCAGTGATGAGCAAAAGCGCCGCTGGCTGCCCCCGCTGATCGCGGGCACGGACAAGGCCTGCTTCGGCGTCACCGAGCCCAATGCCGGCCTCAACACCCTCAAGCTGCAGACCCGCGCCGTGCGCGATGGCGACGTCTACGTGGTCCATGGCCAGAAAGTCTTCATCTCCACCGCCCAGGTTGCCAACAAGATCCTGCTGCTGGTGCGCACCAAGCCCGTGGAAGAGTGCAAGGGCACGGAAGGCCTGAGCCTGTTCTATACCGACCTGGACCGCGAACGCATCGAGGTGCGCGAGATCGACAAGCTGGGCCGCAAATGCGTGGACACCAACCAGCTGTTCATCGACGGCCTGCGCATCCCCGCCGAGGACCGCATCGGCGAGGAGGGCAAGGGCTTCTCGTACATCCTGCACGGCCTCAACCCCGAGCGCATCCTCATCGCCGCCGAGGCCGTTGGCCTGGGCCGCGCCGCCCTGGCGCGCGCCACCCAGTACGCCAAGGAGCGCGTGGTCTTCGACCGCCCCATCGGCCAGAACCAGGGCATACAGCACCCGCTGGCCCAGGCCTGGATGGGCCTGGAAGCCGCCCACCTCATGGTGCAGAAAGCCGCCTTCCTCTACGACAGGGGCCTGCCCTGCGGCGCCGAGGCCAACGCCGCCAAATACCTGGCGGCCGAAGCCTGCGCCAAGGCCTGCGAAACCGCCATCTTCACGCACGGCGGCATGGGCTACGCCAAGGAATACCACGTGGAGCGCTACATGCGCGAATCCTGGATCCCGCGCCTGGCGCCCGTCAGCCCCCAATTGATCATGTGCTTCATCGCCGAAAAGGTATTGGGCTTGCCTAAATCGTATTGACCCCCTGAGTCGCTTCGCGCCTTCCCTCTTCTCGCTGCGCGGAGGGGGACGATACCCTCGGTGCGGGGCGGCCCTTCCTCGGTGTCTCAAAGTTGAGGTGCGCGGGTTTTGTGGCTGCGAACCATCTGAAGTCCCATGATTTATCAATCTGTATTTCAGAGGTAGCCATGGTGCAAGATGCCATCTCGCTTGCTCCCCATCCGCCGCCCCTCATGAAGACTCATCTGCTGCGCTATTTCGTCGCCCTGGCCGAGGAACGCCACTTCGGGCGCGCGGCCCAGCGGCTGTGCATCACCCAGCCGCCGCTGAGCATGGCGCTCAAGACCCTGGAGCAGGACCTGGGCGCCAGCCTCATGGACCGCGACGCCAAGAACGTGCGCCTCACCCCTGCAGGCGAGGCCTTTCTGGTCGAGGCACGCAAGGTGCTCGCCCAACTGCAGCATGCGGCCGACGTGGTGCGCGGCGTGGCCGAAGGCATGCAGGGCCGGCTGGACGTGGGCATCACCGGCTCCATGGTCTACCGCCAGGTGCCGGATTTTTGCCGCGCCTTCCGCGCCGAGCGCCCCCTGGTCGAAGTCTGCCTGCATGAAATGTCGACGCGCGAGCAACTGCAGGCCATTGCCAGCGGCCAGATCGACTGCGGCTTTCTCAACATAGCCACCCCGCCCGACGGCCTGCAGACCCTGTCGATCGGCGAGGAACCCTTTGTCTGCTGCCTGCCCGCCACGCATGCGCTGGCGCAGCAGCCCGCCATCGACCTGCGCGAACTGGCCCGCGACACCTTCGTCATGTTCGCGCGCGAAGTGGCCCCGGCCAACTACGACAACGTCATCGCCTGCCTGCAGCAGGCCGGCATCCACCCCCACACCCGCCACGCGGCGCGCCAGTGGCTCACCGTCATGGCCCTGGTCTCGGCAGAGCAGGGCGTGGCCCTGGTGCCCAGCTGCATGCAGCGCGTGGGCATGAACGGCGTGGTGTTCGTGCCCCTGCGCGGTCCGCAGCAGGCCATGACGCCCGCTGTCATGGCCTGGCGGGCGGATCAGCCTGCGGCGGTGCTGCAGGCTTTCATTGAGAGGGTGAGGGCGATGGCCTCCACCGCCGTCAAGGGTGGTAGGGGTTGAGGGCTGTCACCTCTACAGACCCTTCGCAATAGTGCATGGCGAAAACCACCAGCTCCTTACCATTCGATTGAGTGATGGCCTCCACGTGCCAAAAAGGCACTTTTTCTCCCGGAGAAAACGTCACCTTGGTGATGTCGAATGCGTACTGAGGAAACTTCTCTTTCAGTTTTTTCAGTACATTCGTCCGAACCAGATTAAGGTCATGGTTTTCGCAAGCGGTTGCGTTTTTTGCGTCCCCGCATGCGGTGATCAGCAAGACTGCGCCAGCCAACAAACTGCGAAAAAACTGTATCTTGACATGGTTTTTTTTCATATCAGCGGCCTTTGAAGTAATTGGCCAAAGCCGTTGATGGCCGGATACTGGCTGGAGTTATGCGCGGATGTGCGGCGTTGTGCGGGCACCATCATCAAAGACGGGTTGCCATGGTACTTTCTCCTGTTTTAGCCTGAAGAAGGCACCATGGCTTCCTGGTGTCATACACTTGGTTTATTGTTGCCTCAATAGATTTCCATTATCCCATTCTCATTGGCCGAGTATTTGCTTTCCGAAACTGCTCGAGCAGAAACGACCTTTCCCCCTGTGCCGGCCAAATGAGGGTACATGTAGCACAGAACTGCGACTTGCAAATTTGCTACTGGAATGCTACCAGCCATGGTGAAACCATTGTTATAGCAATTTGGAATTCCTCGAACTCCAACGGCGAGTGAAAGATCGCCACCTCTCGCGACAGAAAAGTCAACTCCTGCACTTGCAGATACTCTTGTATATGAACCAGCACGTGGGTAAGGGTCGTAGCTTAGAGATAGAACAGGTCTGTAGTCCCATTGGCCACCAGGCATGTAATAGTAGTTGGAATGTTGCTTAAATGACATTTCCTTTTGAAGGGAAGCCGGTTCACAATGAAGGGGTATATTCCTTTCATCGCTACCAATTACCATTTTTCCAGGAGATTCTGGATTTTTGTCTCCGTATATCTCGCACAGCCTCTTGTTGAACTCAATCGCCTCATCATTTTGATTGGTGGTTTCGTAGAGATATGATCCATTTGATAGCTTTACTAGATTTATGGTCACAGTACCATTCATTCCAGCCATGCTGCCAGAAATACTTCTGGCGACCATTGGCATGCCGTTCTTTTCAATTTCCTCATTACTTATCAAAAAATCTTGAGCCATTGCAGAGATTGATACGAGAAAAAGTATAGATCCGGTCAGAATTTTACTTGGCATAGTTCCCTCTGTGCTGAAATGTTAATAGGCCTTTGCTGCCACATAGCAGTGAGTGGCGCTATCAGTCTAAGTTCTTTCGAATTTTCAGATCAAGTGGAGACTGCTGTCGTTTTCTATTTTTTCTGAAAAATAAGATACTTCCTAGGAATTTGCGTGAATTGACGATCAGCGGTATAAACACACGCATTCGGATGGCCTCATGAGCAAGGCTTGCGCTGATTCGCAGGCTTGATGAATCCGTAAGTTCCTGGTGCCGTGCATCCGAGTGCTCTTGCCGCTTTGGCAGTGCCCCTCTGTCGTCGGCGATCGAGTCTGCCCACATAGCCACTACCAGGGCCGAGGGAGATGCGATATGGCAGGGTTTGAGCTGCGAGACAGGCGCCAGGAATCTGCGGGTCACCACGGCGCCAGCCGCGCAACTCAGTCCGATGGCACAGCGTCGGTACTGCCCAGAATCTCCGCCACCTTGAGCGCCAGCGCATCCAATGTGAACGGCTTGGTCAGAAGCTGCGTACCGGGGTGCAGGTTTTCCTGGCTGAGCGGAGATGCCTCGGTGAACCCGGTGATGAAGAGCACCGGCAGGTCGGACCGGGCCAGGCGTGCCTCGTCGGCAAGCTGCTTGCCGTTCATTCCGCCGCGCAGCCTCATGTCCGTGATCAGCATGTCCACCCGGGTTCCGGCACGCAGTACCTGCAGCGCGGCGGCTGCATCGGCCACGGCAAGCACCGTGTAGCCCAGATCGACAAGCGCCTCGTCGATGAGATGGCGGATCGGGGCTTCGTCATCCACGACCAGCAAGGTCCTTTGGGCAGGAACGACCGCCTGCCTTGCCGCATCGACCGCGCGTTCTGCAACGGGCGCGGCGTCGCACCGGGGCAGATAGAGGCAGACCGTGGTGCCCTGGCCCGGCTGGGAGAAGATCCTTACCGCTCCTCCCGATTGCCGCGCGAAGCCGTAGATCATCGACAGCCCCAACCCTGTTCCATGGCCCACCGGCTTGGTGGTGTAGAACGGCTCGAAGGCACGCGCAATGGTCTGCTCCGACATTCCGGTGCCCGTGTCGGTGACGCAAAGCGACACATAGCCGCCCGGCGGAAGATCCCACTCCCGGGCTGCCGCCTCTTCAAGCTCGATATTGGCTGTCCTGATGGTCAGCCGGCCGCCTTCGGG
This sequence comes from Delftia sp. UME58, assembly GCF_014170385.1. NCBI lineage: Bacteria > Pseudomonadati > Pseudomonadota > Betaproteobacteria > Burkholderiales > Comamonadaceae > Delftia > Delftia sp. UME58. Next base: position 231,349 of record NZ_LZZV01000013.1, read on the forward strand.
CATGGCATCGCGGGCGTTGATGCACAGGTTCAGGATGGCGTTCTCCAGCTGCGTTCCATCGATTTGCGCGTGCCACAGATGGGCTGCCGGCACGATGTCGATGTCCACGCTGGCGCCCACGGTCCTGCGCAACAGGTCCTCCCAATCGGCCAGGAGCGCGGCCATGTCGGTGGGCTTGGAGTCCAGGATCTGCCGGCGCGAGAACGCAAGCAGCCGCTGCGTGAGCGTGGCGGCGCGCCGCACCGCCCCCTGCGCTCCATGGATGAAGCGCGTGAGGTTGTCCACCTGGCCGCGCGCCAGCATCCGTTGCAGCAGCTCCAGATTGCCCATGACGGCCGCCAGCAGGTTGTTGAAGTCGTGCGCAAGACCGCCCGTCAACTGGCCCACGGCCTCCATCTTCTGCGACTGGCGCAGTTGCTCCTGCACCTTGGCCAGCGCTTCGGCCTTGGCCATTTCGGAGGTGATGTCGCGGCCCACGGCATTGATGCGGCCTGCCGCCGAACGCGTGGACCAGGAGATCCAGCGATAGCTTCCGTCCCGATGGCGATACCGGTTATCAAACCGGGCATGCGCCATGCCTGTGGCCAGCTCCTGCGTGTCCTGGATGGTGCGCGCCAGATCCTCCGGATGGATGAGATGAAAAAGCGTCGTGCCCAGCAGCTCGTCTTCACGCCAGCCTAATACCTCGGTCCAGGCTGGGTTGACTGCAGTGATGATGCCCTCGAACGTGCAGCGCATCATGATGTCGGAAGACAGCTGCCACAGCGCGTTGCGGTCGGCCGTGCGCTCTGCCACCTGTTCCTCCAGCGTGGCATTCAAGCGCTCCAGCGCGGCCTGGGCCTGCTTGCGCTCGGTGATGTCGGAGGCCGCTCCCAGCCAGCCGGTGATGGCGCCTGCGGCATCGAACAGCGGCACGGCGCGCGAGAACGCCCAGCCCACGCTGCCATCGACCCGGTTCACCCGGTGCTCGATCACATAGTCGGTCTTCGTGCGGATGGCCCGCGCGATTTCCGCGCGCACCAGGTCGCGGTCCTCCGGGGGGATGTAATCTTCCAGCCAGTTCGTGTTGGACGCCTGCGTGTCAGGGATGAACCCGCCGCCTGCCAGCTGGTGCAGCTCGCTCCAGTCCGCACTGATGGAGTAGCGCACCTCCGAGGAGGAACGCACCAGCGCATCCAGCCGTTCCTCGCTCTGGCGCAACATGTCCAGCGCGCGTCGTTCCGCATCGATGTCCAAAATGGCGATGGCCGTGGCCACGACTTCCTTGTCCGCATTGCGCAGCGGCACCCCGAACACGCGCGTCCATACTTCGAGCCCCTGGGGCGTGTCATAGACGCAGTCAACACCCGGCACCACCAGCTCCCCGCGGAACGCGCGGGCGGCCACAAACTGGTCGCGGGGAACGGGCTTGCCATCCTTGTCCCAACTGCGCCAGCGCCCCCGGTCTTCCTCGGCCGACAGCAGCGACGGGATGGGGGTGTCCGGCAGGAAATGTCGGTAGGCCGGGTTGGACATCAGCACCTTGCCGCCCTTGCCCACCAGGCACAGGCCTATCGGCAGATGCTCGATGAAATCCGAAAACAGCGTCTTCTGGTCTGCCACCTGTGCATCGAACGGGTCCTGATCGCTGGCGCCCGCGCCCTGTACGGCGCTGGCATGGCCCGCCGTGGCAATCGCCAGCTGCGCCCGCAGCCGGGCGTTTTCCTCGCGAAGCAGGGCAATCTCTTCGGACTCTTGGATCATGGGGGGATGGGGCGGGGCGTTGGGTGGAGGAGAGGGGGCAGCTCGCCGCTGGCGGGGACGGCGATGCTGCCTGGGGATCATAGCTGTGACTGCTGGTGCGACCGATGTTGAGGCTGCAGTCCTCGGTGCGGCAATTCTTGTGGGTTTTCGGCCTCCCAGGGACTATGGGGTTGAACTGGCCGTGCAATGGGCTGAATTTGGGTCCCCAATGACCGATGAATCGGTCGACGAACGCTCGAAATGTTCCATTGAAAATCTGAAAGTCGAGAACCTTATTGGGAAAATGGCAAAAGGATGCATATTTCCGCCAATTTCTCGAATATGAATAAAACAAATCGGCAATGAATGATCTGCCCCGTCGTGCAGGCCATGGCTGAAGGGTGGCGGCGAGAGGGCTTCCCTGCAGGAAATGTGCCGCAGGCACCGCCGCTGCTGTGACTTTCATGTCACACAGCACAGCTGTCACGAAGAATACTTATGTGTTGCTTAGAGTTCCCGCAGCGGTGGCAGGAGGCTACCGTCATTCTCATTAATAAGTTCAGTTCGTATCTCGCCAATGAAAAATCCAAAAACGTGCTCGCGCATTCTGGGACTCGCGATGGGCACATTCTTCGCCTCTTCTTCCAGCTTGGCCTTGGCACAATCTTCCGTCACCATTTTTGGTGTGGTGGACGTCGGCGTCACCATTGCCAAGTCCGGCAGCAACAGGCTCAATGCACTGAACTCCAGCCAAGGCAAGACCAGCTTGCTTGGCTTGCGTGGCACGGAGGACCTCGGCGGCGGCAACCGAGCTCAGCTCTGGCTTGAAGGCGGCCTCAACCCCGATGTCGGCACTGGCGGCAGCAGCGGCTCCCTTGGCTTCGAGCGCCGCTCCACGATCGGGCTGAGCAACAATTCCTGGGGTGAAATCCGGCTGGGTCGCGACTACACCCCCAGCTACAACATCTTCACCGCTTTCGCGGGCCCCGACACCACCACCGGTGTGCAGGCCAATCTGTTCCAGACGATCCGCCAGACTGCCTACAACGCCGCCAGCCAAAGCGGCGTGGTTGACCGCACGCGCATCAGCAACGCCGTGGGCTACTTCCTGCCGAGCGACCTGGGCGGTGTCTATGGCCAGTTCTCGATTTCCTTTGGCGACGAGAACGCCTCCGGCTCTGGCGCAAGCAAGGCCCGCAGGTACATAGGCGGCAACCTGGGCTATCGCTCTGGCCCGCTGAACGTGGGTATCGGCTACGGCAGGATCGACGGCACCGCAGCCGTGGCTTCGCCCAGCGCCATCGCCGCAACCAGCGATCTCGAAGACCTGGTGCTGGGCGCCTCGTACAACTTCGGCAGTTTCCTGCTCAATGGCGGATACAACAGCCTGAAGTGGGAGCCCGTCAACGGCGCAACCTCCGGGAAGGTGGACGGTTTCTACCTGGGCGCGACCATCCCCATGGGGCCAGGCAGCTTGCGCGTCAAGTACGCCAGCGCCAAGTTCAGCGGCAACGCCTCTGCCCTCACGCGCAGCGGCGGCAAGGCCGACAAGTATTCGATCGGATATGTCTACGACTTCTCCAAGCGCACCTCTCTGTACGCAGGGCTGGCGCGTGTGAACAACAAGAACGGCGCCAGCGTTGGCCTGATCGGCGGCCCTGCGGGTGTGGCCAACGCCGGCTCGACCGGTGTGGATCTGGGCATCAGCCACTCGTTCTGAGCGACACAGCGCCTTTTTCAGAAACGAAGCCTTCAAGATGGGGCAGGCCCTTGCCACGCAGGGCCTGCCGATCTGCCTATCTGCCGATCTGCCTATCTGCCTATCTGCCTATCTTCGTATCAGGCTTGCCTCTTCTTCTCAAGACCTACTCGCCATGCGCCCCCCCACTTCTTCTTCCTGCCTGATGGCAGTGATCGCCGCCGCAGCTGCCTTGCTGAGCGCCTGCGCCGACACCCGCCCGCTCCAGGCCGCCGGGTCCGAGACGGTGACGCAGACCACCGGCGTCGGCAGCATCCGCGCCATCGTCACGCGTCAGGACGTCCAGTTCGACGACAGGTTCTATTTCCCCTACGAAGGCCAACACCCCGCCACCAAGGCCGATTTCCCCAAGGGCTTTCTGCCAGCCTACGGTTCGGGCCTGGCCTTGAAGGGCAGGCGTGCCGACGGCACGCTGGAGTTCTACGCCATCACCGATCGCGGCCCGAACGCGACCACCGGCCCGGTCACGCAGATCACCGACGGCTCCAATCCCGCGGGCTTTGCCAGTTCCACGGTGTTTCCTTCGCCCAACTTCACTCCGTCCATCGGCGTGATCGCCCTGGGAAAGGACGGAGCCAGGCTCGTCTCCACCCTGCCGCTCAGATTCAGCGCCACACAGAACGCCAACGGCCGCGTGCAGCCACGGGGCATCACAGGCAACACGGGCGAGCAAGTCCTGGACGACTCCTTCACCTATCCCGGCAAGGCCAAGGGCTACAGCGAATTCGGCCTGGACACAGAATCCGTGGTGGTGGATGCCGCACGCAATGTGCTGTGGGTGTCCGACGAATACGGACCCTTCATCGTGAAGATCGACCCGGCGACCGGCATCATCCAGAAGAAATACGGGCCCGGCATTGGCGCGGCCGATCTGCCGGCCATTCTCGCCAAGCGCCGCGCCAACCGTGGCATGGAGGGGCTGAGCATTGATGTGGCCAGCGGCAAGCTGCACGGTTTCCTGCAAAGCCCTCTGGACGACGGCAAGGCCGACTACACCACCGCTGCCGTTGCCGACGCCACAGGCAAGTCGGAGAACGTGCGCGACTACGCTCGCTTTGTGCGCTGGGTGGAGTTTGACCCGACCACCGAGAAAACCCGCCTGTTTGCCTTGCCCGTGGACAGCCGCTGGTACAACCAAGGCAAGACCGGCAATGCCAAGCTGGGTGATGTGGTCTCACTGGGCAAGGGGAAGTTCGTCGCCATCGAGCAAGGCACGGGCAAGGACAAGAAAGTCTTCAATGACCTGGTTCTGATCGAATTTCCGGCCAACGCCACCGACATCACTGCGCTGGGCTCCGACCTGGAAAAGAGCAGCCTGACTGGCAAGCCGGTCAATGGCTCGGACTATTCCAAGGTCGTGACGCTCAAGAAGACCCGGCTCTTCAACCTGAACGCCACCGGCTGGGTGGCCGAGAAGGCCGAAGGCCTGGCACTGGTCGATGACTACACGTTGGCGCTGACCAACGACACCGACTTCGGTGTTTCGCTGGCCGTGCTGGACGCCAGCGGCAAGGAAATCGAAGGCTCGGACGTCACCAAATGCATGGTGGACGCCGACGGCAAGATCGTGAACGACGGCCAATGCGCCAAGGGCGCGGCGAGCCTGCGCTTTACCACCAATGACGTCAACGATCGCACGCAGCGGCTGTGGACCTTTGGGTTCAGCAAGAAGCTGAGCGAATACGGCACTCCCTGAACGACTGCGACTGCGACTGCATGGCATAGGCAAGACAACGGGGCCACGGCGATCCAGGGCGGTTCGTCCAGCGCGAAGGCGCTGCGACGGGCCGCAACGCTGATGTCGCCTCCTCTGGCATCTGCACGGAGCAGCACCGCCGTTGCGGCGCAAGTGCGGGCTTGCCGCAATGACTGGTCCTTTCGACCTTCGGAAGTGTTCCGGCATTGCCCAAGGCGGTAGTCGTCGAGTGCGTAGATGGCTGGTATACGTCCGAGCCAAGCACTTTCACAATCAAATCCCCCTCTGCTTGGCCATTTCAAAAGCGCTCTCGGATTCCATACTGGTTTCCCCGTGAATCGAGGAAATTCAACAGTGAGCAGTGACCCGTTCAGAGTCCCTCTCGGATTTCCGATGGCTTGGAATTGGCCAGTCATCGAATTCCTGAAGAGATGGCGCGTGCGGTATCCTCAGCCGCTCTGTGGAGGAGAAGAAAGTGGCGGTACTGATTCCTGCGATGGGGGCGTGCGTTGGGCGCATGACGCCTGGCGAGCGACGCTTGGCCGAGCGTTTGGAGCAAAAGCTCGAAGACGATTACATGCTCTGGTATGACGTGCCCATCGGTCCCAAGCAGACGCATCCTGATTTTGTCGTCATTCATCCACGCAGGGGCGTTCTGATTCTTGAGACCAAGGATTGGCGGCTCGAGACGGTTCAAGAGGCGACCAAACAGGCCTGGACGCTCATCGTGGATGGAAGGCCCAAGGTCGTCATCAATCCGGCAGCTCAGGCGCGACACTGCGCCATTCAAGTGGTCAACGCACTGGAGCGGGATCAGCAACTCATTCACGGCGAAGGCCCTCATCAGGGGAAGCTGGCATTTCCATGGGGCAGCGGCGTGGTGTTCACCAACATCACGCGCAAGCAGTTTGAAGAGTCTGCACTGGACCAGACGATTGATGCGCATCTGGTCATCTGCAAGGACGAGATGCTGGAATCCGTTGATGCGGAGGCTTTTCAGCAGCGCCTGTGGAACATGTTCCCCCACGCTTTCGGCAAAGCCATGTCGGTGCCGCAGCTCGAGCGCACGCGGTGGATCATGTTCCCGCAGGTGCGTGTTCCGGTGCAAGGCAGCCTTCTGCCGGAAGACGCGGACGAGCTGCCGGACATCATGCGCGTCATGGACTTGCAGCAGGAGCAACTCGCGCGCAGCCTGGGCGATGGGCATCGCGTGATCCACGGAGTTGCCGGCTCAGGCAAGACCATGATTCTTGGCTATCGTGCGGAACACCTGGCCAAGACCGCTTCGACCAAGCCCATCCTCGTGCTCTGCTACAACGAGCCCTTGGCGGTGAAGCTCAATGCCTGGTTCGCGGCCAAGGGCCTGGCCGATCGGGTGCACGCCCGCAACTTCCACAAGTGGTGTCGCCAGCAGTTGGTGGCCTATGGTCAGACGCTACCCGCTCAGGGCCCAGGCATGTTTGATCAGATGGTGGAGTTTGTGATTCGCGGCGTGGACAGGCAACAGATTCCGTCCGGGCAATACCAGGCCGTGATGGTCGACGAGGGGCACGACTTTCAGCCTGAATGGCTCAAGCTCGTCACCCAGATGGTGGACCCCGAGACCAACAGCCTGTTGATCCTGTACGACAGCGCCCAGAACATCTATGGCAAGAGCAAGGCGCGTGGCTTCAGCTTCAAGAGCGTGGGAATCCAGGCCTCTGGGCGCACGACCATTCTCAAGATCAACTACCGCAACACCAGGCAGATCCTGCAAATCGCCAACCGCGTCGCCGCCGAGTTCCTGCAACCCAATGCCCAGGATGAGGACGGTGTTCCGCTGGTGCAACCCATCAGCTGCGGCCGCGAAGGGCAGGAGCCGCTGATCGTGCGCCTGCCGAGCTTGCGGGACGAGCCCGCCAAGATCGCCGAGCTGCTGGCTGCGGCGCATCAGGAAGGCCACGCCTGGGGTGACATGGCCATCCTGTGCCGCGATCACGACTCCATGAACCAGTGCGCCATGGCACTTGGCCGCAGAAAACTGCCGCATCGCGTGCGACATCGGTCAGGTGACTTCAATCCACTGGCCGACACCATCAAAGTGATGACAATGCACGCCAGCAAGGGATTGGAGTTCCCGGTCGTGGCCGTTGCAGGAGTCGGGCAGATGCCGCGTGAAGGCGAGGATGCGGCGGACGAGGCCAAACTGTTCTATGTGGCTGCGACGCGGGCGACACAAAAACTGGTGTTGACTGTGGCGGGTGAAGGGGCGTTTGCGAAAGCGCTGGTGAATGCGGGGTGAATGCGGGTTGAGGGCAGGGCGAGGACGGGCACAAGTCCGTGGTGCGGTGGTCAGTGCTCCAGGCGTGGTCCCAGTAGCGTTGCGCCCGCAGCGCATTCTTGAGGATGGCGCTGCGATCCGAAAAGGATTTCGCGCCTGTCACCCTTCCCACTCGGATGTGCACGCCATCTTGCCACTCGGTGCATTGCGCAGGCGGTTCAGGAAATCCAACTGGCTTTTGGCCGTTTGATTCCCTTTTGCCACGGCTTGCCGCAGCCAGTGCACTGCTTCACAGCGATCCGCTTTCACCGCGGTGCCATACAGGGTTGGGCCTGCCAGAAGAATCCATGCCAGTGTTTCCTGGGCTTGTGGCTCGCCATCCCGGGCCGCCTGGCGCAGCAACGCGAGCATGGAAGCGTAGTCACCCGCAGTCTGCGCCTCCAGGGCCAGTTGAAACCGCTGCTCGGAAGTCGTGGCCATGTCAGACGGCAACGGTGCCGCCTGCGCCAGCGCGCCGGACAGGGCCGCTGCGATGAACAAGCCGTGCCGTGCATGCCGGGCCAGCGTGGCAATTGGGGTGGCAATGGGGGTGGCAATTGGGCGGAATTCGAATCGCATTTTTGTCTCCACTTGAACTGAGTGGCCCCATCGTCTTCGCAATTCCGATCCCTGAAAATTCGGAATTTTCAAAGGCGCCCTCAGGGCTACCCAGAGGCTGACTCGAATCGGCCGTGCCCACCAGGCACAGGCCTATCGGCGGATGCTCGATGAAATCCGAGAACAGCGTTTTCTGGCCTGCCACCTGCGCATCGAAGGGGTTCTGATCACTGGCGCCCGCAGCCTGCACGGCGCCGGCCTGACTGGCCGTGGCACTCGCCAACTGCGCCCGCCGCCAATCTCTTCAGAGTCTTTGACCATTGGGGGGATGGGGCGCGGCTTCGGGTGGAGGAGGGGGCAGATCGCCATCGTTGAGGGCGTCGATTCAGCTTTGGGGCTCATAGCGGTGAGCGGCCGGGCATACTTGGCTTGTCGGAGGCGTTTTCAGGAGCTATTGATGATGTGCTCGTCTATAGGCCCAGGGCAGCACTGGCAACGTTATCAGCCATCGGCCAATCGCATCGCGCGGCGCTTGAAGGCGGCCCCAAGCTTGGGACCGCGGTAAATTAACCGTATAAAAGCAATGATGAAAATTTTCTTTGTATGTATCGGGTTCATGATTTCCGGCTTCACGCATGTGAGTGAAGCAACTTCTCCAGCAATTCAAGATTTGCAGGAAATAAGAAAATCTGCAGATGAGTTCTTGAAATTGGAAAACAAACGCCAGAAAACAGACTTCAACACTGCTCGTGTCAACCCAAAGATACTGGTCGAGCAATGCGCTACTTCGCTTGAGTCAGGTTGGGCACCCACAGACAATGGTCTTCCCATAAAAAGCGTTCAAGTCGTCTGCAAATCGTCATTGCACGATAAAAAGGGGTGGCGTGTTCTGGTGCCAGTTGGAAAATAAATCACAACAAAACAAAAGCAATGGTTGCGCCTAATCCGGCCCAACCATCGGGCACGACAATACTTGCCTTTCCGGCAACGAAGAATTGCTCCAGTCCGGAAAATTCCTTTTTTGGAACCCTTCCAAAGACTGGTAGCCATTCACATTCCAGTTGTAGCCGCTGGTATGTTCAACCTCGACGACAGAATAACGGCATTGACGACTGCGATTTTTCAAACGAAAAACAATTCGTTCATGGCTACCATTGAAGCTCTTTTCCAGGACTTCGTAGTGCGTCGACTTGCAGATGCTATAAGCTGAATTCCATTCGATTGTCTTGGCGCGCACATGGAGCGCACCAGAACATGCTCTTCCAGTCCCCTGAAATACGCCAGCAAAAGCATCGTCAGCAGCCACCGCCATGGCCGATAGGCTGCCAATGGATGCGAACAACGCCAAGACCGTTAGTTCACGCATATCTCTACCTTTCCTTTTCGGATCAACGCCAGAGCATAGTCAAGCTTCTTGGCATACATTGAGTCGCCGACATTGTAGTACGTTGCAATGCTTGATGTCGTGATGATCTTCCAGCCTGTAATGACCTTCTTCAGTGAAGCCTTTTGGTATTTTAATACTTGACCAGGTCTTAATACATGCGCGGCAGGATTGAGTTTTTGCATTGTTTCGACAGTGCTGCCTGTTGCTTTCGCAATCTTGGCAATGCTGTCTCCCGCTTGCACTTTCACCTCACGGATCGTGCTGTCCGGGTCTGGAACGGCCTTGACCGCATAATTCGCCATGCGCATCAACAAATAACCAATTCCGGCTCTGATGTTGTACGCAGGAATTGCTATTGCTGTGCTTGCTGTCAATTTATTTTTCCAGGCAGATGGAATGATCAGGTCTCCACCTTCTTTTCCAGACAAAAGAGAACCCAGCCCTGGATCGCCAGGATTGCCTATCTGCATTAAATTTGACCCCCACTTTTTTGCTTCCGCGCCCGTCTCGACCCACGCCATGGCCTTGATAAGCTGCCAATCGAGTGGCAAATATCCTGCCTTACCAGAGAGATGGCGGTTGTACTCATTGACCGCCATCTGAATTTCACAATCCCAAGTATTCCATTTGGCATTGCCCTCTGCCTTGTTAATGCCATCCTGCCATTTTTCGAAGCCTGTCTTCGGCTGTGCTTGAGCCGCCATATAAGTCCTTTCTGGTTGAGTTGTCCATGTGATCAGCATGCTTGCGCACGGCAGGCAGTTGTTTGAGCCATACCGCCAGCAATTCTTGCGAATGGCAATCAGACTCGTGAAGTTGCGTGCGTCGGTGCTGTCTGATGGATGTGGTCGTGGCAATCGGGCGGGCGGCGCTCACTCATACCGGCTGCGCCTCAGTGAGCGCCTTGGCCCGGGACTTCGACGGCAGGTGGAAGGGAGTCTGCAGGTCGACGTCAACGTCGGGCAGATGATATGCAATCAAGAATGAGAGTTCAAGAGCTAATTTCGAGAATCCCAATGCCTTGATTCGCGTGCCGTGCCTTTTGCTTTGGTGGGCTTGTCAGAAACCGAACCTTTCAAGAAGAATGGAAGCCATATGCCCCGCCAAGCCTATGCGCAGCTTGGCAAAGCCTGCAAACCAGCCGTGCGTTCAGCGCCGCTTGTACGGCCGCTTGCTGCTCTCAATACCTCGTCTGGCAATACGGCTTGCGATGTCCCGCTGTCTCAAATGGATGCGGCAACGTAGGTAGTCATAGCCTTTGTTGGCGTGCAGTTTTATTGGGCGTCTGTTGGCTTCAATCTACTTGATCGTGTTCACGCAGTCGCCGCCAGCAAGTCATACCGTTGCCATAGCCCAGCGACTGTGGAAGGTCTTCCCTGGGCGCCAGCAGCGACGGCACGGACCCGTCAAGCAGGAAATGGCGGTAGGCCGGATTGGACATCAACACCTGCCCACCCCTGCCCACTAGGCACAGGCCTATCGGCAGATGCTCGATGAAATCCGAGAACAGCGTTTTCTGGTCTGCCACCTGTGCATCGAAGGGGTCCTGATCGCTGGCGCCCGCTGCCTGCACAGCGCTGGCATGGCCCACCGTGGCAATCGCCAGCTGCGCCCGCAGCCTGGCGTTTTCCTCCCGGAGCAAAGCAATCTCTTCAGACTCTTTGATCATGAGGGGATGGTGGGCGGCTTCGGGTGGAGGAGGGGGCCAGATCGCCGCTGGTGGGGACGGCGAGTTGCTTTGGGGATGATAGCTGTGAGTGGCTGGTCAGGCTGGCTCGTGGGAGGCGTTTTCAAGAGACACTGACACCACCGCCTCTGGCATCTGCACATACCAGCACCACTGTTTCGGTGCAAGGTTCACTTGAGGTTGCTGCAATGGCGGTTACCAACCACCATGCCGTCGATGGCTCATTGCCACAACTGGGTGCAGGCGATACATGACCATTGGACTGTTCCTCATCATCGCTGGCTCTCGGGAGTCGGCCCAGAGCCGGCGGTGAGTGCTACTCTCCAAAGTAATCATCACGATGAAGTTAGATGAAGGTCCAAACTACTGAAAACATGACAGCGGGGAAAAGATCTAACCTATACTCTAGAGTCGATGACTTTAGATAGAAGATACATTCTATAAATGGAAGAAAGAGATAAATGCCGCACGTATCTGATAATGATTTCTCTCTTGCAATTAAAAATACAGCAAAATTTGGTGATACCGATATATTTCCGTATCCTATAGAGAATCGAATATTATTCGATGCTAGTGCGGATGCTAAAGTGGTGCTGCGTGAAATAGACACAAATTTCGAAGCATCACTGGCTTGAATGCCAGTCTTAACGTCAAAAGAACTGGCTGCAGTGGGCTACAGCGGGTTTCGCCAAGGTACGCAAATTGATTCCATTTGGAATACCTATCTTCTCTCATTGGTAATAGCTATAGGCGAGGAGATTGAGGCGAGGCGGGTTTCGCCAAGCATGGTTTTTTCATATCGATACAAACCAGATTTTGAGACTGGCTCACTATTTGATAAGGAGGTCGGCTGGCATCAGTTTCAAGCTGCAGCAAAGCAATACTCCTCAACAAATTCTTTTGTACTCAGATGCGATATATCTGATTTCTATCCAAGGATTTATCATCATCGATTGGAAAATGCTCTGCGCAGAGCGACACCTAAGCATGACATCGCAAATAGAATCATGGAGCTTGTTGGCGCTATTGCGGCTGGCCCATCATACGGTCTACCAGTTGGTGGTCCCGCCTCGCGACTGCTAAGTGAATTACTTTTGAATGGTGTGGATAGGTTGCTTGTATCGGATGGGATTAAATTTATCCGCTTTGTGGATGATTATATACTTTTTGCAGATAGTCGGGAGAAGGCGCACTCTGTGCTAATTAGACTAAATGAAATACTTCTCACCAACGAAGGCCTGTCTCTTCAAAAAAGCAAAACCCGAATATTATCCTCAGCCGAGTTCTTGGCAACGTCGGATTTTTCCGAATCGCAAGATGGGGAAAGTCATCATGATGAGTTGGCGAGAACATTTCGACGTCTTCGTGTGCATTATGATCCCTACTCCCCAACCGCTACTGAAGACTATGATTCTTTGCTAGCGGAGCTAAGTAAATTCGATATTGTGGGCATGCTTGGTCGGGAGCTAAAGAAAAGCAGAATTGATGAAGGACTAACCCGACGACTTGTTGCTGCTACCAAGCATCTGCCTGCGCATGCCCAAAACGATGCAGTTCGCTCAATGATCGCAAGTCTTGATCTGCTTTATCCCATTTTCCCATCTGTAATGCAGCTATGTAAGACATTAATGCCATCGCTTGAGCCGGTTGTTCAAAATGCGCTGTATTCTACGATTCGGCAACTGATAGCTAAAGATTCATACATTACTCAAGTTCCGTCAAATCTCGCGTTCGCACTGAGGGTTTTAGTCTCAGACACTTCGGAAGAGACAGAAGTCCTGTTGGCTGCGATATATAAAAATTCTTCCAGTATGATGATTCGACGAGATATTATATTGTTAATGGCTTTTCGACAGGCTGACTACTGGCTCTCAGACTGTCGGACCAAATTATCGACATTAACAGGTTGGGAGCGCCGCGCTTTGCTGATAGCATCTTTTACTCTCGGTGATGAGGGCAAACATTGGCGTGATTCGGTCAAGAACGATCAGAGTCCTTTCGATAAGCTTGTTTTGAAATGGACTGGGGAAAATAAGCAGAAAAAAGGGATAAACTGGAAGGTTCCGGTATGATTTCTGAGCATCAGTTTTCCTCTCATTATTCATCGGTTTGGCATACCATAGCGCCACTTGCAGATGGGTTTTGGGCAATCGAGAATAAGCAAGTTGATCGATTCGATCTTCCATTGGCATCAACTGCAAAAAAAGAAATGCGAGCAATAATTAATGAGGTGGCATTTAGATCTTTTTGCGATAGATACTCAAATTCAAGGCCTGTTGCTAATGATCAAATAGTTAATTCCATAAATGAAAATCTTCAGCCCGCGATCGACTATGTGTCAAGATTTTCCAACGTATCTCAGGTCACTTCGTCTCATGTTGACATTGAATGTCGACAAGAAGCAGCTTCGCTAGCAGTAAGACTTCTTCAATATCTTCCATTTCAAAGCAACACTATCTTACGGCCAGTATTTTCTGGATGTGGGTTAATTTCACAATGTGAAGGTGATTTGATTTTTAATGACTGCCTTTATGAAATAAAGGCAGGCGAACGAAAATTCCGCCTGATGGACCTAAGACAACTTCTTACTTATGCGGCTTTAGCATACGCTGACAGAGCTCTTAACTTCGCACACATTGGATTAATAAATCCTCGAACCGGGGTGACCTGGATGCGTAGCTTGGACGAAGTTTGTAAATCTATATCTGGCTTGCGTCTTAACGACACTCTGTCCGATTTGGTTGAGCAGTTCTCGATTGTGTCGGTTTCTCGATAGTTGTGTCGATTTCTTATGGTCAGGCAGTTCATAAGAGGTGAATTCCTTGAAAAATTCAACTCATCAAATCAAAATATAGGGCAAGCCCGCACACCAAATCTTTAGCGGATGTAAATTCAGCACTCGGCGCGTTAATAGTCGAAGAGTGCTTCGTGCTTTGATGCGCCACGTCACCCCTAATCTTTCCATAGCTATTAAGGCTAGCCGAAAGATTTGTGTCAATTTCATCGGCTGTTTTCCCTGCCAAAACCGAAAGATTACCAAAGAAAGATTCCTTTATTCCGTTATTGTCTTTTATAATTCTCTTTGCGATTCCAATAATATCGGAGATATAGGTTTTCAATGATTCAACGTTAAATGCGCACTTGCCGGTCAACGGCAGATATGTTTCCAAGAATGGACGTCAATACATCGCTGGGTTGGCGGGTGCAGTCAGCGACCGCTCGTGTCTGGCAGCAATCCTTCATTAAGCTCTTCACGCCTTTCTACTCGCCTATCCACCTCACCCACCACATCCCCCGGCGCAACCCCCAATACCTTGCACAGCTTGAATACAGACCGAAGGCTCGGACATTTGCTACCAAGCTCCAACTGGCTGATGTAGTTGCGCGCCAGCCCGGCCTCGGCGGCAAGGGTCTCCTGGGACAGTGCGCGCTCGTTGCGTAGTTCACGCAACAAGCTTCCAAAGGCTTTATCAAGTTCTGTCATATCTGCTCACTAAAATGAGCAAAGCTTCTGGGTTTGCGTGCGGACAGTCTTCCACCTATAGTTGGAGTTTTGTAAAGCAGCGATGACGCTTCCGGCAGACGGGCGTCGCATTTGCCCAGTGATCTTGGGCGCTGAGCAACTCTCCACTGGAGCGCAGATGGACCAGCAAGCCTTAGCCACCACACCCCCACCCAAACTCGAAGACCTCGCCATAGACGCCGTCCTGCACATGGGCGCCGCGCTGGATGTGCTGGACCTGCTCGCTCGCCACAAGGTCACGGCCATCAATTGCGTCTGCCGGGATCTGCTGCGCATCTACTACGTGAAGGCCGATCAGGCGCAGTCGCTGGAGCCGCAGGACAAGGAGCTGGTGGGCCTGCTGCACGACACGGCGGTGAACCTGGGCTATGCCATTGAGGTGGTGGAGCATCTCAATGGCGATGAGGCCGACGACCCCATTCTTTATGCCGTGAGCTATCTGCTCAGGGCTGCGAAGCGGTTTGCGGATGAGGGGGTGTCGGTGGCGTTGGCCTGAGGAGTGCTGCAGGCGCGGATGGCCTGCGGACATGGCGGGAGCGAGGCAAAAAATGGGCGAAAAAAAGCGCGCCCCATGCTGAAGCGCGCTGCCGGGTTGGGGTCGAGACTCAGTCCTTCTTGGCCCGGATGACTTCGCCGCCCGCGGCGTCGATCTTGACTTCCATGAGCGTGCCGTTGGCCTGCAGCACTTCGACCTGGTAGCTGGTCTGGCCCCAGTGGGAGTCCAATTCCGCGCTGACGGGCGTGCCCGGGGTGTGTTTGGTAGCGGCCTGGATGGCCTGCTCAATGGTGGACTTGGCCTTTTCCAGGCGCTGGCGGTCCTTGCGCTTGGCGGCGCCATCGTTCTTGTGCTGGGCGGCCTGGCCGGTGATGGCGTTGACCCAGACTTCCACGCTGTCGCCGGCCGGGGTGATGACTTCGACTTCGTAGCGCGGGCCCATGCCGTCGCCGTCGTCCAGCTGGGCTTCGATGGCCTTGCCGGGCACGGCCTGGGTGGCGCGGGTGATGGCCTGTTCCAGCGGGATCTTGGCCTGGCTGGTGATGGTCTGCCATTCGGCCACCGACTTGGCGGCGGCGGGCAGGGCGGCCGTGGCGCAGGTCAGGGCCAGGGCGATGGAGAGGGCGGCAGTGCGTGCGAACGGGGCAGGCTTCATGGGTGTGGGCTCCTTCCGGGAATGGGGTTGGACAAGACAACGGTCGGGGCCATTGTCTCCACCGTCCCGGAGAGCGGTTGTCGGAGAGGGCGCCCTTTGCCCCTTCCGATGTGCTGCGGTTTGATCCAGCGCAGGCTTTGGGGTCAGAGACCCAATACCTTGGCCACGTAGTCGGCGTCCTTGTCGCCGCGGCCCGAGAGGTTGATGAGGATGTGCTGGTCCTTGGGCAGGCCGGGCGCCACGCGCATGGCCCAGGCCACGGCGTGGGCGCTTTCCAGCGCGGGGATGATGCCTTCCACGCGCGACAGCTGCATGAAGGCGTCCAGGCATTCCTTGTCGGTGACGGATTCGTACTGCACGCGGCCCAGGTCCTTGAGGTAGCTGTGCTGCGGGCCCACGCCCGGATAGTCCAGGCCCGAGGCAATGCTGTGCACGGCAGCCGGCGTGCCGTCTGCGTTTTCCAGCACGTAGCACTTCATGCCGTGGATTTCGCCGGGCTTGCCCATGCTGAGGGTGGCTGCGTGGCGGCCGGGCTTGTCCGTGCCTTCGCCCGAGGGCTCCACGCCTACGAGCTTGACCGAGGCATCGCCCAGGAAGGCCGTGAAGATGCCCATGGCGTTGGAGCCGCCGCCCACGCAGGCGGCCACGTGGTCGGGCAGCTTGCCGTGCCTGGCCTGGAATTGCTCGCGCGCCTCGCGGCCGATGATGCTCTGGAAGTCGCGCACCATCATCGGGAACGGGTGGGGGCCGACCACGGAGCCGATGGCGTAGATGTAGTCCGTGGGGTTGGTGAGGTATTCCTCGAAGGCGCTGTCCACTGCCTCCTTGAGCGTGGCCGCGCCGCGCGTGACGGGCACGAGCTTGCAGCCCAGGATGCGCATCTTGGTGACGTTGGGGTGTTCCTTCTCGATGTCCACCTGGCCCATGTGGATCTCGCAGGGAATGCCCACCAGCGCGCAGGCCGTGGCCAGGGCCACGCCGTGCTGGCCGGCGCCGGTTTCTGCGATGACCTTCTTCTTGCCCATGAACTTGGCCAGCAGGGCCTCGCCCAGGCAGTGGTTGATCTTGTGGGCGCCGGTGTGGTTGAGGTCTTCGCGCTTGAGGTGGATCTGTGCGCCGCCGAGCTGCTCCGACAGGCGCCGCGCGTGGAAGATGGGGCTGGGGCGGCCCACGTAGTCGGCGAAGAGTTGGGCCAGTTCCTGCTGGAAGTCTTGGCGTTTGGTGATTTCGGCGTAGGCGGTGTTGATGTCGTCCATGGCCTGCTTGAGGTGGGGCGGGACCAACTGGCCGCCGTAGGGGCCGAAGTAGCCTTCTGCGGTGGGCATGGGGGCGAAGGTGGGAGGTGTAGTGGTCATGTTTGCTTGTGTTCGTTGTGATGGATGACGCTCTGACGATTCAGGGTAGCCGTGGCAGCTTACGCAGGGCTGTTGGGAATGGCCGAGAGAGAAAACCCCGGTTGGATTGACCGGGGTTTCTTGCTTTTTGACCCTGCCGGGTGGTTGTTTTTCGAGGCCGGGTCTCGGCCCGGCGGCCGACCTACCTTTCTTTGATTCGTCATCGGTACGCCGGCCGAAGAAACGTAGGCCAAAGAAAGACGACCCGAATGCCCGCGACCCCTTCGCTGCGCTGCGGGGCAACCTGCGTCGGGCCGCCTGCGGGGTTCGCCGCAGAACTCACTGCGCCGCGCGCTCCGTTCAGACAACTGCGGCGAGTCAGTTGACGAAGCAGTCCTGTCCTTCGGCAGGACTGCAACCCCGCAGGCGGCCCGACGCAGGCGCTGGCATACGGGATTGGGGGCGGGTGCTTGGGCATCCGGCCGCTGGCCTGATGTTTGGCGGTCAGCCGTTCTTCTGCAGGGAGCGGATGACGCTGGAGAAGTCCAGGGCGCCGTTGCCGGCGATGGAGTGCATGGCGTACATGGCGCGGGCCATGCCGCCCAGGGGCGTGGAGGCCTTGACGGCCATGGCGTTTTCCTGGGCCAGGCCCAGGTCCTTGAGCATGAGGTCGGTGCCGAAGCCGCCAGCATAATTCTTGGAGGCGGGGGCGTTTTCGTGGACGCCGGGGAAGGGATTGTATTTTTCCAGGGCCCAGTTGCCGCCCGAGCTGCGGCGCATGATTTCGCTGAGGACCTTGGGGTCCAGGCCGTTGGCCACGCCCAGGGCGATGGCTTCGCTGGTGCCGATCATGAGGATGCCCAGCAGCATGTTGTTGCAGATCTTGGCGGTCTGGCCCGCGCCCACGGCGCCGGCGTGGAAGATGTTGGCGCCCATTTTTTCGAGCAGGGGGCGGGCGCGTTCGAGGTCGGCGTCGCTGCCGCCCACCATGAAGGTGAGGGTGCCTGCAATGGCGCCGCCCGTGCCGCCGGAGACGGGGGCGTCGATGAAGGCGATGCCTGCGGCCTGTGCGGCCTTGGCGACCTTTTGGCTGGTGGCGGCGGCGATGGTGGAGCTGTCGATGATGAGGGCGCCCTTGGCAATGCGCTGCAGCAGGCCGCCTGCGCCGTCACGGCCGAGGAAGAGGCCTTCCACGTGCTGGCTGGCGGGCAGCATGGAGACCACGGCTTCGGCGCCCTGCACGGCGTCCTCGGCGCTGGCGGCAATGCTCACGCCCTCTGCAGCGACCTTGGCGCAGGCGTCCTTGGAGAGGTCGAAGGCCTTGACCGTGTGGCCGGCCTTGTGCAGGTTGATGGCCATGGGGCCGCCCATGTTGCCGAGTCCGATGAATGCGATCTGCATGTGCTTGTCTCCTGTGTTGTGAAGCTTGTGGTGTGTCTCAGTGGCCGGTGTCGCTAGTGTTCGTGTCGCCGTTCGCAATGTCGGCGCCGCGTTCCTTGAGCAGGGAGCGCAGGATGCCGCGATGGCAGCGCGCCTCCTGCTCGCAGTAGCAGCCGATGGCAAAGGCGCTGTGCTGCGAGAGGGCGGCCAGCAGGTCCAGGGTGCGGCTGGCGGCGGGTTCGGCCATTTCCTTGCGGAATTTGCGCACGAATTGCTGCCAGAGCTTGTCGGCCTCGGCCTGCTGGCCGTGGTCCTGCAGGCGGTGCGATTCGAGCGCGGTGTGCATGGTGTCGGGCTGGGGCGAGAGTTCGGGGTACCAGACGTCGTAGTAGTCGCGGCTGGCGAATTCGGCCTTGGGCACGCCGCGCGGCGGGCGGCGCACGGTGCCTATGCGCAGGCCTTCATCGGCGTGGCGGGGGCTGCCTAGCTGGACGATGCGGATGGGCATGGGGCTCTCCTGCAAAGGGGGCTTATTCGTCGCCGAAGATGGGGTGCTTGCGTGTGCGGCGCCCGGCCGGGGCGGGCGGCGCTGGCGGGGTCGTTGCGTCGGCGGGCGCGGGTTCGCTGGCCTGGGGCTTGCGTTTTCTGGGGGGCGTGGCCTTGGCGTGGGGGTTGAAGGCCAGGGCCTGGGCAATCCAGTGCTGCCACTGCTGGCGCGTGGCATAGGCGGCGGGGCCGATGAAGAAGTAGCCGTCCATCTGGCCCTTGGACGAGAGCGGGCGCAGGCCCGGCGTCTCGGCCACGGCGGCGTGCTGCGAGGGCGGCAGGCGCACCAGCAGTTCGTCGTCCTCCACGCCCAGGCACAGCTTGCCGTTGACCATGAAGACATGGCAGCCGAACATGCGCTTTTCCTGCACTTCGTCGCAGCCGGCCAGGGCTTCGCGCACGGCGTCTATGAGGTGCAGCGTGGTGTCGGAGAGCGGGCGGGCGGGCATGGGGTGACGTGCTGGTGCAGGGCGGGTGGCGCAGCCCGGTTCAGCGGATCATGTCCGGCGCATCGCCTTCCAGCATGCGCCGCGCGATGATGACGCGCATGATTTCGTTCGTGCCTTCGAGGATCTGGTGCACGCGGGCATCGCGCATGAGGCGCTCCAGCGGGTATTCGCGGATGTAGCCGTAGCCGCCGTGCAGTTGCAGGGCTTCGTTGCAGACCATGAAGCCGGCATCGGTGGCAAAGCGCTTGGCCATGGCGCAGTAGGTGGAGGCGTCGCGCGCGCCGGCATCGAGCTTGGAGGCGGCCAGGCGCACCATCTGGCGCGCGGCCACGAGTTCGGTGGCCATGTCGGCCAGCTTGAACTGCAGGGCCTGGAAGCTGGCAATGGGTTTGCCGAACTGCTTGCGCTCGTGCATGTACTGCTGGGCCTGGGTGAGCGCGCCCTGGGCGGCGCCCACGGAGCAGGTGGCGATGTTGATGCGCCCGCCGTCCAGGCCCTTCATGGCGATCTTGAAGCCTTCGCCCTCGCGGCCCAGCAGGTTCTGGGCGGGAATGCGCACGTTGTCGAAGCTGATGACGCGCGTGGGCTGGCTGTTCCAGCCCATCTTCTCTTCCTTCTTGCCGTAGCTGATGCCGGGCAGGTCGGCAGGCACGGCAAAGGCCGAGATACCGCTGGCGCCCGAGCCTGCGTCGCCCGTTCTGGCCATCAGCACCAGCATGTCGGTGCTGCCCGCGCCGCTGATGAAGGCCTTGGCGCCGTTGATGATGTATTCATGCCCCGCCAGCTCGGCCCGGGTCTTGAGCGAGCCGGCGTCCGAGCCCGCGCCGGGCTCGGTCAGGCAGTAGCTGGCCAGCTTGCGGCCGCTGGTCAGGGCCTCGCCCCATTCGGCGCGCACGGCGTCGGTGGCCCAGGTGCCCAGCATCCAGGTGGCCATGTTGTGGATGGTGATGAAGGCGGTGGTGGAGGGATCGACGGCGGCCAGTTCCTCGAAGACCATGGTGGCGTCCAGGCGCGGCAGTTGCAGGCCGCCAGCGTTCTCGGGCGCGTACAGGCCGCAAAAGCCCAGTTCGCCCGCCTTGGCGATGGCCTCGCGCGGGAAGATGGATTCACGGTCCCAGTGCGCGGCATGGGGCGCGAGTTCGGCCTGGGCAAAGGCGCGGGCCGATTCGGCAAAGGCGCGCTGGTCGTCGTTGAGTTCGAAGTCCATGGCTGGCTTGTCTCCTGCGTTGGGCTCTGGGGCCCTTGTTGTTCTGGGGGGGCTGTCGGTGCCTGTCGGTGCGTGCGGTGCTCAGTGCTGCAACCAGCGCTCCAGCGCCTGCATGCGCTCCTGTGTCGCGGCCGTGAGGCACTCGTGGTACAGGCGCGGTCCTTCGGGCCGGGTTTCGCTGTCGCGCGTGGCGGCCTTGCAGCGCGCCGTGCGGCCCTTGATCCAGCCGTTCTGGTCGTGGCGCAGGCCCGTGCGCTTGCCCTGGGGCAGTTGCTGCATGACATCCAGGTAGCGGATGTTGAGCGCGGTGTCGGCCTCCTGGAAGGCCTGGACCGCACAGGCATTGCGGCTGGCGGCGGCGCTGGATGCCGGGTCGCAGGCTGCACCGGCCTGCGCGTGAAGGGTCAGGGGCAGGGCGCACAGGGTGGTCAGCAAGGCAGTGCCCAGGCACCGGGAGAGGGAGGCGGTCATTGGAAAACGCATGCCGCCATCATCCCAGAGCCGGGGCCTGCCCCGGATCAATCCGTGTCCGCCGACCCGTGCATCAGCGCAGGCTGATGGTGGTGTTCACGCCCTGGCTGGTGGTGCTGTCGTCGAACCAGCGCGCCGTGACGGTCTTGGTCTGCGTGTAGAACAGCACGACCTGCTTGCCGTAGGGGCCCAGGTCGCCCAGCTTGGAGGCGCGGCTGCCCGTGAAGGAGAACAGGGGAACCGGCACGGGAATCGGCACGTTGATGCCGACCTGGCCCACGTCGATGTCTTCCTGGAACTTGCGCGCCGCGGCGCCCGACTGCGTGAAGATGGCCGTGCCGTTGCCGTTGGGGTTGGCGTTGATGAACTCGATGGCCTCGTCCAGGCTGTCGGCAGCCGCCAGGCACAGCACGGGGCCGAAGATTTCCTGGTCATACACGCTCATGCCGGGCTTGACGCCGCTGAACACGGTGGGGCCGACGAAGTTGCCCTTGTCGTAGCCGGCCACCTGGGGCTTGCGGCCGTCCAGTTCCAGCTTGGCGCCGTCGGCCAGGCCGCGTTCGATCAGGCTTTCCACACGCGACAGCGCCGCACAGGACACCAGCGGGCCCACGTCGGTGCCGGGCTCGGTGCCGCCGCTGACCTTGAGGGTCTTGGACTTTTCCACCAGCTCGGGAATCCACTTCTGTGCATCGCCCACCAGCACGGCCACCGACAGCGCCATGCAGCGCTGGCCTGCCGCGCCGAAGGCTGCGCCCAGCAGGGCGTTGAGCGTTTGCTCCTTGTTGGCGTCGGGCATGACGATGGCGTGGTTCTTGGCGCCCATCATGCATTGCACGCGCTTGCCGGCCAGGCTTGCGCGGTTGTAGACATGGGTGCCGACCTTGGTGGAGCCCACGAAGCTGATGGCCTTGATGTCGGGGTGGTCGCAGATGGCGTTGACCACGTCCTCGCCGCCGTGCACCACGTTCAGCACGCCGGGCGGAATGCCGGCTTCCAGTGCCAGTTCGCACAGGCGCATGGTGACCATGGGGTCCTGCTCGGAGGGCTTGAGCACGAAGGTGTTGCCCGTGGCGATGGCCATGGGGAACATCCACAGCGGAATCATGGCCGGGAAGTTGAAGGGGGTGATGCCCGCGCACACGCCCAGGGGCTGCAGCACGGAATAGGTGTCCACGCCGTTGGCCACGTTGTTGGCCAGCTCGCCCAGCTGCAGCGAGCCGATGTTGGCCGCATGCTCCACCACTTCCAGGCCGCGGAAGACGTCGCCTTCGGCGTCAGGCAGGGTCTTGCCCTGTTCGGCCGTCAGCAGCGCGGCCAGCTCCTTCATGTTCTCGCGGATCAGCTGCTGCAGCTTCAGGAAGATGCGGGCGCGCTGGCCGATGGGCGTCTTGCGCCAGGTCTTGAAGGCTTCCTTGGCGTTGGCGACGGCGGCATTGACCTCGTCGGGCGTGGCAAAGGGCACGCGGGCCAGCACCTCCTGCGTGGCCGGGTTGACCACATCGCGCCATTGGGTGCTTTGGGATTCGACCAGCTTGCCGTTGATCAGCAGCTTGACCGTGGGCGCCAAAACCTTGGCGGACGTGGATGCATTCATGGCTTGTCTCCTGTTGCGGTGGTGTCAGCCCGGCATGCCGTGCGCCGGGCGTTCATCGCATGGTAGCTGTGCGGTTTTTCGCAAGCAATGGAGATGTTTGCAGTATGTATGTGCGTTTTTGCACAGCATTGCGCAATCCTGGCCGCGCAAGAAAGCATGGCCTGCGAGTGGCGCAGGCCATGCGGGTCCGGAAACTCGAAAGCTCAGTTCGTGCCGGTGGCGGGCAGTGGCCGATCGCCAGCGGATGCAGGCGTCTGAACGGCGGGGGCGCAGGGCTTGTGCAGCGGCTCCAGCTTCACGCGGGCGTTGGCGCCCAGGCCGGATTCCAGCTTGGTCAGCAGGCGCAGCAGTTCCTGCAGCTCATCGTCTTGCAGCGGGGACACCAGGCGTTGGTAGGCCTGATCCACCAGCGGCACGCTGGCGGCCAGGAGGGCGCGGCCTTTGTCGGTCAGCGTCAGCTCGTGCTGGCGGCGGTCGCGCGTGCTCAGGGCGCGGTGCACGTATTCGCGCTCTTCCAGCCCGCGCACCAGGCGCAGCGTGGTCACCTTGTCGAAGCCCATGGCTCGCGCCAGGGAGCTTTGGTCGGAGCCGGGGGAGGCGTCGATCAACACCAGCGCGCCGTACTGCGGCGGCGTCAGACCCAGTGGGCGGCATTGCTCTTCAAAAATGCCGACCGAAATCTGGTGGGCGCGCCGCAGCAAAAAGCCAGGGCGCTGATATAGCGGCAGTGGTGCAGGCGTCATCGTGTCCATATGCGTCTAGTATTCTTGCAAAGGTGTCCAGTATTCATTCGTTTTCCACCAATTGTGCCCATTCTGGTGCATGATCAGCATGCGTTTGCATGCTAACTACAAAAGAGGTCTACATGAGGAATTTTGTTGGCAGACGGCAATTTTTGAAGACAAGCGGATTGGGGGTATTGGGTTTACCCGTAGCAGGCGCTATCGCCAGTACCGAGAGTGTGCCTCTGAAATTGATTGTGCCATTCACTCCGGGTACTGGAATCGACACGATTGCGCGAACGATCGGTCCTTTGCTGGCCAGGCGTCAGGGCCGGCCCGTGGTGGTGGAGAACAAGCCGGGCGCCTCTGGAAATATCGGGACCGAGGCCGTTGTGCGCTCGCCCGCCAATGGCCAGACGCTTTTGGTGACAGTGAATACCCTGGTGATGAACGCATCGCTGTATCCCAAGTTGCCATTCAATCCGCTGACAGACCTCGAGCCTGTGACGCTGACCAGCTGGGGACAGCTGATTCTGGTGACGCCCACGGCCTCCGCCTATCGGACGGCGACCGATCTGGTCAAGGCTGCCAAGGCTTCGCCGGGCCGCATCAATTACGCATCGCCGGGAGTGGGCACTCCGCACCATATGGCGATGGAGCTTTTCAAGAGCACGGCTGGCGTCTCGATCACGCACATCCCGTATCGCGGAACAGGGCCGGCGCTGACGGACCTGCTGGGCGGCCAGGTGGAATGCATGTTCCTGCCCATTCACGTGGCCCTGGTGCATGTGAGGGCCGGCAAGCTGCGCGCGCTGGGCATTGGCAGCCAACAGCGCCACCCGCTGCTGCCCGATGTGCCCACGCTCAAGGAGGCCAAGGCGGGCGACGTGAACGTGGATATGTGGTACGGCGTGTTTGCGCCGGCCGGCATGCCGGCGGACCAGGTCGATGCCCTCAATCGCGAGATCCGCGCGATTTTGGCGTCGGAGGAAGTCCGGCATGCCTTCGCGCCCCAGGGGATGGATCCGGCCGGCAGCACGCCGGCCGAGTTCAAGGCCCTGGTGCAAAAGGACGCCCGGCGCTGGGCCGATCTGGTCAGGGCGCGGGGGATTACCGCCGAGTAGGCGGGGCGGGCGCAACCGGCGCCCAGGGGAGAAAGCATGGAGAGGCAGCGGATGAAAGTAGCGATCGTGGGGGGCGGCATCGGAGGCCTGTGTCTGGCATTGGCCCTGCATCAAAGAGGCATTGCCTGCGAAGTCTTCGAGGCCGTGCCCGAGGTCCGCGAGATCGGCGCGGGCATTACCCTGCTGCCGCATGCCATGCGCGAGCTCAGCGACCTGGGCCTGCAGCCGCAGCTGGAGGCCCTGGCGATCGAGAACCTGGAAAGCGTGTTCTTCAACCGCTACGGCCAGTTCGTCTACCGCGAGCTACGCGGCCGCCATGCGGGCTACGAGCTGCCGGAACTGGGCATACACCGGGGCCGCCTGCACCGCGTTCTTTTCGAGGCGACCGTGCAGCGCCTGGGCCAGGGCGCCGTGCACACGGGCCACCGCTGCGTGCGCGTGGACCAGTCGGCCCATGGCGCCACCGTGCATTTCGCGCCGGATGCCCTGGGCCATGCGCCGCCGTCCGCCACGGCCGACATCGTCGTGGCCTGCGATGGCGTCAACTCCGCCGTGCGGCGCCAGTTCTATCCGCAGGAGGAGCTGGCCTTCGGCGGCATCAATACATGGCGCGGCGTGTCGCGCTTCAAGCCCATCCTCACGGGCAAGAGCTACCTGCGCATCGGCTCGGTCGATACCGGCAAGATGGTGATCTATCCCATCGAGGACGATATCGACGGGCAGGGCACGCAGCTGATCAACTGGGTGGCAGAGATCCGCGACCCGCAGATGCGCATGAACGACTGGAACCGCGCCGGCCGCATGGAGGATGTGCTGGCCATCTTTGGCGGCTGGACCTTCGACTGGCTGGATGTGCCGGCGCTGATCCGCTCGGCCGAAACCATCTTCGAGTACCCCATGGTGGACAAGGACCCCGTGGACCAGTGGAGCTTTGGCCGCGTGACCCTGCTGGGCGATGCGGCCCACCCCATGTATCCGCGCGGCTCCAACGGCTCGGCCCAGGCCATGCGCGATGCGCGCGTGCTGGCCGACCTGCTGGCCGCCGACCCGCAAGGCGACCCGCTGGCGCTGCTGGCCGCCTACGAGGCCAGCCGCCTGCCCGCCACCAGCCAGATCGTGCTGACCAACCGCTCCACGCCGCCCGACTTCATCATCATGAAGGCCGACGAGCTCAGCGGCGGCCAGCCCTTCGGCCATATCGACGAGCTGATCAGCCAGGATGAGCTGCGCGCCATTGCGCGCAACTACGAGCAGGTGGCGGGGTTCGCGAATCCGCAGTCGCAAGGCTGAGTTGCTGAGGCGACAACTAGCCTGACATAGTGGGTATCAGAACAAGGCGGACCAATTGAGCCAAGGTGTTGATCCCCATCTTGGCTTCAATGATCTTGATTTGGGAGCGGATCGTATGGATGGACACACGCCTCTCGTCGGCACATTCTTGTGGTGTCAATCCGTCATAGGCAAGCATGACACATAGCGTGGCTTCCCCATGCGTCAGTCCATACAACACCCGCAGGCGGCTGGCCCGCCCTGGATCCTCTGGTGCGGCTGGCCCTGTCATCAACAGCAAAGGCTTTTGCCATTGTCTGGCAATCTCGGCTGACGGTGGGACGGGTGTCAGTGCAAGCTGCAAAGGAGCACCTGAGCGGCGGCGCAATGACACGGCACCTTGTGAGCAAGCAGCCTGCCAGAGTGCAGGTTCTTCATAGCCTTCAGGTGCGAACCGTCCAGACCGAAAACGCACCGCAGGCTCGCTGGCGATCAGTTGGTGCGCTGCTGCATTCCCCAAGAGCAGCCTGCCTGTCTCATCGAGCACGAAGACGGATGCTGCCAACCCATTCAATGCTGACTCGGCCAGGGCAGAACGTTCCTGTGGCTGTGCCAGACGTTGCTGCAACTGGAGTGCCCGCACCATGTGCGAACGCAGGCTGTCCACCTCTCTCCGTCGCCAGAGCTGCCTTGCCACGCCTGCCACCTGTGGTTGACCGTGATAGGCCAGGAACTCCACTTGCTGAAGTGTGCGTGAGATCACGACCCCGGACCAACTGCCTACACCGTTGGGTCGTAGGTACTCCTGATAGAACACGCCGCGTTCACGCACTTCAGGAGGGAACTCCTGCAGGTCGTCAAGCCAGTAGCCTCCGCTCCAGTTTCTAGACAGACCCTGAGCGGGGTCGTAACGAACAAATTCTTGCGTGTAGCTGCCCAGCATGTGATTCATCCATGACGAATCATCGGCAGCCAATCCACGAATGCCCGTTTCACCTGACTCTAGGTCATGCCACAACCAGGTGGCGAGCCGGGTTCCTGAGTGCGTGCGCAGCCCCTCGATAGCCTCTGACCAAGCCACATCACCCAAGGCTGCGGCATAGAGGTCGTTGACCAAGCCCCCGAATTCTTTTTTATCACCAAAATTCATGATGGATCGATTTTTATGTGATCAAAAGAATAAACGTGCGAATGATCTCACCCAGCCTAACCCAAAATTTGGGGATGCGAACCTGGGAGTAAGCCGATGTAATGAAGCAAAATGTACCCTGCGCACTTTCGATTGCAGGTTTAAGCAATTCCCTGTTATTGATGGAAAGACTCTTGGGGCGATCTATGCCAGCATATTTCGTATGTCTCAACTTTCTCTGAGGAGAATTCAGGAATGAAGAAGTGATTAAATCCGTCACATTTCCTGAATGATTGAAATGAATATCATGAAAATGAAACTTGCAATAATCCTTTCGGCATCCATGTTCGTATTGGCCGGTGCATACGGCCAAAATAGAGTTATCTCGATCAAATCAGGTGAGAGTGCCGATATCGGAGTTGTGTACTGGGTCAAGAACTGCAATTCCACATTGCAAAAAGTTTCTGGCATCGATATACTCGACGGGAACAATCCGGCACTTCAATTTGGAGTGAGAGAGGAGCTGGTTAATGCGTCCAGGCAAAACTGTGCATCCAAGGTTCCCGGTGGAGTCGTGTATGTGACTGCCAGCCAGGTGGCGGAAAAGCAGTCAACTGTCATAAAATATCGTGTGAAGTACGAAACCACTGATGGTCAGCAGCAATCGACACACTCTGTTCAGTTGGATATGTATCCATGATGGCTTTCGAGTTTCGATGGAATCGCCATGAATGGATTGAATTCGTCACCGGCTTCGGCCGCATTCTTGCTGGTTTCAGGAATGCAGGCTGCGGATGTCAGATCACCGGTTGCTTTCCTGCCATGCCAGCAGGAGAGCCAGGTCACGCAATGGAAGACCCGGATTGGGAAGCCAGTCCAATTTCCAACGTAAAAAAGAGGACCTATCACGCCCCGACCTAAAAGACTATTCCCGGAGCACGAGTGATACTGCTTTGCGGATATTTCAGGCAATAACTAATTTCATGACGCAAGTGATATGGAAGGCACTTGACAAGACAGCCCCCGCAACCGCCACGACCCGGGCACGGGCACGGGCACGGACATATGGGGCGGGGGCCGAAAAGCAGGGGCGCGCTGCGCCCCGTTGCTGGGTCGATACCGGCCTTTCAATCCAGACTGATATTCGCCTTCTGAATCAGCAGCTTGTATTGATCGGCCTTGGTCCTGGCGAATTTCTCCATCTCCGGCACCTCCCAGGTGATGGGCTGGAAGGCGAAGGTGGCGAATTTCTCGCGCACCTGCGGGTCCTGCAGCACGGCGACCACGTCGGCATGGATCCGGTCGCGCAAGGCGGCGTCCACGCCCTTGGGGGTCAGCAGGGAGACGAAGGAGTTCACGATGAGCTCTGCCGGGCCGCCCGATTCGGCCACGGTGGGCACGTCGGGCATCTGGGCGATGCGCTGTGGAGCGGCCACGGCCAGGTAGCGGATCTTGCCGGACTTGTAGATGCCCTGGCTGGAGGGAATGCTGGCAAAGCTCCAGGCCGGATCGCCATTGGCCACCGAGGTGTAGAGCTGGCTGACCTCGCGATAGGGCACATGGGTCATCTTGCTGCCGGTCAGGAAGTCCAGCCATTCGCTGCCCAGGTGGCCGGGGCTGCCCACGCCCCAGGAGCCGTAGCTGACCTTGCCGGGCTCCGACTTGGCCGCCTTGATCAGGTCGCCCATGCTTTTCCAGTGCGAGTTCGTGGGCACGGCCACGAAGAAGGGCGTGAGGAACAGCGGCGCCACGGGATCGAAGTGCTGCAGCGGATGGAAGTTGCGCTGCCTGTAGAGATAGGGCAGGGCGGAGATGTGTTCGCTGTCGAGCTGCAGCAGCGTGTAGCCGTCGGGCTTGGCGCGGCGTGCGGCTTCGATGGCGACAAAGCCGCCGCCGCCAGGGCGGTTGTCCACGGTCACGCCCTGCTTCCAGCGCGCGGCAAGCTTTTCGCCCACGATGCGCAGCACGGCATCAGGGCCGCTGCCCACGGCAAAGGCCGTGATCACGGTGACGGGGCGCGTTGGAAAGCTGGCGGTGCTGCTGGAGCCTGCCTGTGCCCAGGCGCAATGCAGCGGGGCGATGGAAGCCAGCAGCAGGGCTGCGCCTGCAAGGGCCTTGCGGCGGTAGAGGGCGGCGCCGAGGCGGTCGGATGGGGATGCTTTCACAGTCTGTCTCCTGTTGGATCTGCTTTTTTCACTGCTTGCAATGCCCGGTCCTTCTGGCGAGGACTCGGGGCGGGGTGGGGCTGCCGGCAAAGGCGCGGCGGGTTCCGGGCGCGGTTCAGCCGGCGTCAGGCTGGGCCGAGGGCGCGGCCCGTGCAAAGGCGGGCAGGGCGGCGCAGGCGCGGTCCACTGCGCTGATCAGCGGCCAGCGGGCCAGGTCCACGCCGAAGCGGCGCGCGCTTTCGATCTGGGGAACCAGGTAGACATCGGCCAGCGTGGGCGCGTGGCCAAAGCAGAAGTCGCCGCGCCGCGTGTCCTGCGCGAGCAGGGCCTCGATGGCGTCGAAGCCGTCGGCAATCCAGGTGGCACACCAGGCGTTGATGGCGGCTTCGTCCGCACCGAACTGGCGGCGCAGGGTCTGCAGGATGCGGCGGTTGTTGATGGGATGCACGTCGCAGCCCACGATGGCGGCCAGCGCGCGCACCTGGGCGCGGTCCTCGGGGTCGGCGGGCAGCAGCGGCGGCTCGGGGTGGCGCTCCTCCAGCCATTCGATGATGGCCGGCGACTGGATCAGCGTGCGGCCGTCGTCCAGCGTCAGCGCCGGCACCAGGCCCTGCGGGTTGATCTGCCTGAAGGGCGGCCGGGCCTGCTCGTCCACGCGCAGGTCCACGGGAAAGTAGTCAGGGCTCAGGCCCTTGAGGTTGAGCGCGATGCGCAGGCGGTGCGAGGTGCCGCTGCGGAAAAAGCCGTAGAGCTTCATGGCGGTTGTCTCCCTGGCCTTATTCGGGCTGGCCCACGGTGAGCGCGATCTCGCCCACGCCCCGCACGTGGCCCGTGATGCGGTCGCCCGGCAGCACGGCGCCCACGCCTTCGGGCGTGCCTGTGTAGATGAGGTCGCCGGGCTGCAGGTGATAGAACAGCGAGAGGTCGGCAATGATTTCGCGGATGTTCCAGATCAGCTTGTCCAAGTCGGATTGCTGCCTGGTCTCGCCATTGACGGCCAGCGCAATGGCGCCGGATTCGATCACCTGGCCCGGCATGGGTACGATCTCGCCGGCCACCGAGGACTGCTCCACATCCTTGCCCAGATCCCAGGGCCGGCCCTTGTCGCGCGCCACCAGCTGCAGGTCGCGGCGCGTCATGTCCAGGCCGCAGGCGTAGCCGTAGATGTGTTCATGGGCCTGGTCCGCCGCAATGCGAAAGCCCGCCTTGCCGATGGCCACCACCAGTTCCATCTCGAAGTGGTAGTTGTTCGTCTCGGGCGGGTAGGCCACGGTGGCGCCCGATTCGGTCAGGGTGGAGGGGGCCTTGGTGAAGTAGAAGGGGCGCTCCACGCTCTTGTCCACCGGGCGGCCCATCTCGACGGCATGGGCGTGGTAGTTGCGGCCCACGAAGAACAGGCGGTTCACGGGCAGGCGCTGCGTGCTGCCGCGCACGGGCAGGGATTGGACGGGGGGCGGGGTCCAGAGATATTGGGGGGCGGTCATGGTATTGGCGATGGGGGAGGAAAGAGAAATCGGAGGATTCAAGGCCGGACTTCGTAGAGGCCCAGCTTTCGGTGCAAAGGAGCCTCGTCGGCCAGGAAGAGGAAGGCCGGCTCGCTGGCGCTGGCATTGGCCAGCGTGGCGGGCGCCCAGCCGGGCACGCAGCAGGTGTCCGCCGGTGCCAGGTCGAAATGGCGGTCCACGGCGGCCACGCTGGCGCCGCCCTCGATGACATGGAACACGCAGGCCGGCGAGCGGGCAGGCAACTGCAGCGTCTGCCCCGGGCGCAGCATCAGCGCGTAGAAGCCCAGGATGTTTTCGCAGTCGGCACCGGTCTCGGGGTTGGTATAGGTGAGCTGCACGCAGTCCAGGTCCGGCCGGTCGGCGGCCAGCTCCAGCAGCGCGGCGCGGGCATCCTTCCAGGGGTAGCGCAGCATGGGGTAGGCCTTGGCGCTGCGCGCGAACACCTGCGTGGGCGCCAGGCCACCGCGCGCATACGCCCGGTCGCCACGGCCGGGCAGGGCGGGCTGGCGCGGGCCGTCCACGTGATAGGTGACTTCCAGGTAGTAGGCCAGGGGCAGGTCCAGCACATCGAGCCAGACCACGGCCTCGTCCCCGTCGTGGCCATGCTCATGCCACAGCCCCGTGGGCGTGAGGATGAGGTCGCCGCGCTCCATGGGGCATTTCTCGCCATCGACCAGGCTCCATGCGCCCTGGCCTTCCACCACCATGCGCACGGCATTGGGCGTGTGGCGGTGCGAGGGCGCCCACTCGCCGGGCAGCAGCAGCTGCATGCCCAGGTAGATGGAGGAGCTGGCCTGCATCTTCTCCAGCCCATGGCCGGGATTGGCCAGCACCAGCACGCGGCGCTCGGCTTTTTCGATGGGCGTCAGCTCGCCCGCCTGCATCAGCAGCGGGCGGATGGTCTGGTACGGCCAGGCGATGGGCTGGGTGCGCGGGCGCGGCGTGTGCGGCGGCATCACGTTGCGCAGGCTGGGCCACAGCGGCACCAGGTTGTTGCGCGTGAGTTCGTCGCGGTAGTCCTGGGGCAGGTCTTCCAGGCGGCCAAGTTCTTGCATGGCGGTCTCCTTGTGTTCAGTCTTCGGCGAGGCAGGTTTCGGCCTTCCAGCCGTACAGCCATTCCATGGCGTCGTAGAAACGCTGGGGCGTGCGGCCCTTCCAGAGGTCGTTGCGCACCAGGCGCTCCACGCCGCTGGCGTGGAAGATGCGGCCCATCTCGCGCGCGGACAACACCACGCGTGCCGTGCGGGCGATGCGCGAGCGCTCGTACAGCCGCAGCGCCTGCGGCCAGTCGTTGCCGCAGCGCTTGAGCGCCTGGCCCAGTGTCACCGCGTCTTCCAGCGCCATGCAGGCGCCCTGGGCGATGTACTGCAGCGTGGGGTGTGCGGCATCGCCCAGCAGCGTGGCGCGGCCGAAGCTCCACTGGCCAATGGGCTCGCGGTCGGCCGTGGCCCAGCGCTTCCAGCTTTTGGGCAGGGCTATGAGCTGGCGGGCGCGCGGGCAGCAGTCGCTGTAGTAGCTTTGCACCTCTTCGCTGCTGCCTTCGCGCACGCCCCATTCCTCCTGCTCGCGGCTGTGGAAGGTGACGACCACGTTGTACTGCTCGCCGCCGCGCAACGGGTAGTGCACCAGGTGGTAGTTGGGGCCGACCCAGATGCTGGCCGCGTTCCAGCGCAGGTCCTCGGGGAAGTCGTTCTTCTCCACCACGGCGCGGTACACCACGTGGCCGGAGACGCGCGCCGCATCGCCCACGTACTGCTGGCGCACCACGGACTTCACGCCATCTGCGCCTATCAGCGCCTGGCCCGCGTGGACGTGGCCGTGCTGGTCGCGCACGGTGACGGTGTCGCCCTCCTGCCGCACGGCCTCGATGCGCGTGCCCGTCAGCGTCTCGATATGGCCGTGGGCGCGCGCGCCTTCGAGCAGCGAGGTGTGGATGTCGGCGCGGTGGATTACCGCATACGGGTTGCCGAAGCGGGCGCGAAACGCATCGCCCGTGGGAATGCGGCCGACCAGTCTTTCATCGAGCGCGTCGTGCATCACCATCTCGTCGGTATAGACGGCGCGGCCACGGGCCAGCTCGCCAATGCCCAGCGCGTCGAAGGCCGCGAATGCGTTGGGCCCCAGCTGTATGCCGGCGCCGATCTCGCCGAGCTGCGGCGCCTGCTCCAGCACCTTTACGGCGAATCCCTGGCGCGCCAGGGCCAGCGCGGCCGCCACGCCGCCAATGCCGCCGCCTGCCACAAGAACGGGCAGCGCCCGGGAAGAAATGCTGGTGCTCATGGATGTCCTGTGCTTCGTGGTGCGTGTCGCCCGCCAGCGGGTCAGCTGCGTCGCGAGTAATTAAACAGTATGCTGACGATAAGTGTAGTGTTGATTTGCATCAGGCCAGCCTGGGGTTTCCCTGGATGCAGGCAAAACGACGGCGGACAGCGTGTCTGGGTGAATCACCTGTCTGCCAGCCAACGCCAACGGAGGGGGCGGTTCATGCGAACATCTGCGCTTGCCCGCAGGGACACGGAAAAGAGCGCAATGGCCATGGACTACCAACCCGCAGAACTAGAAAACTACCCCGGCTACCACATCCGCCGCCTGCAGCAGATCGCGGTGGCCGTCTTCATGGAAGAGACCCAGGAATTCGGCGTGACCCCCGTGCAGTACGCGGCGCTGTCTGCCGTGCTGCGCCAGCCCGGCGTGGACCAGCGCACGCTGGCGCGGATGATCGGCTTCGATACCTCGACCATCGGCAGCGTCATCGACCGGCTGGAGGCGCGCGGCCTCATGGTGCGCAACACCAGCCCGGCCGACCGGCGCGTGCGCCTGCTGTCGGTCACTGCAGAAGGTGCTGCGCTGCTGGCCGCTGCCGAGCCCTCGGTGCTGCGGGCCCAGCAGCGCATGCTGGAGCCGCTGCCGCAGGAGCAGCGGGGCCTGTTCATGGACATGATGGCCGTCCTGGTGCGGCAAAACGACGAGCTGGCGCGTGCGCCCAGCACGCTGGCCGCGCGCCGCGCCGCAGCCGACTGAGGCGGCCTCGACCCATGGACTGGGACCACCTGAGATTCTTTGGCGAGCTGGCGCGCAGCGGCAGCATGGCCGCCGCCGCGCGGCAACTGGGCGTGGAGCACACCACGGTGTCGCGCCGCATCCAGGCCCTGGAAAAACAGCTGGGGGCCGTGCTCTTCGAGCGCGAGGCCGGCCAATGGCGGCCCACGGAGGCCGGCCGCCAGCTGCTGGGCGTGGCAGATGCCATGCAGCGCGCCGCCGCCGGCCTGGACCGCATGCCGCTGGCTGCGGAATCCACCAGCCAGGGACCGTCGGGCCTGGTGCGCGTGGGCGCCACCGAAGGCTTCGGCACCCAGCTGCTGGCCCCGCAGCTGGCCGCGCTGACCCAGCGCCATCCTCTGCTGAGCATCGACCTGCTGGCCCTGCCGCGCCTGCTGCACCTGTCGCGGCGCGAGGCTGACATCGTCATCTCGCTGGAGCGCCCCACGCGCGGCTCGGCCGTGGTCACCAAGCTTACGGACTACCGGCTCTTCCTCTACGGCCAGCGCGAATACCTTGCGCGCCGCCCGTTGGTGGCGCACACCGAGGACCTGCGCCATCACAGCTTCATCCACTATGTGGACGACCTGCTGTTCACGCGCGAGCTGCAGCTGCTGTCCACCCTGTTCCAGCCCGAGCGCTTTGCCTTTCGCAGCACCAGCATCACCGCGCAGTACGAGGCCGTGCGCGCCGGCGCCGGCCTGGCCGTGCTGCCCGCCTTCATCGCCGACCGCGACCCCGTGCTCAGCCGCGTGCTGCCCGCCGAGGCCTGCTTCACCCGCACCTTCTGGATGAGCATGCCCTCGGATGCCCGGCAGGTTCAGCGCATCGAGGCGGTCTGGGGGTTTTTGCGGGAGGCTGTGCAGGGCATGGGCGGCTTGCTGAAGCCCAGAGCCTGAGGGCCTGCGGCGGTCAGGCCCCTGCCGCTATACTGCCCGCCCCGAATCTCGTCATCCGACAGCAGGATCCCTGGCATGCGCCTGAAAGCCCTTTTGCGTCCACTGGTGTACCTGAGCCTGGCGGGGGGGCTGGCCGCTTGCGGCAGCAACCCGCCCAGCCCCTCGGCGGCCACGCCCGAGTCCACGCCCACCGCGCCGGGCACGCCCGTGGCGCCCATCAGGATCGGTCTGGCCCTGGGCGGCGGGGCCGTGAAGGGCTTTGCCCATATCGGCGTCATCAAGATGCTGGAAGCCAATGGCCTTGCGCCCGCGGTGGTGTCCGGCACCAGCGCGGGAAGCGTGGTGGGGGCGCTGTATGCGAGCGGCATGAACGCCTTCGAGCTGCAGGAAAAGGCCGTGGCGCTGGATGAAACCAGGATCCGCGACCTGCAGCTGTCCTCGGGCGGCCTGCTGGTGGGGCAGAAGCTGGAAGACTATGTGAACGAACAGGTGGGCCGCAAGCCGCTGGAGCAGCTGGCCAAGCCCTTCGTGGCCGTGTCCACGCGGCTGGAAGATGGCGAGCGCACCGTGTTTGCGCGCGGCAATACGGGGCAGGCGGTGCGTGCCTCCAGCAGCATTCCGGGTGTGTTCCAGCCCGTGGCCATCGGCAAATTCCACTTCGTCGATGGCGGCATCACCAGCCCCGTGCCCGTGGACGCCGCGCGCCAGCTGGGCGCCGACCTGGTGATTGCCGTGGACATCTCCAACAAGGCGCGCGGCAAGGCGCCCGAGAACATGCTGGGCGCGCTGGGCCAGTCCATTGCCATCATGGGCCAGAAGCTGGGCCAGGCCGAGCTGGCCCGCGCCGACATCACCATCCGCCCTAAGGTGCTGGACATCGGCCCGGCCGACTTCACCCAGCGCGCCAGCGCCATTCTTGAGGGCGAAAAGGCCGCCGTGGCCGCCATGCCCCAGATCCGCGAGCGCATCGCCCAGTTGCAGGCCGAGCGTGCCAAGGCCGCGAAGCTGGCGCAGCAAAAGGCGGCCGAAGCCCAGCACCAGGCCTGCCTGGACCAGCGCTCGCGCATGCAGAAGCTGGCGGAGATGGCGGGGATGGACGGCGCCTGCGCCAGTCCTTGACAGGGTTCAAGGCAGTGCGGGGCATGCCGGTGCCATGACGGGTGAAAAGAAAGGGCTTCGACGGGTGAAGCCGTGCGGGTCGCGGCCATGTGTGACGACATAATGCAGGTTTTCGGTCCGTGTCCTTTCTTCACTGATACAAGCCGCCATGGAAATTGTGCCGCCAGCGATCCAGTCGAACAGCGAACCTGCTGATCACGACAAGAGTGCAATACCCAATGAGGCGAAGTTCTTTCAGAACACCAATCGCACTGAACGCGCCTTGCTTCAAAAAATCGAGGGTTTGAACGTTTCCGCTGATGCGAAGGCCATCCTGGCCAATCTGCTGCGCTTGTCATCGCAGGTCGGACGCCGGCTGGTGCGCATCGGGCGGAAGATTCTCGATCTCATTTTTCTGACGCTGGACCAGTTCCCCACCTTGGCATTCGCCACAGCGGTTGCCTTGGTGGTCGGTGCATTGTTGAGCGCAGTACCGCTGATAGGAACATTGCTTGGAGCGGTGTTGAGCCCGCTGGCGATTGCATTGGGCATTGCCTACGGAGCCAAGAAAGAGATGGACTCTCCAGATCTGCAACACAGGATTCGCCTGTTTGTTGCGCAATTCAAAGCGGCGCTGGCATGAATCAGATCCACGAAATTTCCAGCGAAAAGTTCACTCTGGGCGGCGTGGAGCAGGTCGTTGCCGAGCCGCTGCGATTCAAGGCAAAGTTGGCGATTGGAGAGAACGCCTATCGTTCTTTGCGGATGGTCAACCGGGGTCGTGAGTTGTGGGATGTTCTGGGGGCTGCTGGAACTGGCGCGGCAGTCGCCAAGTCGAGTCTGGTGGCTTCAACATTCTTTGCGCCATCAGGCCTATTGGGCGCAATCGGCATTGGAACCGCTGCCACACCGCTGGGATGGGTCGCTTTTGCTGCATTGGCCTCGGGAGGAGCTTGCTATGGGCTCTATCGCATGTTTGCCAACAGCCGTGGATCTCGGGTCATTGAGATCCCCAAATTCCTGAATACGCCTCTCGATGTGCTTGCCTTGTCGTTGTTCGACCTGATTGCACCGCTTGCCCTGCGAATTGCCGCTGTCGACGGAAAAATCGACCAGGAACAGCGCAGCATGCTGGTGGAGCATTTGGTGGGAGAGTGGGGGTTTGATCCGAATTTCGTCGGTCAGGCCGTCCCGCTGCTGGAAAGCCAACTTGGACAGGGTCAGCCACAGGACGTTGCCCAAGAGCTTGCCGCCTTTCTCCACGCCAACCCGGACTGCAATCATTTGGCGATAGCTGCCGATCTGGGTGACTTTCTGAGGTCTCTGCTAGAGACAGGCAAACCACTTTCAGAGTCTGAGCACACGATGCTGGATGCCTGCATTGCCACGCTTTCGCAAGTTCCGGAGGGGGGTATGTCCAAAGCGTGGGCCCAGGCGCGCCTCCGGGCTGCACAAATGGCCGACGGCGTCGGCGGTACGCTGAGGGAGGCCGGCAGGAATTTGCCCAGCATGGAGGAATTGCGCGATGCTGCCGACTCGACAATGAGCCAGGTCCGGCAATCTGCCCTGCGAGTGGGTACGTTGGCCAGCCAGGTTTTGCCAGAACCCGCGCAGTTGAAGGAGGCGGCAAGACGATCACTTGCGCTGGGTAAAGCAGGCGTGGACAACATCAAAAACCGCCTTTCCCGGTAGTTGCTGTCCTTGCCGCGGTTCTACCTCTTGCCTGGACGTAGCTTGGAGTCCCTGCGCTGTTGTCTGTGCCGAGAGTGATTCATGTCCGTGGTTCATCCGTACACCGGATACCGCCGGCACAGCTCCGTCACCTGCTCCCTGACCCGCGCCGCCACCTTGGCAAAGCGGGCGCCTTCCTGCGCGTCCAGCGCATCCAGCACATCGCAGAGCCAGCCGGCCAGCTGTTCGCACTGCGCCTGGCCGAAGCCGCGCGTGGTGACGGCGGGCGTGCCTATGCGCAGGCCCGAGGTCACGAAGGGCGAGCGAGGGTCGTTGGGCACGGTGTTCTTGTTGGTGGTGATGTGCGCCTCGCTGAGCGCGGCGTCGGCATCCTTGCCGGTGTAGCTGCGGTCGGACAGGTCGATCAGCATCAGGTGGTTGTCCGTGCCTCCCGAGACGATGCGGTAGCCGCGCTGCTGTATCACGGCGGCCATGGCGCGGGCGTTGGCCAGCACCTGGCGCTGGTAGGCCTTGAACCCGGGCTGCAGCGCCTCCTTGAAGGCGACGGCCTTGGCGGCGATCACATGCATGAGCGGCCCGCCCTGCACGCCGGGGAACACGGCCGAGCTCAGGCGGCGGTTGAAGGTTTCGTCCTGTCCCTTGGACAGGATCAGGCCGCCGCGCGGGCCGCGCAGCGTCTTGTGCGTGGTGCTGGTGACCACATGCGCATGGGGCAAGGGGCTGGGGTACTCGCCCGCCGCGACCAGGCCCGCCACATGGGCCATGTCCACCCAGAACACTGCGCCCACCTTGTCGGCAATGGCGCGCATGCGGGCCCAGTCCTTGTGGCGCGAGTAGGCGGAGAAGCCGCCGATGAGCATGCGGGGCCGGTGCTCCAGGGCGATGCGCTCCATCTCGTCGTAGTCGATCAGGCCCGTGGCGGGGTCCAGCCCGTAGGGAACGATGCGGTAGTGGCGGCCCGAGAAATTGGACGGGTTGCCATGCGTCAGGTGGCCGCCCTGGGCCAGGTTCATGCCCATGACGGTGTCTCCGGGCTGGGCCAGCGCCAGGAACACGGCGGCATTGGCCTGGGCGCCGGCATGGGGCTGCACGTTGGCGTAGTCGCAGTCGAACAGCGCCATGGCGCGTTCCACGGCCAGGCGCTCGGCCACGTCCACGTTCTCGCAGCCGCTGTAGTAGCGCTTGCCGGGGTAGCCCTCGGCGTACTTGTTGGTGAAGACCGAGTTCTGCACCGCCATCACCAGGGGGCTGGCGTAGTTTTCGGAGGCGATGAGCTCCACATGGTCTTCCTGGCGGCGTTTCTCGCTCTGGATGGCCTTGGCCAGCTGCGGGTCGAAGTCGGCCAGGGTCAGGGATGCGTCGTACATGGGTGAATGGTTCCTGTGTCGGGGCAAGGGCTGTGGGGGAGCGATGGTCATGCAGCCGCCAGCTGGCCTGCGGCGGGCGCGCCTGGTTGCGCCGCGCTGGCCGGTTTCAGCAGGCAGGCCACGCGGGCGACGATGTCGTCGATCTGGCTCTCGTCGCATATCAGCGGCGGCAGCAGGCGGATGGTGGATTCGCGCGTCACCGTGATCAGCAGGCGCTGCCGGGCCAGCGCGCGGCCCACCAGCTCCTGGCAGTTGCGGTTCAGCTCGATGCCCACCATCAGGCCCTGGCCGCGCACGGCCAGCACGTCGGGGTGGCCGTGCAGGGCCTGTTGCAGGCCGTTGAGCAGGCGTCGGCCCAGGCGCCTGGCTCG
Organism: Delftia sp. UME58; assembly: GCF_014170385.1. NCBI lineage: Bacteria > Pseudomonadati > Pseudomonadota > Betaproteobacteria > Burkholderiales > Comamonadaceae > Delftia > Delftia sp. UME58. The sequence continues at coordinate 270,495 of NZ_LZZV01000013.1, forward strand.
GCCGGGGATGTCCTCGCGTTCCATGATGTCCAGCACGGTGCAGCCCACGCGGCAGGCCAGCGGGTTGCCGCCAAAGGTCGATCCATGCTGGCCGGGCGAGATCAGGTCGGCCGCAGGCCCGCGCGCCAGGCAGGCGCCGATCGGAATGCCGTTGCCCAGGGCCTTGGCCAGGGTCATCACATCGGGGGCGATGTCCGCATGCTGGTGGCCGAACCAGGCTCCGGTGCGTCCCAGGCCGGTCTGGATCTCGTCCAGCATCAGCAGCCAGCCGTGCTGGTCGCACAGGCTGCGCAGCTGGCGCAGGTAGTCGGGGCTGGCCAGGCGGATGCCGCCTTCGCCCTGCACGGGCTCGATCAGCACGGCCACGATGTCGCCATGCTGGGCGGCGGCGTGGTGCACGGCCCCGATGTCGTCATAGGGCACGCGCACGAAGCCCGGCATCAGCGGCTCGAAGCCGCGCTGCTTGGCCGGGTTGCCCGTGGCCGACAGCGTGGCCAGCGTGCGGCCGTGAAAGCCGTTGTCCATCACCAGGATCTGCGGCCGCGCCACCTGCCTGCGGTGGCCATGCAGGCGCGCCAGCTTGAGCGCGGCCTCGTTGGCCTCGGCGCCGGAGTTGCAGAAGAAGGCCGTCTCCATGCCGGCCAGGGCGCACAGGCGCTGGCCCAGGCGTTCCTGCCAGTCGATGCGGAACACGTTGGAGGTGTGCAGCAGCAGGCCGGCCTGCTCGGCGATCACGGCAGCGATCTCCGGATGGGCGTGGCCCAGGCCGGTCACGGCCACGCCGGCAATGGCGTCCAGGTATTCGGTGCCGTGCTCGTCCCACAGCCGGGCTCCACGACCACGAACGAAGGAGACGGGCTGGCGGGCATAGGCCTTCATCAGGCGGGAATCAAGGGGTTGCATGGCTTTTTGCATGTCAAGGTCCTCAAGCGGGGTCAGGGTGGAATCGAAAAGGGTGGCGAGGGGGCGCGTTCAGGGCAGTGCCTGGGCCGCGGGATCGGGGCCGCCGGCGGGCCAGTAGAAGCTGTCCGGCTGGGCGCGGGCGCCGAAGATGGCCTGGCCCACGCGTACCACGGTGGCGCCTTCCTCGATGGCGATCTCGAAATCGCCGGACATGCCCATGGACAGTTCATCCAGCGAGATGCCCGCCGGCGCGCCCTGGCGCAGCTGGTCGCGCAGGCGGCGCAGCAGCACGAAGCATTGGCGCACGCGCTCGGCCTCGCTGGAGAACAGGGCCAGCGTCATCAGGCCGCGCACGCGCAGCGCACTGAAGGCGGGCAGGGCCTGGACAAATCCCTGCACCTCGTCGGGCGGCAGGCCGTACTTGCTGGCCTCGCCCGAGGTGTTGACCTGCACGAACACGTCCAGCGCCCGGCCTTCGGCCTGCAGGCGGCGGTCCAGCGCCTCGGCCACGCGCAGGTTGTCCAGCGCCTGGAACTCGCTGGCAAAGCGCGCCACCAGCCTGGCCTTGTTGGTCTGCAGGTGGCCGATGACGGACCACTGCAGATCGGCCAGGTCCTGCATGGCCTCCCATTTGCCGAAGGCTTCCTGGACCTTGTTCTCGCCCAGCATGCTGCAGCCCGCCGCATGGGCCAGGCGCAGGCTGGACTCGGGCTTGGTCTTGCTCACGGGCAGCAGGCGCACGCTGGCCGGCTCGCGCCCCGCGCGGCGGCACGCCGCGGCCATGCGCGCCTGCACGGTGGCCAGGTTGTGCCGGAAATCGTCCACCGTCTCGGCCTGGGGGTAGCGGCCGTGCTGGTCGTGGCGGGTCAGGGTGTCGGCGGCTTGGGCGGTGCCGCCGGTGGTGTCTTGTGTCGCAAGCATGGTTTCAGCTCCTTTTGATGGCGGCATCGGCGGCGGGCACATTGCCGGTGCCCGCCTCGCTGCGGGCGGCCCGGCGCGGCCACTGGCCGTTGAGCACGGCATGGGCCACCAGGCCGATGACCAGGCCCCAGAAGGCGCCGCCTATGCCCAGCATGGAAATGTTGGCTGCGGCGGCCAGGAAGGTGATCAGCGAGGCCTCGCGGGTTTTGGCGTCGGCCAGCGCATTGGCCAGGCTGCCGCCGATGGTGCCCAGCAGCGCCAGGCCCGCCAGCGTGGTGATGAAGGTGGCGGGAAACGCCATGAACACGGCCGCCAGCGTGACGCCGAACACGCCCACCAGGATGTAGAACACGCCCGCAGCGATGCCCGCGATCCAGCGCCTGGACGGCTCTTCATGCGCCTCCTTGCCCGTGCAGATGGCGGCCGTGATGGCGGCGATGTTGAAGGCGTGCGAGCCGAACGGCGCCATCAGCAGCGAGCCCAGGCCCGTCAGCGTGACGATGGGGTTGGCGCTGGTCTTGAAGCCGTCGTTGCGCAGCACCAGCATGCCGGGCATGTACTGGCCGGTCAGCGTGATCAGGAACAGCGGCAGAGCCACGCTCAGCAGGGCGTTGAGCGTGAATTCCGGCCGCGTGAACACGGGCGCGGCAAAGCGCAGCTGCAGCCCGGACAGGTCCACACGGTCCTGCGCCAGCAGGAACGCCAGGCCCAGCGCCAGGATGCCGACCACCGCATAGCGTGCCGTCAGCCGCTTGAGCAGCACATAGGCCACGATCAGCAGGCCGGCCAGCAGCGGGTCCACGCTCATGCCGCCAAAGGCCTTGATGCCGAACTGCAGCAGGATGCCCGCCAGCAGGCCCGAGGCCACGCCCGGTGGAATCAGCCGGATCACGCGCTCGAACCAGCCCGACAGTCCCAGCAGCACGAAGGCCGCGGCCGACACCACATAGGCGCCCACGGCCTCGGCATACGGCGTGGTGGCCAGCGCCGTCACCAGGAAGGCGGCGGCCGGCGTGGACCAGGCCGTGATGATGGGCTCGCGCGAGAGCCAGCTGAGCACCAGGCCCGTGACGCCCACGCCAATCGAAATCGACCACACCCACGAAGCCGTGAGTTCCGGGCTCAGGCCGGCCACCTTGGCTGCCTGGAACACCAGGATGAAGGTGCCGCCGTAGTTGACGATGACCGAGATCAGTCCGGCCACCACGGGGTGGACGAGGTCGCTGAAGCGAAGGGGTGAGTGTGTGTCTGATGAAGGCATGGTCTTCTCGTTTTCCTTGGGGGTTGGATTCCTGGCTGTCTGGGGAAAGAGGTATTTGAGCGCTGAAGTGGACTGAATGATCCGTACACTTCATCTTCTTGTTTCAGACCACTTTGCAATGGGTCCACAGCAGTTGCGTCAGTACAATGGCCTGCCAAAGAGGTGCATTGAGATGAAAGGCAGCAGACCGCATGAGCAAGACCTTCGAGCTTGAGACCCTGAAGATCCGCATGGGAGATGCCGACCTGCGCCAGCTGGATCTGCACCAGCGGGTGCAGCGCGCCATGCGTGCGCTCATCCTGGACGGCGCGCTGCTGCCTGGCCTGAAGCTGCCGGCCACGCGCTCGCTGGCCGACTCGCTGGGCATTGCCCGCGACACGGTGGAGAACGCCTACACCCAGCTGCACCGCGACGGCTTCATCGTGCGGCGCCAGGGTTCGGGCAGCTATGTCTCCGAGACCATCGGCACCGAGCTGCGAGGCCGGGCGGCGCGGCGCGGCCGGTCGCCCGAGCAAGAGCGCAGCACCTTTGCGGTCGGCGCAGCCGGCGCCACCAGGGCCGGCGCGGGCCTGAGCCGGCGCGGCCAGGCCATCGTCGATGGCGGCGGCATCACCGACCAGCAGACCATCCGGGCCTTTGCCACCGGCCTGCCCGAGACGCGTACCTTTCCCACCGATGTCTGGGAGCGGCTGCAGCGCCAGGCGCTCAAGGACTACCGTGCCAGCGTCCTGCTGCACGGCGACCCGCAGGGCGCCGAGCCGCTGCGCAAGGCCATTGCCACCTACCTCAACCTGGAGCGCGGCGCCAAGGTGGACGCCGGGCAGATCGTTGTGCTCAGCAGCACGCGGCAGGCGCTGTTCCTGTGCGCACAGCTGCTGGTGGATGCGGGCCGACCCATACTTCTGGAGAACCCGGGCTACTTTGGTGCCCGCAAGGCCTTCGAGTCGGCGGAGGCCAAGGTCCTGCCCATCGACGTGGACGCGCAAGGCATTCGCACCGACCTGCTGCACGCCGACCGCAGCGGCGCCACCTGTGTCTATGTCACGCCATCGCACCAGTACCCCACGGGCGTCACCATGCAGCTGGAGCGGCGGCTGGACCTGATCCGCTGGGCAGCCGAAAGCGGGCGCTGGATCATCGAGGACGACTACGACAGCGAATTCCACTACGACGGCATGCCCACCGCCTGCGTGCAAGGCCTGGACAAGCATGCGCGCACCATCTACATCGGCACCTTCGGCAAGACCCTGTACCCGGGCCTGCGCATGGGCTACATGGCCTTGCCGCAGGAACTGGTGCGCGCCTTTGTCCAGGCGCGCAGCATCATGGACGGGCACACGCCCCAGATCCAGCAGCTGACGCTGGCGCGCTTCATGGAAGACGGCCACTACAACTCCCACGTGCGGGCCATGCGCAAGCTGTACGCTGGGCGGCGCGAGGTCATCCTCGAATCCATAGGCAGGCACCTGGCCGGCATCGTCACCGCGCCACGGCCCCAGGGCGGCATGCAGGTGCCCTGCCTGCTGGAGCCCGGCTGGTCCGAGGAGGACACCATCCGCCGCGCTGCCGCTGCCGGCGTGCTGCTGCAGGGGCTCAGCCGCCTGTACGCGGGCGAGCAGCGGCAGTCGGGCTGGCTGCTGGGCTATGCCTCGCTCACGGCCTACGAGATCGAGGCCGCCGTGCTGCGCCTGGCCAACGCGCTGCGAAAAACCTGACAGGTTGGGAGAAGCTGGACGCCGCATGCCTCAGTAGGGCAGGGGAAAGCGCCCGGTCAGGTCGGACACGCCTTCGTGGATGGACTTGAGCGTGCGCGCGTTCATGGTGCCGCTGCGTATGCCGCCCAGCGTGGCAAGAATCATGTCGCCGATCTCGCGGAACTCGTCGGCCCCCATGCCGCGCGTGGTGCAGGCTGCGCTGCCCACGCGGATGCCCGAGGTCACCAGCGGCCGCGCGCCATCGCCGGGCACGGCGTTCTTGTTGACCGTGATGCCGATCTGCTCCAGCGCCGTTTCCGCGGCCTTGCCCGTCAGCTCCCAGGGGCGCAGGTCGATCACGCCCAGATGGCAGTCCGTGCCTGCGGACACCACGGACAGCCCGCCCTGCGACAGCCGGTCGCACAGCACGCGGGCGTTGTCCACCACGGCCCGCGCATAGGTGCGAAAGGCGGGCTTGAGCGCCTCGCCCAGCGCCACCGCCTTGGCCGCCACCACATGCATCAGCGGCCCGGACTGCAGGCCCGGAAACACGGCGGCGTCTATGCGCCTGGCGATCTCGGCGTCGGCCGAGAGAATCATGCCGCCGCGCGGCCCGCGCAGCGTCTTGTGGGTGGTGGTCGTGGTCACATGGGCATGCTCCACGGGCGAGGGGAACACGCCTGCGGCCACCAGCCCCGCCACGTGCGCGATGTCGGCCATGAAGATGGCGCCCACCTGGTCGGCAATGCGCCGGAACTCGGCCCAGTCCATCTGCCGCGAATAGGCCGAGCCCCCCGCAATGATGAGCCTGGGCCGCTCCTTCAGCGCAATGCGCCGCACCTGGTCCATGTCGATGCGCTGGGAGTGGGCGTCCACCTCGTAGCTGATGGACTGGAACCACTTGCCCGACACGCTCACGCGGGAGCCGTGCGTCAGGTGCCCGCCCGAGCGCAGGTCCAGCCCCATGATCTTGTCGCCGGGCTCCAGGAACGCCAGGTACACGCCCTGGTTGGCCTGGCTGCCCGAGTGCGGCTGCACGTTGGCGTGCGCGCAGCCGAACAGCGCCTTGGCACGCGCAATGGCCAGGTTTTCCACGGCATCGGCATTGGCGCAGCCGCCGTAGTAGCGCACGCCCGGATAGCCCTCGGCGTATTTGTTGGTCAGCACCGAGCCCTGCGCCTCCATCACCGCGCGGCTCACGAAATTTTCCGAGGCAATCAATTCAATCGAGCGCGACTGGCGAATCCGCTCGGCCGCGATGGCATCCCAGGCCTCGCTGTCTGCCTGTTGAAGATCCAGTGAATTGATTTTGGGGAGCGATAAATCGTCCATGTCGCATTGGCTGTCTTGAGGGCTGAAAGCAGGAAAATTGGCGCTGCCCGTGTTTTTCGGGATTTGAAAACGGCAGCGCAACGGCTATCGGCAGTCTATAGAGCGAGACGGGCTTGATTCCGACCATGTTTTGGGAGTCGGGCAGACCAATCAAGGTGGCATGCCAATGTAATTCATGAAAAAAAGCGGTCTGGTTCATTCATGGAAATAGGTCTGTTTGAATCCATGATGCCTCCATAGAATTCGCCGCCAGACGTTGAAGTCATGAGGTTCAATATCGCAGGGAATCATCCGGAATCTTCAGTCGGGATGATTCATTCAAGGCGAAATAATGACGGATCAAGAAAATCCATGACAACGTGTCTGCCGTTTGCGGAGCGATTGCCAATTGGTAGTTGGAAATTGGCGATTGCGGCAGATGGAGAAGGCGGAGGGAGGGAATGGGCGATTTGACTCATATCAATCAAGTTCAATCACGCGGAGTTGAAAAATGAATCTCGATATCTCTCGGACGGATGACCCCGTGCGCGATGCACTCAAGAAGCTGTCCCTGCTCTGGAAGTCAAGAGCGGCCGTGAACCAGGACCTGCCTGATTACTGCGGCCTGGCGTTCGACCCCGCCCGGCAGGACTTCACCGCCTCGCTGCTGCCTTTTCGCGAGCACCAGGCATGGACAGAGGCGCCGCAGCACCTCAGGGACCAATGCCTGTCCTATGCCTGGGGCATCTACAACCTCAAGACCATCTACATCGAGTGCAACGTGGTCACGCCGGCCTGCGAGGACATCATCAAGACCCCGCCGCCCGGCGCCAACCGCGCGCTGCTGCAGGACGTCATGTCCCAGGCCCTGCTGGACGAGGCCTTGCACACCCGCATGTCCGTCATGGCCTGCAACTACATCTACGAGATGCGCGGCCTGCAGCCCCTGGACTTCTCCGACTTCAACCTCGTCGGCTGGCGCGATGGTGTGCTGGCGCAGTGCGGCGCCGAATGGGAGCGCCGCCTGGCGCGCTTCGCCATTGCCTGCGCCAGCGAGACCCTGATCACCGACTACCTCAAGACCATGGCCGAGGACCGCAGCATCCAGCCCATCTGCCATGAAGTCACCCGCACCCACGCAGTGGACGAATGGAGCCACTCCAGCGTCTTCAGCTCGGTGGCCACCGACATCGTCCAGGGCCTGAGCAACCGCGAGCGCAGCTACCTGCGCTCCATCATCCTCAAGACCGTGCAGATGTTCGCCAACAACGAACTGGGCGCCTGGTCCACCGTCTTCACCATGGTCGGCATGCCGCATGCGCGCGACATCCTGCACGACGTGGGCGACAGCAACGAGATCGGCGTCTACACCGACTCGGTGCAAAGCCTGATCGACCGCATCGGCCTGGCGGGCCGCAACCTTGGCGGCAGCGTGGCGCTGGTGTCCTCGGTCCTCGAGGAGATGCAGGCATGAGCGCCGCCCTCCAGGCAGGCGGCACGGTGGCGTACTGCGCCGCGGCGCGGGCAGAGGCGGGCGGCGTCATGGTCTACACCCTGCGCGTGCAGGGCGCTTCGCCGCAGTTCCTCGGCGGACTGCGGCCGGGGCGGCATGTATCCATCGAGCATGCCGACGCCAGCGGCGCCGTGCAGCAGCGGCTGTACTCCATCACCCGCTACGAGCCCTGCAGCGAGCACGACGGCGCCGGCCAGTTCGACATTGCCGTCAAAAGCTCGGGCCGGGGCAGCGTTTCAGACCACATGCATGCAGTGCTGCGCGCAGGTTCCACGCTGCCGCTCGGCCATGTGGCCGGCGACATCACGGCCGACCTGGTGCTGGGCCTGGACTCCCTGGTCATGCTGGCCGGTGGCATCGGCCTGACCCTGCCGCTGGCGCTGCTGCGCGAACTGGACCGGCTGCGCCAGCGGGGCCGGCGCGTGCCCCGCACCACGCTGCTGCTGTGCTTTGCGCGCGTGGCCGACATTCCGTTCCTGCAGGAACTGCAGCACCTGGCCGCCCATGCGCCCTGGTTCGACCTGCGCATACACATCACGCGCGAAGACATCGCCGCCCACGGCCCTTTCGTACCGGGCCGCCCCTCGCCGCAGTCCCTGCTGGCGCTGGGCCAGCCCCAGGCGGTTGTCATCTGCGGCGGCCACGCCTTTGCGCAGACCTTTCGCGAGCATGCGCGGGCCTGCTTTCCCGGTGCCATACAGCACATCGAGGCCTTCACGCCGCCCGTCGCATCCACGGCCCCGGCAGGCGACGCCGCGCAGGCATGCCAGTTGCAGATCGCGCACAGCGGGCAGATTGTCGAAGCCGCGTCCGGCAAAAGCCTGCTGGAAATCCTGGAGGGCGTGGGCATTGCCATCCGCAGCCAGTGCCGGGCCGGCATCTGCGGCAGCTGCCGCATCCGCATCACGGGAGGCAGTTCACGGCTGGAGGCGGACTTCTGCCTCAGCGACAGGGAAAAGGAAGCCGGCTATGCCTTGGCCTGCTGCACTTTCCCCTCGGCAGGCCATATCCACGTCGATCTCAAGCCCGGCGCCTGACGGGCTCCGCACGTTCCAAGCCACCTTCCTGCATCCACCCGAGTTCCTCCCATGAAAAAAGCCATCGCGTTGCGCCACATCCACTTCGAAGACCTGGGCACCCTGCATGCCGAGTTCGCCAGCCGCGGCTATGAAGTGCAGTACGTCGATCCCAGCATCGGCGAGCTTGACACCCTGGACCTGGGCCGTGCCGACCTGCTGGTCGTGCTGGGCGGCCCCATAGGTGCCCATGACGAGGCGCTTTATCCCTTCGTCGCCCAGGAACTGGCGGCCGTGCGCCGCTGGCTGGACAGCGGCAAGCCGCTGCTGGGCATCTGCCTGGGCGCCCAGCTCATTGCGCGCGCGCTGGGCGCCAGGGTCTATCCGCTGGGCGTCAAGGAAATCGGCTTTTCGCCCCTGGCGCTCACCGACTCGGGCCTGGCCTCGCCCCTGGCCAGGCTGGATGGCGTGCCCGTGCTCCATTGGCATGGCGACCAGTTCGATATCCCCGAAGGCGCCGTGCACCTGGCTGGCACCGCCATCGGCGCCAACCAGGCCTTTGCTGTGGGCACGCAGGTGCTGGGCCTGCAATTCCATCTGGAGGCCGACGCAGCCCGGCTGGAGCGCTGGCTGGTCGGCCATGCCTGCGAACTTGGCGTCGCCCAGGTGGACCCGCGCACCCTGCGCGCCGATGCCCAGAAATACGGCGGCCTGCTGGCCCTGGCCGCGCGCGATGTGCTGGCCGCCTGGCTGACCAACCTGGAGCGCAGCCGCTGAACCTGCGGCGCCGCCCATTCACCCATTTCCCCCACGCCGGAGCCGCCGCTGCGCGGCGCCGGAACCTCTGTTCCCGAAAAAAGGAGAGTCGAAGATGGTTGTCGTGTTGTTCGAACTGCAGGCCTTGCCCGGCCAGAACCAGACCTATGTGGACCTGGTCAACAAGCTCACCCCCATGCTCAAGCCCATGGAGGGGTTCATCTCGGTGGAGTGCTTCCAGAGCACGCTGAACCCCGAAAAAGTCATGTCCGTCACCACCTGGCGGGACGAGGAGGCCGTCGTCCAGTGGCGCAATGTGGAAGCCCACCTCAGCGCCCAGCGCGCGGGCCGCGACAAGATCTTCAAGGACTACCGCGTGCGCGTCACCCAGGTGCTGCGCGACTACGGCCTGAACGACCGCGTGCAGGCGCCTGCGGACAGCATCATGGGCAAGGCAGGCAGCTGCCCGGTCAGCCACGCCTGAGCGGCTGATCAGGCAAAAAAGGCAGGCGCCAAGAGGGCGCCTGCCTGTTCCTTGTGCGCTGTGCCTTGTGCCTTCAATGCATGGGCTGTGCCGCCGGCAATGTCTGCAGACAGTCTGCGGCGCCGGAGTCCGACGGTGCAGGGCTGCCCGGTTCAACGGCCCATTCAACCCGATTGCGCCCGGCGGCCTTGCCTCGGTAAAGCGCTGCATCGGCCTGGCGAAGCGCGTCCTCCAGGCCATGCGTGCCGTGGAAAGGCGGAGAAATCCCGATGGTGACCGTGCAGCGCAGCACGGGACCGGCGCCTGCAATCCTGATCGCCTGGCTTTCAATGCCTGCACGCAGGCGCTCTGCCAGCTGCATGACGCCATCGCCGTCCGTTTCCAGGCAAACGGCCACGAACTCCTCGCCGCCAATGCGGCCTGTCAAGTCACCACGCCGCGCCGTGGTGCGCAGCAGGTCTGCCACGCGGCAGATCACCTCGTCCCCTGCCTGGTGGCCGTGCGTATCGTTGATCAGCTTGAAGTGATCGACGTCCATCAGCAACAGGCAGGCCGGCCTGGCACTGCGGTTGTTGAAGTACAGCTGCAATGCTTCAGAAAGCCCCCGGCGATTGAGCAGATGCGTCATGGGGTCGCGCGCTGCCGTATGGCGCAGGGCATCGGTCAGGCGCCGCAGCACAAGCCAGACAATGGAGGGCGGCAGCACCGTGGCCAGGGTGCACATGTAGACGTAGAAAAAGGTATGGAAGCGGCTGTCCAGCTGCAGGGCCTCCATGCCGCCGTCGACGATCTTCAGGAACTTCATCGCGTTCAGCACGCAGATGCCACCGATCAGAATCGCGAAGAAGATCATCTCCCCATACAGGTCCTTGGCGAACGTTCGCACGCCATACAGAGCGGTCAAGGCCATGACGAGGAACAGCACGGCCGCCATCGCCGCCAGCAAGGCGTAGCGTCCCGCGGGGCCGGCGCTCCACTGCACCAGGCACTGGGTCAGGCAATAGGCCACGGAAAACGCCAGCAGCGGGCGCCACAGCGGAACCTGTTGCCCAAAAAAGCGCATGGCGCCCAGCCAGTAGGCAATGGGCGCCGCCAACGTGAGCGTGTGGTTGGTCACGCTCATCACGCTCCAGTCGGGGCTGCCCTCGATCAGCTGCAGCACATAGGCCGAGCCCAGCAGCAGATTGCCCACGGCGAAGAAATCCATCCCCATCCTGTTGCCGTGCAGGCGCTGGCTGATGAGCAGGAACATGACCGAAAAGCACAGCAGGTGTGCGCACAGCATGCCGACAAGAATGGATGCAACCATGGGAACCGTGGTGAGGGAAAGGCACCTTGCTGATGCTGCCCGGCCGTGGTCAGCCGTGCGTCGCCAGAAACAACCATGCCAGATCGAGACGCGCGCTGTTTTGCGGCACCGGCATGGGCGGGAAGTCTAGTCACTTTCCGCTTCTTGTGGCCACGGTGTCTTGCCCGCGGCCTTGATCTGCGGCAATGCGAAGGCCCGGCAGGCCCTCGTGCATGGCCGGGACGGGCATCTTGGAGAGATGGACGGGGTGGCCGCCTCGCTGGCGCCAAGCCTGAAAAAAGCCCGCTGAGTGATCAGCGGGCTTGTTCTTGACAGCACCTGTCTGCCGTTGTGGGCGGTGCCAACGCAAGAAGGTGATGGTCCGGGTCCGGCCTTCAGTTGCGAGCTGCCGCTGCCGCCATTTCGGCGAGAAACGGGCCTTGGGCCGCTTCGGGCTTGCATTCGATGAGGAAGTCTTCGCGATCCTGGTCCTTGATCCAGTTCGGAGGCTTGCCCCGACCTGTCCACGTCGCGCCTGTGGCCGCGTCGCGATACTTCGCCGGCGCGCTGGTTTTTGCAGGGATGTAGGGGAACACTTGCTGCATGGTGAACCCGAAATCGGTCACCAGCTTCTGGACCTTGGACAGGGCTGCGTCGGCCGCCGAGGTGCGGGCCTTGGCAATTTCCATGTCCAGCGCGGCCTTGGCCGCAAGGAGTTCTTTGAGGGGCTGTGTCATTGGTGTCGTGAAATTTTGAAGCCAGATTATGGGGCCGATCGGGTGGGCCGCGCTTGCTGGCCGGATCGTGCGAGCCGTGGTACGAGGGGGTGATGGCACGGCTTGTGGCTCCCGGCCCTGCCGTGGGGCGCCAGGATGTCGGCGGCCCGAAGCGTGGTTTGGACACTGCCGCGGCAAGAGCGTGGGAAAGCGGTGCGGCTATGGCTGCTTTGGTCAGAATCCATGTGCCACAACGAAGAGCCGTGGCCCGCGAAGGGCTGTGGCCCGAATGCATTGTGCAGGCAGCCGGTCTACCGGGATTTCACGCTGCGCACGAATTCCGTGCCTACCTCACCTCCCAAAAGGCCGTCCAGGGCCGCCACACGCTTCAGCGCTTCCTCGGCTTTGAAGCCATTGCCCTCCAACACGGCCAATGCATCGTTGTGCAGGGCATAGGCCAGGTGTGCAGCGATCCGTACGCTCGGATCTGCGTCCACGTTGCTTCCCAGATACCCGCTCAGGAGAAGCCGGATGTCGTACAAGGCTTGGGCCAGGATTTTTGACTCGTCGGTGACCATGGGTTGTTCCTGCCATGAATACTGGCGACTGTGTGCCGCGGAGCTATGAATGAAAACACTCGGGCCATTTACGGCCCGGCGTGATGGTGGGCATCAAGGCAAATGGCACCGTACTTTGCGACACAATCCGCCTCTTGAACAATTCTGAAGGAGATGGCCTGTGCCAGCGCCCCGCCATTGGATCGAATTCGTCGAGGACTGGCGTGCCGAACCCATGGCCTACTGGGTGCATGCCGAGCAAGAGGTCGGGCTCTGGTGCCGCGCCAGCCGTTACCTGCCTTCGGCACCTGCCCGCATTCCCCACAAGGGCTTTGCCGTTCTCTGTGTGGCGTTCGGGGCGCATGTACTGCGCTTTTCCTCTGCAGTCCAGCTCGATGAGTGCATTCGTGTACTTTCCATGAAACCCTTGCCCACATCGCGTCAGTTGTCCAGCCTGCGCGGCACGTCCCTGGGGCCAAACGGGCATTGGTTGAGCCGGCTGCCGGTAGCGATCAAATCCGGAAAGGCCAGAGGGCGGGTAGTGATGGGGCTTGAGCAGACGCGGGCAGCGATAGTAGATTGCAGCTGGCACATGCTGGACCGCAGCATCGACCAAGTCGCTCCGTGTGCAGGATCAAATCTCCAAACAACCTCTTGACGGTTCACGGCTAGTCGGGCCGAGTGGCGAAAGCTCGGCACTCCCATCACCAACACCCAGGAGCTCCAATGATCATCACCACCACCCCCCAGATCGAAGGCCGCCGCATCACCCGCTACTGCGGCGTGGTCGCGGGCGAGGCAATTTTGGGCGCCAATGTGTTCAAGGATCTGTTCGCAGGGCTGCGCGACATCGTGGGCGGGCGCTCGGCCACCTATGAGCGCGAGCTGCAGCGGGCGCGCGAGATTGCGCTCAAGGAGCTGGAGGAACGCGCCCAGGAACTGGGCGCCAATGCCGTGGTGGGGGTGGACCTGGATTACGAAGTGCTGGGCCAGGGCAACGGCATGTTGATGGTGTCCGCCAGCGGCACGGCCGTGGTGCTGGAGTAGGCAGGGCCATTGGCCAAATTGGCCAAATTTGGCCAGGGAGGCCTGGGAAGTCAACGCGGCGCTGCGCCCGGCATCCCCAGGCAGCGGCCCAGCGCCCGCGCGGCCTCGCCCAGGCGCGGGCCGGGTCGGGAGACCACGTCCGTCTCGACCAGGTCCAACGCGCAGATGCGGCCCGAGCGCACGGCCGGGATGCGGCTCCAGCCGGGGCGGGTGGCAAAGCTGGCCGATGGCGTCTGCGGCGTGTGGATGATCAGTTCTGGCTGCTGGCGCAGCACGTATTCGGGCGTGATGCGCGGAAAGGGCCCCAGATTGGGTGGCAGCACGTTGCGCGCGCCCAGGCGCTGCAGCAGCTGGCCGATGAAGGAGTCCGGCCCCGCCGCGTAAGGCGTGGCGTCCACCTCGAAATACACCTTCTGTCCGGCAGGCGCGTGCGCAGCCAGCGCCCTGGCCTGCTGGTCCACCTCGGCCTGCATGCGCGCCAGCAAGGCGCTGGCGCGCTGCACCTGCAGCAGTTGGTCGAGCTTGTTCAGCACCTGCTCCAGCTGCGCCATGTCGTTGGCATCCAGCGCCAGCACGGGAACGCCGAAGCGCTCCAGCTGTGCGATGACGGGTGCGGAATACGCCATCAGCACCACGTCGGGCCTGAGCCGCACGGTGGCCTCCACCAGCGGGGCAAAGGTGTGGCCCAGCTTGGGCAGGGCGGCCACGCGCGCCGGGTGGTTGGAGAATTCGTCCACGCCCACGATGCGCTCGCAGGCTTCCAGCGCGCACAGCGATTCGGTCAGCGAAGGCAGCAGCGAGACGATGCGCTGTGGCACGCGCTCCAGGCGCACCTGCCGCCCACGCATGTCGGTGACGGTGTAGGCGGCGGTTGCCCCGCCTGTTCCCGCATTCGCCGCCTTTTGCGCAAAGGCATTGCCCACGCCGCCTGCGCAGGCCAGGGCGGCGGTCAGCAGCAGGATGCGGGGCAGGCGCGAAAGCAGGGGCAAAAGCAGGGGCATGGGGTCAAGGCAGAGGTGTCCAGCGCACGCTGACGAACACGGTGCGGCCTGCGTTGGCATAGCCGCGCGTGGGGGCGTAGTCGCGGTCGGCGATGTTGTTGACACGGGCCAGCAGCGTCCATTGCCTTGTCAGCTGGCGCTGGGCATAGAGGTTGACCACGCCGTAGCCGCCCAGCTTGAAGGTATTCGCCTCGTCTGCGTAGCGGCCGCTGTACAGCTGGGCTTCGCCGCCCAGCGTCCAGCCGACCGCCTGGGTGTCGGCATTGAGCTTGAGCATGCGCTTGGAGCGGTAGGGCAGCAGCTTGCCGGTCTCCAGGTTCTCGGGGTTCATGAAGTCCAGCGAGGCGCCCAGATTGGCGCTGCCCAGGCGCGTGCTGCCCGCCAGCGTCAGGCCGGTGATCTCCACGCTCTGCCAGTTGCGGTAGCAGTTGCAGGGAAGGGCGCTGTTCCAGTCGTAGGTGATGAGGTTCTTGAACTTGTTGCGGTAGACCACGGCCGAGAGGCGGTTGGCACCGGCCGCATAGTGCAGGCCCGTTTCCACGTTGGTGCTGCTTTCGGGCTTGAGGTCGGCCGCTGCCTGGCCGGTGAAGCGCTCGTACAGCGTGGGGGTTCTGAAGGCCGTGCCGGCCGATGCCACCCAGCGCCAGCGCTCGTCGATCTGCAGGCCGTAGCCCAGGCCGCCCGTGGTCTTGTTCTGCTGGTCGCGCACCTGGTCGTGGCGCAGGTTGGCGTCGAACTGGTGGCGCCCCTCCGTCAGGCGCCAGCCGGCCGACAGGGAGTTCTGCACGCGCCGGCTGTCGGTGTTCTGGGTCCAGGCGTATTGCGTGTCCAGCCTGTCCTCGCGGCGCTCCAGGTCGATGTTGAAACGGTGCTGGCCCAGCGTGAACAGGTTCTGCAGCAGGTAGTTGGTGGAGCGGCCCTTGGCGCTTTCGGGCGACTGGGTGTGGCGGTCGCTTTGGCTGTCGGTATGGGAGATCTGGACCACGCTTTTGTAAATGGCGTTCCAGCCGGCCTGCCAGCGCAGGCTGCCGGTGGTGTTCTTGACGACGTCGTAGTCGTCGAACGGCGGCGGGCTCTGGTCGTAGTGGGTGCGCAGGCGGCTGTGCAGCAGGCTGGCGTCGATCTGGTGGATGCCTGTCTTGTAGCCCGCGTTCAGGCCCAGCGAGGTGTTGCTGTAGCCATCCTTGTCCGGGTTGGGCGAGAAGGTGTTGCCGGGGTAGACGTCAAAGCCGTCGCTGCGCTCGTCAGCCAGGTTCAGCCCATAGGTGAAGCCGTTGGCCCCGCCCTGAAATCCCGTGGCCAGCTTGCTGCTGCCCTGGTTGCCTATGCCGGCCTCGGCATAGGCGCGGGTCTGGCCGTCCGCCCGCTTGGTGAAGATCTGGATCACGCCGCCCATGGCGTCTGAGCCATAGATGGCGGCGGCCGGGCCGCGCAGCACTTCGATGCGCTCTATCTGCGCCAGCGGCAGCGTGGACCAGACCGCGCCGCCCTGCAACTCCTGCGAGCTGTAGCGCACGCCGTCGATGAACACGGCAGTGTGCTGGTTGCTGGTGCCGCGCAGGTAGACCGATGTGACCTGGCCCGGCCCGCCATTGCGGTTGATCTGCACGCCCGGCACCTGCGCCAGCAGGTCGGCCACGCCGGTGGCGCCGCTGCGGGCAATGGTCTCGGCGTCGATCACGGTCATGTCGGCCGTGACGGTGCGCAGGGACTGTTCGCTGCGCGAGGCGGTGACGACCACGGTATCGAGCAGGGAGGTCTGTGCGCGCTGCGCCTGTTGTGCCTGTGCTTGGGCCTGGCAGGCCAGTAGCGAGGCCGCAGCCAGGGCGGACAACGTGCGCAGTACGGGGAACGCCGAGGGCGAGCGAAGAGCGGCGCCAGGGGCGCGCGCGAGGGCGAGGGTGTGCATGGATGCGGACCAGTTGCGCGCCAGCGACCCCGCCGGCACGGAAACCAAAAAGACCGGCTGCGCTGCATGCGCGGCCGGCCGCCTGTTGGCCGGTATCCAGACTGGTGACGCACTCGCCAAGGCCTTCCCGGGCTGTACGCCCAGTGGCACGGGTTTGGCGGGGGCCGGTGCATGCACGCGGCGTTTCACTCACTGTTGCGGGGGCAGTACACGCGGGCGGCTTTTATCTGGCCGCCCCATGTTTCCCGTTTAACCGCAGCCCCTGGGGCTGCTGGCACCAACGGCGGCGATTGTACGGCGGGGCGTTCAGTGAGGATGTAAAGCTTGCTTGACATGTCGGCGGATGGCGGCGCAGAATGTCAAGCATCCTTTACACATTGCGAGAGACTTCCATGAATCAAACAACGGTCACCAACCGCCGCTACCAGAAGGAGCTGGGATTTGCGCTGCTGCTCTACATGGCGCTGCTTGTGGGGGCGCTTTTGCTCAGCGCCGACATGCAGGCCGGGGCCCTGCGCACGGCGCTGCTGCTCAGCCCCATGCTGGCGTTTGCGCTGGCCGTGCGGGCCATCGTGCGCCTGGTGCGCGATACCGACGAATTCCTGCGCAAGTCCATGCTGGAGCAACTGGCGATTGCGGCGGCGGGTACGGCGGGCCTCACCTTCACCTACGGATTCCTGGAAATGGCAGGTTTTCCCAAGCTCAGCATGTTCATGGTGTGGCCCTTGATGGGTGCACTCTGGGTGGCTGCCTCGGTGGCCCACTGGCTGCGCAGCCGATGAGCCGGCCTGCCAAGGTGGCCCTCCCATGAAAAATGACCCCTACGCTACCCTTGCTGCGCAAGGTCCGCTGCCCCCCGAGGGGGTGCTTTTTCATCTTGGGGCGGCCCGGCGATGAAAAATGACCCCTACGCTACCCTTGCTGCGCAAGGTCCGCTGCCCCCCGAGGGGGTGCTTTTTCATCTTGGGGCGGCCCGGCGATGAAAAATGACCCCTACGCTACCCTTGCTGCGCAAGGTCCGCTGCCCCCCGAGGGGGTGCTTTTTCATCTTGGGGCGGCCCGGCGATGAAAAATGACCCCTACGCTACCCTTGCTGCGCAAGGTCCGCTGCCCCCCGAGGGGGTGCTTTTTCATCTTGGGGCGGCCCGGCGATGAAAAATGACCCCTACGCTACCCTTGCTGCGCAAGGTCCGCTGCCCCCCGAGGGGGTGCTTTTTCATCTTGGGGCGGCCCGGCGATGAAAAATGACCCCTACGCTACCCTTGCTGCGCAAGGTCCGCTGCCCCCCGAGGGGGTGCTTTTTCATCTTGGGGCGGCCCGGCGATGAAAAATGACCCCTACGCTACCCTTGCTGCGCAAGGTCCGCTGCCCCCCAAGGGGGTGCTTTTTCATCTTGGGGCGGCCCGGCGATGAAAAACACCATCCGTGAACTGCGCGCCGAGCGCGGCTGGAGCCAGGCTGCGCTGGCGGACCTGCTGGGCGTGTCGCGCCAGACCGTGAACGCGATCGAGACGGGCCGCTACGACCCCAGCCTGCCGTTGGCATTCGCCATCGCCCGGGTGTTCGAGACCCGGATCGAGGCGATCTTCCAGGAGGGTTGAGCGCAGCGCTCAGGCCACGATCATGACCAGCAGCACCAGGCCCAGCAGGGCCAGGTAGGCCTTGGCATGCAGGGCATCGGGAATGCGGCCGATCAGCGGTGCCGCCAGCCTGATGCCCGTCCACGATCCGGCCGTCAGCAGCGCAAAGGCCTGCAGGTCCACATAGCCCACATGCCAGGGGCCCAGCCCCGCGCCCCGCGATGCCAGCATGTAGGCAGCGGTGCCCGCCACGGCCATGGGCAGGGACAGCGGGCTGGCCATGGCCGTGGCGGCCACCATGCTGGCGCCGCGCCGGCGCATCAGCGGCACGGTCATCACGCTGCCGCCCACGCCCAGGAAGGCCGCGATCGCACCAATCGCCAGGCCTGCAATGGCGGCGGGCCTGCGGCCCATGGGCTGCAATTGGGCGGTGGTGCCGTGCACGAAGCCCGGGCGCAGCACCGCGTCGGCAATGGTCAGCGCAAGGTAGGCAATGAAGGCCCAGCGCACCCAGTCGCCGTTGAGCCAGGTGGCGGCCGCCGCGCCCGCCACGGCGCCGACCGCAATGAAGCCGGCCAGCGGTCGCACCTGCTCCCACGGCAGGGCGCCCGCACGATGCTGGCGCAGCGTGGCCATGGAGGCGCCAAAAATCATCACGCAGGTGGAGGTGGCCACGGCAATGTGCATGGCCGCCTGGCCAATGGCGGAGTCCGCACCGTGGATGGTGGTCAGCAGCGCATAGAGCAGCGGAACGGCCACGAAGCCGCCGCCAAAGCCGAAGAGCACGGTGGTCACGCCGGCAAGCACACCGAAAGCCAGCAGCAGGAGAGGAAACACAGACAGTCCTTTGGAAAAAACGAGCAAGGACTGAACCTTAGGATGCCGCGGTTTGGCCTGCTTTCGCGGATGGGTCAATAATCCTCGAATTCCCGCCAAAGCCTGTCGGCTGTTTTCCGGACCTTCCCATGCTCAACATCCCGCTGCATTCCGTGGACGCCGTGGCGCGCGATGTGCTGGCCATCGGCACCGACTACACGCCCGGCACCTTGCTGCCCACGCACAGCCACCGGCGCGCGCAGTTTCTCTATGGCATGAGCGGGCTGATGGAGGTGGCCACCGACGACGGCGCCTGGACCATCCCGCCCTACAGCGGCGTATGGATTCCGGCCGGCAAGCCGCACAGCGTGCGCATGCAGGGCGTGAGCACGCGCAGCCTGTACATCGAACCGGCTGCCGCGCCCCGCCCGGGTGTGCATTGCGAGGCCCTGGTCGTCACCCCGCTGCTGCACCAGTTGCTGCTGTCCTGCGCCGACCTGCCGGCGCTGTACGACGAAGCAGGCCGCGACGGCGCCCTGGTCACGCTGGTGCTGCACGAGCTGGCCTCGGCCCGCAGCCTGCCGCTGTTCGCGCCCATTCCCCGCGATGAAAAACTGGCCGCCCTGTGCAAGCAGTTCCTGGCCCAGCCCAGCATCCGCGCCACGCCCCAGGATTGGGCACAGGCGCTGAACAAGAGCCTGCGCACCTTCAGCAGGTTTTTCCAGCAGCACACAGGCATGGCCTTTGGCGCCTGGCGCCAGCAGGCCTGCCTGCTGGCGGCGGTGTCGCGGCTGTCTGCGGGCGCCTCGGTCACGCAGGTGGCGCTGGACCTGGGCTATGACAGCCCCAGCGCGTTTTCCACCATGTTCCGCAAGGCGCTGGGGCGGGTGCCTTCGGAGCTGGTGAGCCGGGTCTAGGCGGGAACGCTGGCCTGGGCAGCCGTTTCCCGTGTCATGGCCCAGAACACCAGGGCCGTCAGGCTGAACGCCGCCCCCGCAACGCAGACCCCTTGCCAGCCAAACCGCGCGTAGGCATTGGTGGCAATCAGCGCCCCCAGCCCGCTGCCCACGGCATAGAACAGCATGTACAGACCCACCAGCCGGCTGTGGGCCTGCGGGTTGCTGCGAAAGATCAGGCTCTGGTTGGTCACATGCAGGGCCTGGCCGCCCAGGTCCAGCAGCACGATGCCGGCGACCAGCGCCCACAGCGATTGCTCCAGCAGTGCAATCGGCGCCCAGGCCAGCAGCAGGATCACCAGCGCGCCCAGGCTGGTGCGCTGCGCGAAACCCTGGTCGGCCCAGTGCCCGGCACGGGCTGCTGCCAGTGCGCCGACCACGCCGGCCAGGCCAAAGGCGCCGATGGCCGTGAGCGACAGGCTGTAGGGCGGTGCGCTCAGCGGCAGGACCAGGGCGCTCCAGAAGATGTTGAAGGTGGCAAACATCAGCAGGGCCAGCATGCCGCGTGTGCGCAGCATGCGGTCCTGGCGCAGCAGCTGGAGCATGGAGGCGAGCAGCTGCGTGTAGCTGGGTGCATGCAAGGGCATCGCCAGCCGGGGAAGTTGCCGCCACAGGGGCCAGGCCAGGGCCAGCATCAGCAGGGCCGAGCAGGCATAGACGCCACGCCAGCCAGCCAGGTCACCCACGGCGCCGGCAAACACGCGCGCCAAAAGCAGGCCGATGAAAACCCCGCCCTGGGCTGCGCCCACCACGCGCCCGCGCTCATGCGCCTGGCTGGCGCTGGCCGCATAGGCGATCAGCCCCTGCGTCATGGCCGTGCCCAGCAGGCCCACGGCCAGCATGCCCGCCAGCAGCAGAACGGCCGAACGCGCGGTGCCGACTGCCGCCAGGGCCAGCACCAGGCCCAGCAACTGCAAAAGCATGAGCCGCCGCCGCTCCAGCCGGTCGCCCAGCGGTACCAGCAGCAGCAGCGCCAGCGCGCAGCCGGCCTGCGTGGCGGTGACCACGCCGCCCACGGCTGCATGGCTGATGCCGAAGTCGGCCGCCAGCGCCTCCAGCAGCGGCTGGGCGTAATAGACATTGGCCACGCTCAGGCCGCTGGCAGCGGCGAACAGCAGCACCAGGCTGCGCGGCATGCGGACCGTGTCCGGGGCAGGGAAGGCGTTCATGGGATGAATCCAGTTGCAAAACAAAACTGGTTTGATGCTAGTTGAACCAGTTTTTAAATGCAACCACAATGACGGCATGAAAGAAGACATCCGCCCTGACACACCGCAGCCCTGTCCGGTGGCCCGCTCCCTGGATGTGATCGGCGACCGCTGGTCGCTGCTCATCGTTCGCGATGCCTTTGACGGCATCAGCCGCTTTGGCGATTTCCAGCGCAGCCTGGGCGCGGCCCGCAATATCCTGGCCGACCGGCTGCGCCGGCTGGTGGAGGCCGGCATCCTCGAAACCCGCCCCGCCGCCGAAGGCTCGGCCTACCTGGAATACGTGCTCACGGCCCAGGGCCTTGAGCTGTTCCCGGTGATCGTGGCCTTGCGGCAATGGGGCGAAGGCCATCTGTTCGCGCCGGGCGAGGCGCATTCGCTGCTGCTGGACCGCCAGACCGGCCAGCCCGTTGCCCCCATGCTGCCGTGCGGTGGGGATGGCCGGGCCTTGCTGCCGGGCCAGACCGTGGTTCGGAAAATCGGTTGATGGATGTCCGAGCTTCCTCGCCATGAAAACTGGCCCCCACGCTCCCCTTGCAGCGCAAGGTCCGCTGCCCCCCGAGGGGGGAGCTTCTCATCTTGGGGCGGCCCGGCGATGAGAAATGGCCCCCACGCTCCCCTTGCTGCGCAAGGTCCGCTGCCCCCCGAGGGGGGAGCTTCTCATCTTGGGGCGGCCCGGCGATGAGAAATGGCCCCCACGCTCCCCTTGCTGCGCAAGGTCCGCTGCCCCCCAAGGGGGCCGCTTTTCATCTTGGGGCGGCCCGGCGATGAAAAAAGCGCCCGTCACGACGGGCGCTTTGTCTGGGTCAGCGCAAGGGCCGGTAACGGGCCATCAGAACCGCGCCGTCATCCCTACGAAGTAGGTACGGCCGCCGTTGTCGTAGTTGGCGCCGATGGTGCGGGTTTCCTTGTCGGCGAGGTTGATGATGCCGGCGCGCAGGGTCAGGGTGTCGGTCACGTTGTAGTTCATGGACACGTCAAAGGTCGTATAGGCCTTGGCGAAGGTGGTGGCCGTGCCCGTGGTCACGACTTCCTTGCCCACGTGGCGGGCGCTGAACATGGCGGACCAGCCCTGGCGGATCTGCCACTGCAGCGACGAGTAGATGGACAGCTCGGGCACGGCCAGCAGCGAGGCGCCCGTGCTCAGGTTCTTGGATTCGAACATCTTGGTGATGTTGGTGTTCCAGGTCAGGCCCTTGGCCAGGGGAACATTCACGAAGCCTTCCAGGCCGCGCGTGCGGGCACGCTGGGCGTTGGCCATGCGGGTCCACCAGAAGCCGTTGTAGAAGCCCAGCGGCTGGTAGTCGATCTTGTTCTTGAAGTTGGTGTGGAAGTAGGTGGCACCCAGCGCCCAGCCATTGCGGTCCCAGCTGGTGCCCAGCTCGAAGTTGGTGCTGGTCTCGGGCTGCAGGTCGGGGTTGCCGGCCATGTAGCAGCCGCGCGTGCCGTCGGCGTTGACGCTGGTGTTGGTCCAGCCCATGCCGGCCAGGCTGCGGCAGCCGTTGCCCCCGGATTGCGTGGCGGCGCTGGCCGAGTTTTCCTTCAGGTTGGGCGCACGGAAGCCGCGCGAGACGCCGCCGCGCACCGTCCACTCCGAGGCCGGGTGGTAGACCAGGTAGGCGCGCGGGCTCCAGTTGTTGCCGTATTTCTGGTGGTGGTCCATGCGCAGGCCCAGCGTCAGCGCCAGGTTCTCTCGCAGGAAGATCTGGTCCTCGCCGAACAGTGCCCAGGTGGTGGCGCTCAGGCCCGAGCCCGAGACCGGGCGCCCCGCGTAGTCGATGGGCGCCAGGCCGATGGTGTCGCGGTTGTCCAGCGACTCGCGGCGCCACTGCATGCCCAGCGTCATGGCCTGGTCCAGGCCCCACAGCTTCAACGGCTTGTCGATGCGGCCGTCCAGCGTGGTTTCCTTGGAGTTGTTGCCGATGGTGTCGCCCTTGTCCTCGTACTTGTTGTGCACGAGGTTGAGCTTGGAGGTCAGGTCGCCCCAGCGGCCGTCATGGCTGAGGCCGAACTTGGTCTGCTCCAGCTTGCTCAGGCCCCAGGGATAGACCACCTGGTCGCCCGACGCCGTGCGCGCGTCGGATCCCGTGGCGCGCTGGATGCCTTGCGCGGCCTCGATGCCGATCACCTGGTCGGGTGTGAGCTGCCAGTTGAGCAGGGCGTTGAGGTTTTGCTTGCGCGAGCCGGCCGTCGATTGGTAGGTGCCCGGGAAGCCGCCCGTGCTCTCGTCGGCTGCGCGGTCCGTGTAGTTGCCGCCCAGGCGCAGGCCGAACTTGTCGGACAGCGGACCGCTGATGTTGAAGCCCAGCTGGCGCGTGTCGCCGCGGTCGCCGTCGGAGGGCTTGCTGTAGTTCAGCGTCGTCGAGCCGCTCCAGCGCTTGCCGATCTTGCGCGTGATGATGTTGATCACGCCGCCCATGGCGTCCGAGCCGTACAGCGAGGACATGGGGCCGCGCACCACCTCGATGCGCTCGATCATCTCGGGCGAGATCCAGTCCAGATCCTGCGAGCCCAGATCGTCGCGGTAGTTGATGCCGGCCGAGTTGCCCTGGCGCTTGCCGTCCACCAGGATCAGCGTGTACTTCTCGGGCAGGCCGCGCAGCTTGATCTTGGACTGGGCGCCCGTGCCGGACAGGCCGCCGGTCACGCCGGGAATGGTGGACAGCAGCTCGCCGATGCTGGTGACGGGCTTGCGCTCGATGTCCTCGCGGGTGATCACGCTGATGCTGGCCGGCGCTTCCTTGATGTCCACGGCTGTGCCCGAGGCGGTCACCACCACGGTGGACAGGGACGTGTCGGCCTTGTTGTCGGCTGACTGGGCATGGGCCATGGCTGTGCATGCCAGGGCGGCGCAAAGAGGAAGCGGGCGGAGCACCGAGATTCTGACCATCTTTGTAAAGTTCCGGTTTGGTTAAAAATCAAGGTGCGAATGATAACGATTTGTATCCACATCTTTTTGTTGGCGTAAAGACAGTTGTTTTTTTGTTCACTCGTTATCTAACTGCTGGACAGGCCAAAGATGCTGTGCACAAGTTTGGTGCGCATCAAGAGGGGCAGCGGAGGCGCTGGAGGAGTCGCTGATGGGGGCGCAGAGGGAGCGCGGGCGCCAAAGGCACCCTGCAATGGCCGCCCCCATGCGCAGGGGGGCGGCCGGGAGAGGGTCAGCGCGGTTCGGCTGCCGTGCCCGCAAGGGCGGTGGAGCGCTCCGCCGACTGGCGCGATGCCTGGCGGCGCACGAACTGGTAGGCGATGGCCAGCAGGGCAAACCAGGCCGGCGTCACCACCAGCGCCTGGCGCGTGTCGGCCTGCAGGGTGAGCAGGCCCAGGATGGCGGCAAAGAACACCAGGCAGGCCCAGCACATGGCCACGCCGCCGGGCATCTTGTAGCGCGAAGCCTCATGCAGGGCCGCGCGCTGGCGCCGGTAGGCGATATAGGACAGCAGGATCAGCGACCACACGAACATGAACAGGATGGCCGATACCGTGGTCACCAGCGTGAAGGCCTCCACCAGATCGGGCACCACCCACATCAGAAACGCGCCGGCCAGCAGGCAGGTGCATGAAAACAGCAGCCCGCGCGAGGGCACGCTGCTGCGCGACAGCCGGTGGAAGGCCTTGGGTGCATCGCCCTTGATCGCCAGGCCGTAGAGCATGCGGCTGGTGGAGAACACACCGCTGTTGGCCGACGAGGCGGCCGAAGTCAGCACCACGAAATTGATCACGCCCGCGGCCGCCGGCAGGCCCGCCAGCACGAACAGCTCCACGAACGGGCTCTTGCCCGGCACCACATCGCGCCAGGGCGTGACGGCCATGATGGCGATCAGGGCCAGCACGTAGAACACGATGATGCGCACGGGAATGGAGTTGATGGCGCGCGGCAGCGTGCGCTCGGGGTCCTTGGCCTCGGCCGCCGTGGTGCCCACCAGCTCGATGCCCACGAAGGCGAACACCGCGATCTGGAAGCCCGCGAAGAAACCCATCATTCCGTTGGGGAACATGCCGCCGTCATTCCAGAGGTTGGACAGGCTGGCCGCACGCCCCGCAGGCGAGACGAAGGCGGCACCCACCATGTACAGCCCCGTGCCCACCAGGGCCACGATGGCCACGATCTTGATCATGGCGAACCAGAACTCGATCTCGCCGAACAGCTTCACCGTCAGCAGGTTCAGGCCCAGCAGCAGGCCCACGCAGGCGATGGCTGGTGCCCACTGCGGCAGGTCCGGGAACCAGAACTGGGAGTAGGCCGATATGGCAATCACATCGGCAATGCCCGTGACGATCCAGCAGAACCAGTAGGTCCAGCCCGTGAAGAAGCCGGCCCAGGGGCCGAGCAGGTCGGACGAGAAGTCGATGAAGGAGCGGTACTGCAGGTTGGACAGCAGCAGCTCGCCCATGGCCCGCATTACGAAGAACAACATCACGCCGATGATGGTGTAGACAAAGATGATGGACGGGCCGGCCAGGCTGATGGTCTTGCCCGAGCCCATGAACAGGCCCGTGCCTATGGCCCCGCCGATGGCGATGAGCTGGATATGGCGGTTGGTGAGATTGCGCTGCAGGTCGTCTTGACCGTGCAGGCCCTGGCCGGCTGGCGGGGCCTTGTGTGTCATCAGAGAACTCCGGGAAGACTGGCAAAGCGATGGCAGAAAGGAGGAATCCGCCTGCCGCGGCCGTGTTTTCAGTCTCTGCATGGAGTCCATGCCTGGAAATGCGGCAGCGCAGCAAAACGGAACGAAGGTCGCGAGGATACCCGAACCTCGCCCCCGCATCGGCCCTGCCGCGTGGCCGCGCTCCGGTGAATGGAGCGGGCTTGATATGGGTGGATCAGCCGCGTTGAGCAGCGATCAGTCGCACTTGGCCGTGCTCAGCCGTGCTCAGGCCGTGCTCAGCCACGCGCCAGGCGCCTGGCATTGGCCACCGCCGTGCGGTGCACGGGGGCCAGGCCCTTGCCCACCACGCCCCACATGGCGTTTTGCCATTGCGAAGCCTGCGATGCCAGGGCACCGCCGTTCCAGGTGGAGGTGCTCCAGGGGGTCCAGCACATGCGCATCCAGGCCTGCATCAGGGCCTGGCTGGCGACCATGGACTGCATGCCCATCGCCGCCCAGGATTGCTGGAAGGCTGTCTGTTTCTCGGACACCATGCGTGTGAATTCACGCCGGTCCCGCGCGGAGGGATTGGCGCCTGCCATGGCCATGCGGGTGAGGCGATGGGCCACGACCTGGGGCGCTGCGACGGCCAGGTCGGTGGCCTGGCGGGCGACCAGGGCGGCCCGGGGATTTTTGCGATTTGCCATGTGCACTCCTGAAGCTGGATCCACTTTATCCAGATGGATGCCGGCCCGCGTAGGCCGATGACGCAATGCAGCAAAAACGGATTTATCGCGGCTGCGCCTGTGGCGCTGATGCGGCTGCGTCCTGCACGGCATGGGGCACCAGGGCGCGCCACCAACGCTCGCCTGCATGGGGGGCGGCCAGGTCCACGCGCTCGCCCATCATGGGGGTGGCCACGGCAATGCCGTGCTCGGCACCCAGGGCCAGCACCCGCTCGAATGGGTCCCACCAGGCATGCATGGCCAAGCTGAAGGTGCCGTTGTGAATGGGCAGCAGCCAGCATCCGCCCAGGTCGCGGTGGGCCTGCACGGTCTGGGCCGGGTGCATGTGCACATACGGCCAGTGCGGGTCGTAGGCGCCGGTTTCCATCAGCGTGAGGTCGAAGGGGCCGAAGCGCCGGCCGATTTCCGCAAAGCCGTCGAAGTAGCCGCCGTCGCCGCTGAAGAAGACACGCAGCGTGTCGGCGCTTGCCAGGTCCTCGATGACCCAGGAAGCCCACAGCGTGCGGTTGCCGTCGCGCAGGCCCCGGCCCGAGAAATGCTGGGCCGGCGTGGCCGTGAAGCGCAGGCCGTCCACCTGCACGTCCTGCCACCAGTCGAACTGGCGCACCTTCTCGGGGGCCACGCCCCAGGCCATGAGCCGGTCGCCCACACCCAGCGTGCACAGGAAGAAGTCGACCCGGGGCGCAAGGGCGCGGATGGTGGCACGGTCCAGATGGTCGTAGTGGTCGTGCGAGAGCACCACCCCGCGCAGCGCGGGCAGTTCATGCAGGGCGATGGGCGGCGCATGAAAGCGCTTGGGGCCGATGAAGGAAAAGGGTGAGGCGCGCTCGGCAAACACCGGGTCGGTGATCCACCAGCCGCCGCGCAGTTTCATCAGCAGCGTGGAGTGGCCCAGGCGGTAAAGGCTGCGCTCGGGCGCGGCGGCCAGGTCGGCCGGGGTGAGCCGTTGCACGGGCAGGGGCGCCGCAGGCTCGGTGTCCTTGGGCTTGTTGAAGAAGAAGTCCCACATCACCTTGGCGTCGGGCTGGGGCGCGTTGGCGGGGCGGGGATGGACGTTGCGAAAGCGCCCGCCCGCCGACTGGGGTGATTGGGCGTAGTCGGCAATCGGGGCGCGGAAGATGCGGGGTGTTTTCACGGTGCTCCGTCGGTGTTCAGGCCGCCGCCATCATGGAACCGGTGGCGCAGCCCTGTCGAGATGGTGGTCTTGGCGGCCCCATTCAAGGCGCCTTGCGTGTCGTCATGTAAACAAAAAAGGAGCTGCCCCTGCAGGCAGCTCCTTGTCGTGATGGCCGCAAGCTGGGCCTCAATGGGCGCCGGCCGCCTCGGCACCACCGGCATGGCCCGCAGGGCGCCGCGTCATCCAGATCAGCACGATCAGCACCAGGAACAGCACGGACGACGCCAGGAAGATGTCGTCCGCCGCCCGCGTATAGGCCTGCTGGTCGATGAGGCGGTTGATCTGGGCCAGCGCCTGCGCCTGGCTCAGACCTGCGGCCTGCAGCCCCTGCAGGGTGACGCCGAACACGCCCTGGCCCTGGACCAGCCCTTCGGTCAGATGGGCGTGGTGCAGCGCGGCGCGGTTTTCCCAGAGCGTGGTGGCGATGGAGGTGCCCATGGCACCCGCCGTGATGCGCACGAAGTTGCTCAGGCCGGCGGCGGCCGGGATACGGTCCGGCGAGATGCCCGACAGCGTGATCGTCGTCAGCGGGATGAAGAAGAACGCCATGGCCCCGCCCTGGATCAGCGTGGGCACCAGGATGTGCATGAAGTCCGTCTCCACCGTGAAGCGCGAGCGCATCCACAGCACCAGGGCGA
This sequence comes from Delftia sp. UME58, assembly GCF_014170385.1. Classification (NCBI taxonomy): domain Bacteria; kingdom Pseudomonadati; phylum Pseudomonadota; class Betaproteobacteria; order Burkholderiales; family Comamonadaceae; genus Delftia; species Delftia sp. UME58. The sequence goes on from NZ_LZZV01000013.1 coordinate 298,582, forward strand.
ACACGACGAAGGCGCCCGTGGCCATCTTGCGCGGGTCCCACTGCGTGACCTTGCGGCCCACCAGCGGCGTCAGGATGATGGCGAAGATGCCCACCGGCGCCAGCGCCATGCCGGCCGTGGTGGAGGTGTAGCCCATCCACTGCTGCAGCCACAGCGGCAGCAGCACCACGTTGCCGAAGAACAGGCCGTAGGCAATCGACAGCGCCACCGAGCCTGCCGCGAAATTGCGGCGCATGAACAGGCGCAGGTCCACCACCGGGTGCGCATCCGTCAGCTCCCAGACCAGGAAGACCACGAAGCTCACGATGGCCAGCACGCACAGCGTGATGATCTCGCCCGAGGCGAACCAGTCCAGCTCCTTGCCCTTGTCCAGCATCAGCTGCAGCGCGCCCACCCACAGCACCAGCAGGGCCAGGCCCACGGAGTCGATGGGCAGCTTGCGCGTGGGGGTCTCGCGGCTGCGGTAGATGCTCCAGGTCATCAGGGCCGACAGCAGGCCCACGGGCACGTTGATGTAGAAGATCCAGGGCCAGGAGATGTTGTCCGTGATCCAGCCCCCCAGCAGCGGGCCGACCACGGGCGCCACCAGGGTGGTCATTCCCCACAGCGCCAGGGCCACCCCGGCCTTGGCCGGCGGATAGCTGGACAGCAGCAGCGTCTGCGACAGAGGGATCATGGGTCCGGCGACCAGCCCCTGGAGCACGCGGAACAGCACCAGCATCTCCAGCGACGAGGCAAAGCCGCACAGCCAGGAGGTCAGCACGAACAGCAGCACGCTCATGGTGAACAGGCGCACGGCGCCGAAGCGCTGGGTGAGCCAGCCCGTGAGCGGCACCGAGATGGCGTTGGCCACGCCAAAGCTGGTGATCACCCAGGTGCCCTGGCTGGGGCTGACGCCCACATCGCCCGAGATCGCCGGGATGGCGACGTTGGCAATGGACGAGTCCAGCACGTTCATGAAGGTGGCCAGCGACAGGGCCAGCGTGCCCAGGGCCAGCTGGGCGCCCTTGAGCGGGGCGGGCCGTGCCGGCATGGCAGCCGGTGCCGAGGGTGGCGCGGCAGGCGGCACGGTCGGGCCACCCGGCTGCGCCGGCTCCGGCACGGCGGTGGTAGAGGAAGTCATAGGCAGTCCGCGTAGGTTCTGGGAAGGCGGGGAAGCGATGCCTGCTTACTTGGACTGCGTGGCCTGCGCATCAACCGGCGCGGAGGCCACTGCGGCTGGCGCCTTGCCCTGTGCCCTGTCTTGCGCATCGGCCATGGCAACGGGCGGCAGCTCGGGCAACTGCTTGAGCGGCGCCACGTTCTGGCCTGCCACGATGTGGGCGATGCGCTCCTCCGCCTGCGGCAACGCCATGTCGTAGATGGAGGTCTGGGCCACGGGGGCATTGCGCGTGGCGGTTGCCAGCACTTCACCCTGCTGGTCGCGCACGTCCACCTTGGCCTCCATCGACAGGCCCACGCGCAGCGGGTGCTGGGCCAGGTCTTCCGGCGACAGGGCAATGCGTACGGGCACGCGCTGCACCACCTTGATCCAGTTGCCGGTGGCGTTCTGCGCGGGCAGCAGCGAGAAGGCCGCTCCCGTGCCTGCGCCCATGCCCACCACGGTGCCGTGGTAGCTGATCTTGTCGCCGTACACATCGGCCGTCAGCTCGGTCTTCTGGCCTATGCGCAGCTGGGCCAGCTGGCTTTCCTTGAAGTTGGCATCCACCCAGAGGTTGTGCAGGCCCACCACCGTCATCAGCGGCGCGCCCGAGGCCACGCGCTGGCCCAGTTGCACGCCGCGCTTGGCCACATAGCCTTCCACGGGCGAGACCAGGCGCGTGCGCTGCAGTGCCAGATAGGCCTCGCGCACCTTGGCCGATGCGGCGATCACGCTGGGGTGCTCTTCGGCGCTGCTGCCCTTGGTCTGGGCTTCGGCAGCCGTCAGCTGCGCCTTGGCGGCGCGCACGGCGGCTTCTGCTGCAGAGGCGGCATTGCCTGCCGTGCGGGCCAGGGACTGGGCGTGGTCGAACTCTTCCTTGCCCACGGCGCCCGTGGCCAGCAGCGGGCGGCGGCGGTCCACGTCCTCGCGGGCGCGGGCGGCGTCGGCCTGCAGCCGGGCCAGGTCGGCCTCGCGCTGGGCCACCTGGGCGACCAGGGGCGCATTGTTGGCGTACAGGGTGCGAACCTGGCGCACGGTCTGGGCCAGTTGCGACTCGGCCTGGGACAGGGCGACCAGGGCATCGGCCGAGTCCAGCTGCACCAGCAGCTGGCCGGGCTTGACGTAGTCGGTGTCGTCGGCGCCGATGCTGATCACCGTGCCGCCGATCTGCGGCGTGATCTGCACCACGTTGCCCGCCACATAGGCGTTGTCCGTGGTCTGGTAGTTGCGGGCCACCATCCAGTGCCAGCCGCCCCAGGCGACGGCGGCCACCGCAACGGCGGCGGCGATGAGGGTCAGGCCCTTGCGGCGGCCCTGCGGATTGGCCACGGGCGAGGCTGCGGCCGGTGCGGCGGCAGGGCTGGGTGCTTGCTTGTTGGTGTCGGTCATGGTGTACGGCGCTTTGTTATCTGTGAATGTGGTTGTGCGGCCGGGGCAGGGAGCTGGCGGTCTGTCACGCTGGCTGGCGGCCTGCCCGGTGGAGGGTCAAGAGTGCGGTGGATTCCTGTGCGGGTTGCGATCTCAGTGCTGGCTGACCTGCACGGCGGCCGTGCCATCGGTCCAGCCGCCGCCCAGCGCCTTCATCAGCGACACGCGTGTGTCCAGCGCGCGGGCGCGCAGGTCCACGTCCAGGCGGCGCTGGGTGATCACCTGGGTTTCGGTGTTCAGCACCGTCACCTGGCTGGCCAGGCCCGCCTTGTAGCGCTGCACGGCAAAGTCGTAGGCGCGTTCGGCCTTCTCCAGCGACTCGGCCTGCAGCTGCTGTTGGCGCACCAGCGATTGCACGGAAGTGATGGCGTCGCCCGCTTCCTTGACCGCATCGAGCACCACGCCGTTGTACTGGGCGATGGCGGTGTCCAGGTCGGCCTGCGTGCCGCGCAACTGGGCGCGCAGGCGCTTGCCGTCGAACAGGGGCAGGCGCAGCGCGGGCGTGATGCCCATCTGGCGCGAGCTGCCCTTGAACAGGTTGTCCAGGCCGATGGCATTGAGGCCGATGAAGGCCGTGAGATTGATATCGGGGTAGAAATCCGCCCGCGCGCTCTCTATGCCCTGCGTTGCGGACTCCACGCGCCAGCGCGCGGCCACCACATCGGGGCGGCGGCCCAGCAGATCGGCACCCAACTGGCCGGGCATGGCCTGGATCTGCAGCGCGGCCAGACGGGGCGACAGCTGCAGCTGCGCCTCGGGCGCCTGCCCGCAGAGCACGGCGATGGTGCGGCGCGCCAGCGTGATCTGCTCGTCCAGCATCTCGATCTGGGTGCCGGCATCGGGCAGGCCGGCCTGGGCCTGGGTCAGCTCCACCTGGCTGTCCAGCCCGGCGCGCGTGCGCTGCTGGCTCAGGTCCAGCAGCGACTGGCGCTGGGTCAGCGTGCGGCCAGCCACATCCTTTTGGGCAATCAGGCGAGCCAGCGCCACATAGCTGCGCGCCACCTGGGCGGCGAGCTGGTTGGCGGCGGCGGCGCTGTCGGCCTGGGCGGCACGGGCCTGGCCCAGGGCAGCCTGCAGGTCGGCGGCATGGCGGCCAAAGAAATCCGGTGTCCAGCTCAGGCCGGCCTGCAGGTTGCCGGTGTTGTAGGTATGGCCTGCAATGGGTGCGGGCACCAGGCCGTTGGCGCTGTAGTGCTGGCGCGTGGCATCGACGCCGAGCGTGCCGCGCACATCGGTGGCCGTGCTGGTGGCCGTGGCCAGGGCGGCAGCCTTGTCGAAGCGGGCGCGGCTCATGGCCAGGCTGGGGCTGCCCTGCAGCGCCTGGGCGATCAGCGAGTCCAGCTGGGCATCGCCCAGGGACTTCCACCAATCGGCGGCGGGCAGGCTGGTGTTGGCGCCTGTCTCGGACTGGGCCGTCAGACCCAGGTCGGCGGCGCCCAGCCGGGCCAGCGGCTCATGGGCCGGGCCCTGGGAAGCACAACCGGCCAGGGCCAGCGCGGCGCACAGGGTAGCCGCTGCGGCGGCCACGCGGCGGGGCGCGGCGGACACGGAAACAAAGGATTTGGGCATGGTGGTCTGCCTGTTGGGGGTCAAGAATCAGGAAATAGGAAATCGGAAACCGGGGCGGAAAAGGGGGCTGGCGCTGTCAGCCGACGGGCGTGGCAGGCGCAGGGGCCGGCGGCGCAGCTTCCGGCGCGCGCATCGCATCGCCGTTGGCCAGCAGGCGGCGCAACATGTCCAGCAGCTGGCGCGACTCGTCATGGCTGAAGCCGGCCATATGGGCATTCATCACGCTGGACAGCACCTGCGGCACCTTGGCCGCCATGGCGCGGCCTTCATCGGTCAGCACCAGCTTGACCACGCGCCGGTCCACCGTCGAGCGCTCGCGCCGCAGCATGCCCTTGGATTCGAGCCGGTCCAGCGCCCGCGTGATGGAGGCCGGATCCAGCCCCAGGTCACGCGCCATGCCGGCATTCGTGGCGTCGCTGCACAGCAGCAGCTTGTACAGCGGCAGCCACTGCACATAGGTCAACTCATGCTCGGCCAGTTGCGCATCGGCCTGCTGGAGGATGGAGCTGAGCACCTTGCGCATGAGGAACCCCACGCTCTCGAAGGGCGTGTAGCTGCCTGGGCTGTAGAAGTCCGAGGGCTGCAGGCCGTTGGGCAGGGGTGGCTGGGTCATGGTGTCTGCGGGTGAAATAGTTGACTACGCAATGATTGTCGAGGCAATTATTGCAGAAACATGGGTTGGATGCGTGGCATACAGGTAGCATGGTCAGGACAAGGGTTTTCAAGGTCGCCGGAACTCTTGATTGCTTTGGACGAGCTTGCAAGGAGTGTTCTCCTTGGCGTTGTTGCATAAGTCGGCCGAGACAGTGGTGCCCCCCGGGTTCTTGGTAGGCTTGGGCCATGAGCGGGCCTGCACGGGCGAAGTACCGCACGACGAACGACCGGGGGAGCGGGTGATGGCGCGCGACTTCGACCGGCAGGTCATGGAACTGCAGGTGCGAGCCTCCATCCTCAACAGGTTCACCAGCCTGGGCGCGCCCCGAACCCTGCGCGTGGCTTAATTCCGTCTGGGGCAAGGGGAAGCTCGACCTCAGATCGGGTTATGCAACAGCGCCGTTCAAAACTATCAATGAAGACTTGCTGTTGGTAAGCCAGCCTATATGCCAGTCACACCGACTACTTGAACACGCGACAGCACCTGACCAACCAGCAGGGGCAGGTGGCCTGGCAGTGGTTGATCTCGGGGTTCGGGGATGTGCGTCCCTCCCCGGGCGACCGTGGCTACGGCCGGACGGTGAGCGGCCCCAGCTATGCGCAGGCGGTGAAGTTCGACCTGCGTACGAGCTTTGACCGTTACAACAACTATCGTGCCTTGCCAAAAACGACCAGCACAACCGCTGCCTTCGTTTCGACTTGGGCAATGGTGTTCTCCATGATGCGGATGGCGGTGTCTTCATTGAAGCCTCCAGATCCGCAACCGATGAGGGGAAAGGCTACGGATTTGAAGCCGTGATCGTTGACGAGTTGAAGGGCCGACTGTGTGGACTTCTCAATGGAGAGTTGTGACGCCCTCCAAAGAAGGTTGATACCCGCCACATGGATGATGCCTTTGAAGGGTAGTCTGCCGGCAGATGTCAGGACGGCATCGCCCAGAGGAATGGGGCCGGCCCGCGCAACTTCCAGGAATGGCTGCAGTCCACCCTTGCGCTTGATTGCGCCGGACACGCCTTGGGGGATCAACAGCCACCAGGGAATGATGTTTCTATTCCATGAGTTGACGATGACTTCAACGTCCTGGTCCAGAAGGTCGCCTTTGACTATGCGGATGTTCATGGGGTGAGGGGCTATGCCCGTAGGTGCGGAAATTGCACAGTATCTCGCGCCTCGCGTCACCCCAACGCTCACTTGTCTTGAGCCACCGCATGCCCCTTCTCCAGCCTTGCCACGGCCTCAGGGTAGGCAGGGCTGGCGCGCAGTTGCTGGTAGCGCTCCAGGCCGCGCTGGTATTCGGTGGAGCGGACGTCGATCTCGCGGTCCGAGACATAGGTGAGTCCGGCGCGGTGCCACATTTCCAGGTCGGCCAGCACCTGGGCGCGGCTGAGGTCGGTGGGGGCAGCGGTGGAGGAGGGCGCGGCGTCCTGGGCGAGGGCGGTGCCGGCCAGGCCCAGGCTGAGGGCAGTCAGGGCGATGAAGCGGGAAGTGCGCATGGGGAACCTTTCAGGTGAAGCGAAGTGATGAGGGCTTCATGGTCCCGCCGCCGCCCTGGCCGGCACAGCCGTTTGCGACGCACTGCAGCATGGCGGGAGCCAATGGCTGTCGGCTTTCGTGAAATGCCTGGGGTGCAAGCGCGGCCATCTGCGGAGCGCCGCCAGCCATGGAAATGGGTTGAGCGGCATGTGTGCGGCAGATTGTTCTGGGTTTCTCTCACAGATCGGCATGAACAGCCGTGAAATGGCTGGTGAAGGGATGAATCGGCAGCAAATTCCAGCTGCACAGGCAGACAATCGCCGCTCTCCATGAACTCATCCATCCCACTTTCCCCCGCTGCCGTTTCGGCAGATTCCGTCTCCCGCAGTTCCGAGGCCCTGCGCGGCTTCAGGGACGCGATTCCCGTGATGCTGGGCTTTGTGCCCTTTGCCCTGGTGCTGGGTGCGCAGGCCGTGCAGAAAGGGCTGGCTCCGCTGGAGGTTCCTCTGATGACCGGCATGAACTTCGGCGGCGGCTCGGAGTTCACGGCCATACGGCTGTGGACGTCGCCGCCGCATGTGCTGCTGATCGTCGCAATGTCTTTCCTGGTCAATTGCCGGCACATCCTGATGGGCGCGGCGCTGGCGCCCTATCTGCGCCATCTGCCCAGGCGCCGTGCGCTGCCGGCACTGTTCTTCATGTGCGACGAAAGCTGGGCACTGGCCCTGGCGGACGCGCAGCGCAGTGCCGCCCGGCGTGTGAGCCTGCCTTACTACATGGGCGTGTCGGCAGGCCTGTACATGGCCTGGGTGTCGTGCACGGCGGCCGGTGCGTTTCTGGGACCGCGCATTGGCGACCTGGAGCAGTATGGGTTCGACATGGCGTTCACCGCCGTGTTTCTGGTGCTGCTGCGTGGCATGTGGAAGGGGATTCGGCCCTGCCGCCCCTGGCTGGTGAGCCTTGTGACGGCGGCCCTGGTCTACAAGCTGGTGCCTGGCGCCTGGTATGTGGCGGCCGGCGCCGTTTCGGGCCTGATCTGCGCGGCCTTGCTGGCACCCAGGAGCTGAGCGATGGAAGCCACAACCTTGCTGACGCTGGTGCTCATGGCGTGCAGCACTTATTTCACGCGGGTGATCGGCTACCTGCTGCTGCGCGGGCGCACGCTGAGCCCGCGCATGCAGTACGTGATGGAAAGCCTGCCGGGCTGCGTGCTGATCTCGGTGATTGCCCCGGCGTTTGTGTCCGAGCGTCCTGCGGATCTGCTGGCCCTGGGGGTGACGATGGTGGCGGCGAGCCGGCTGCCCATCCTTCCCACGGTGCTGATCGGCATTGGATCGGCGGCAGCGCTGCGGCATTGGCTGGGGTGACTGCGGGCGGGGCGGGGTATTTTGGGGCCTTCAGTTCGCGCGCCAGTGGTCGATGTACGGGGCATGCAAGTCTCATCCTCCACATCGGCTTCCGCCTCGGGAGCCGCTTCATCGTCCGGCGGCAATGACATCGCTGCGTTGCAGCGCAAGCTCAAGGAACTGCAGCAGGCGCTCAAGGAAGTGTCTTCCGAGAACATCGACGCCAAGGCCAAGCAGACGAAGGCCAAGCTGCTGCAGTCGCAGATCATGATGGTGCAAAGCCAGATCGAGGCGCTGATGCGCGCCAGGCAGCAGGCCCAGATCGACAAGCAGCGAGAGCAGCAGCAGGCGGCCGAAGCCAAGTCGCAGTCCCAGCCGAAGAGCAACAAGGCGCCCGGACCGGGTGGCGTGGTCAACGTCTACGTCTGAATGGAAATGGCGCGTGCTTCACGGGCCATTTTTTTGATGATCTTGATGTAACTTACATGTATTGATTTGCTGCGCTTTGGATGGGTCGGCTTGGCAACGGGGCTGAGGGCAGAGGCTGGGCATCCGCACTGTGGCGGGTGTCTTTACACATCTCCCGGGACTTATTGAGTTTTGTCTCTCAAGTAACCGGCCGCCGCTACCGATAAGGCTACTAATGTGACTGCCTGGATGCGATAGCGATGGCCTATACCGACGGCAGCACTGGGCCAGAGGTTCTGCGATGAAAAAACTCAGCGATGTGCGTATCGGTACCCGGCTTACTGCCGTCTTTCTTGTCCTGCTGGTCTGCCTGATGGCCGTGGGGGGCGTTGGCGCAAGGGCGCTGGGCCATGTGTTCTCGGGCACGGAGACCCTGTATCAGGACCGTGTGGTTCCACTCAAGCAGCTCAAGCAGATTGCGGATGCCTATGCCGTCAACGTCATAGACACGGTCAACAAGGCGAATGCGGGCCTGATCACGGCGCAGGAGGCATCGGCCAGCATCTCGGGCACGCTGCCCGTGATCGAGGCCGCCTGGCGCAGCTACTCGTCCACCCAGCTCACAGCGCAGGAGGCCGTGCTGGCCAAGCAGGCCCAGGCACTGTTCGCGCCTGCCAACCAGAGCATCGACAAACTGCTGCAGCGCCTCAAGCAGCTGGACGGCAAGAAGGCCGGCAGCCTGGATGAGTTCGACGGTGCGCTGTATGCCAGCATCGACCCCATCAGCGCCAAGATCGGCGAGCTGGTCGAGCTGCAGCTCAAGGCGTCCGAGGATGTATTTGCAGACTCCAGGCAGGTCCTTGGGCAGTCGCAGATGCTGATCTACGGCTTTGTGGCGGCCGCTGTCATCCTGGCCGTGGCGCTGGGCTATGCGGTCACGCGCTCCATCACCCTTCCCTTGAAGTCTGCGGTGGAAGTGGCCCGGCACATCGAGCAGGGCGACCTGGCTTCCGAGATCCAGGCCGCAGGGCGTGATGAGGTCGGCGATCTGCTGCGCTCCATGAGCGCCATGCGCGAGTCGCTGGCAAACATCGTTGGCGATGTGCGGCGCGGGGTGGAGTCGGTGACCACGGCGTCCAGCCAGATTGCTGCCGGCAACCAGGATTTGAGCAGCCGCACCGAGCACCAGGCCTCCAGCCTGCAGGAAACGGCGGCGTCCATGGAGCAACTGGCCGGCAACGTGGGCCAGAGTTCCGAGAACGCGCGGCAGGCCAGTGCCCTGGCCGTGCGTGCCAAGGAGGTGGCCGGTGTGGGCGGCGGCGCGGTCGCCAGGGTCATCGGCACCATGGACGAAATCTCTGCCAGCAGCGCAAAGATTGCCGAGATCACGGGCGTGATCGACTCCATCGCCTTCCAGACCAATATCCTGGCGCTCAATGCAGCGGTGGAGGCCGCGCGGGCAGGCGAGCAGGGCAGGGGCTTTGCCGTGGTGGCCGGGGAAGTGCGCTCCCTGGCCCAGCGCAGCGCCGCAGCGGCGCGGGAAATCAAGGCATTGATCACGGCATCCACCGACAAGGTGAGAACAGGCGGCAACCAGGTCCGGGAGGCCGGCAAGGCCATGGATGCCATTGAAGCCCAGGTGCGCGAGGTGGCGTCGCTGATCGAGGCCATCTCTGCCTCCAGCGTGGAGCAAAGCGGCGGCCTGGGGCAGATCAGCCAGGCCGTCTCCCAGATGGACCAGGTCACGCAGCAGAATGCCGCCCTGGTGGAAGAGTCGGCTGCCGCCGCGGCCAGCCTGGAACGGCAGGCGCGGGTGCTGGCACAGGCGGTGGCCACGTTCCAGATCAGCTCGGTGAAGGAGAACGGCATGCCGAGCCCCGGCCTGACATTGGCAGCCGCTTGAAGCAGACCCGGGAAGAGCGTGCGCAGAGCGCTCTTCCTTCCTTTTTGATCAATTCAATGTAACTTACATAAATTGAATTCATTTCAAGAATAGAAAAAACCGCCGTTTCGAGCGGCGGCTGCTTGTCAGGAACAGGGGGGTCAACCCGCGCTGTTGCGGCCTTGCCAGCGCTCGGCAGGCTTGGTGTACATGGCGGCGATCTGCGACTCGAACCGCGCCATCAGGTTGTTCCGCTTGAGCTTCAACGTAGGCGTCATCAGCCCGTTTTCTATGGTCCAGGGCTCCAGCTCCAGATGCACGGCGCGTGGCACGGCATAGCGGGCAAAGCTGGCCACCTGCTTTTCGATGCGGGCCAGTGCCTCGCGTTCGGCGGCGGAGTGGTTCAGGCTCTTGGGGTCTTCGGGATCCAGGCCCAGGCGCCGGGCCATGGCCTGCCATTCGCCGCGTTCGATCACGGCCACGGCGGCGATGAAAGGGCGGTCTTCGCCCACCACAAAGACCTGGGTGAAGAACGGATCGCCAGCAATGGCCAATTCCAGGTCGGCCGGCGGAATCTTCTCGCCGGTGGAGGTGACGATGATTTCCTTGATGCGGCCCTGTATGCGCACGCGCCCGTCCTCGATCACGGCCTGGTCGCCCGTGCGCAGCCAGCCGTCGTCGGTGAAGGTCTTGGCCGTGTCTTCGGGGCGCTCCCAATAGCCGCGCATCACGCAGGGGCCGCGCACCTGCAGCTCCCGGTTCTCGCCAATGCGCACGTCCACGCCGGGCAGGGCGCGGCCCACGGTGGCGGGGTGGTTGTCCTCCAGCGTGTTGGCACAGACCACGGGCGAGGTTTCCGTCATTCCATAGCCCTGGATCAGCGGAAGGCCCAGGCCCAGAAAACAGCGCGCAATCGTGGGTGACAGCGGCGCGCCGCCGCTGACGGCCACGCGCACGCGGCCACCGAACTGGGCCAGCAGCGGCTTGGCCACCAGGTGGTTGAGCACCGGCCAGGGCAGCCATTGCATCCAGCCCGGCACTTCGGGCTGGGGCGCTTGCGCATCGGCAATGCCTTGTGCTTCACAAAAGCGCTGCCAGCCCCTGGCCTGGGCCAGTTCGAACAGTTGGGCCTTGAGCGGTGCACTGGCCAGCGTCTCCATGACCTTGGCGTGCACGCGCTCGTAGATGCGTGGCACGGACACCAGCACCGTGGGGCGCTGGGTCTTGAGATCCTCGGCCAGCTGGGCCACCGAGCGCGCATAGGCCACGCAGGCGCCCACGGCCAGCGCCAGGTAGTAGCCAGCTGTGCGCTCGAAGGTGTGCGACAGCGGCAGGAAGGAGAGGAAAACATCATCGCTGCGCGGCTGCAGCCGTTGCATCACCGCCTGCACGTTGGAGACCACGTTGCGGTGCGTGAGCATCACGCCCTTGGGCTTGCCCGTTGTGCCCGAGGTGTAGACGACGGCGGCCAGGTCCTCGGCAGACGGGGGCGGGGGCAGGGGGACTGCGCCGCCTTCAGCCAGCCATCGGGCCAGTGGCTGCACGGGGATCCGGCTCAGGGCATCCAGGACGGCGGCATCGCCTTCGGTTTCAGGCTCTGCGGCCCGGGAAGCCGGCTTGGCCGACGCCACGACCACCTTGCGCAGCGCAGGCAGGGCCTGGCCCGTGGCGCAGATCTTGTCCCAAGTGGATTGCTGTGCCACGAACAGCATGGACACCTGGGCGTTGGCCAGGATGTAGGCAATGCTGCCCGCGTTGTCTATGGCGTGCAGCGGCACGGGCACATGGCCGCAGCGCAGGCTGGCCAGGTCGATGGACATGGCGTCCAGCCCGTTGGGCAGCAAGATGGCGATGCGCGAGCCTGCCGGCAGCTCCTGCGCGGCCAGCGCCTGCGCCCAGAGGGCCACACGCTCGCCGGCCTGTGCCCAGTTCAGCGTCTTCCAGCTGCGCACATCCTCGTCATAGGCCCGGTAGGCCTCGCCTGCAGGCGTCTGCTGCACGCGCAGGGCCAGCATTTCCACCAGGGTCGAGGCCGTGGCCATGGTGGCATCGGCTGGCAGGCTCATGGCCAGGGAAGGGGCGCGGGCTGGGTCTTGGATGCTCATGCGAGGAGGGTGCAGGCCGAAGTGGATGTAGCCGCTGATGATAGCCGGGGCTTTCCGCAGGCCCTGGCGTCAGCTTCGGATATGAGAGGGTGCGGCGCACGCGTTTATGCTGCACTGCAGCGTTTTCGTGTGTCCACTCTGAAACCAACCAGGAGCCGCATGTCTGCCTACGTCGCCACCGTTGCACACCGGGCCCGATTCCAGACGGGGCGGCCGCCTGCGCGACATGGCCGCGCCAGATGGTGCCGGCTGTGCAGGGGCGCCGAACGGCAGGCTTCAGGACGCCGCAGCCAGGCCGTTCTGGAAATGCTGACGCATGGCCTGGGCCGCTGCAGCGCCATCGCGGCGCAGCAGGGCCTGCATGACGGTCTCGTGCTCGGCCAGCGAATCCTCGATGCGGCCCTGCTTGAACAGCGACTTGTGCCGGTTGAGCTTCATCACCTTGCGCAGATCGGCCACCAGCTGGTTGCGCCAGCGGTTGTCGGCGATCTGCAGCAGCTGCATGTGAAAGCTCTCGTTGAGTTCGAAGAAGCGGTCTGCATCGCGCGTCTGCGCCTTGAGTTCCTCGTGGGTCTGCTGCAGGGCGGCAAGCTCTTCGTCGCTGCCCGAGTCGGCCACCACCTGCACGGCATCGGATTCCAGCAGGCTCAGCAGGTGGTAGACATCGGCAATGTCCTTGGACGACACCTCGGTCACATAGGCGCCGCGGCGCACCTTCATGGTGACCAGGCCCTCGGCGGCCAGCACCTTCAGGGCCTCGCGCAGCGGGGTGCGGCTGATGCCGTATTCCTCGGCAATCTTCAGTTCGTCGATCCAGTCACCGGGTGCCAGCTCATGCTCGAAGATGCGCAGGCGCAGCTTCTCGGCCACCTGTTCGTAGAGCGCACGGGGAGTGAGGGTGTTTGTCGACATGTGGCCCGGATTGTATCGGCAAAGATATTTTGAATGAATAATTATGAATGATGTAAACTGCGGCAGCTCTGGGGCATGCCCTCAAGGGCACCTGTCATTCACGAGCCTGAGAACATGAGACAAGACCATCCGACAGCGCAGAACGGCCAGGAATTCGCAACTGCCGACCTGCAGAAATGGGCCCAGGCGGCCGCCAAGGCCGCTCCCGGGGGCGACATCCAGGCACTGCACTGGACCACGCCCGACGGCATCGACGTCAAGCCGCTGTACACGGCTGCAGACACGGCCAACCTGCCCCATACGGATAGCCTGCCAGGCTTCGAGCCCTACATCCGCGGCCCGCAGGCCACCATGTACGCGGGCCGGCCCTGGACCATTCGCCAGTACGCGGGCTTTTCAACGGCCGAGGAGTCCAACGCCTTCTACCGCAAGGCGCTGGCCGCCGGCGGGCAGGGCGTGTCGGTGGCCTTCGACCTGGCCACGCACCGGGGCTACGACAGCGACCATCCGCGCGTCACGGGCGACGTGGGCAAGGCCGGCGTGGCCATCGATTCGGTCGAGGACATGAAGGTGCTGTTCGACCAGATCCCGCTGGACAAGATCAGCGTGTCCATGACCATGAACGGCGCCGTGCTGCCCGTGCTGGCCGGCTACGTGGTGGCGGCCGAGGAGCAGGGCGTGGCCCAGGACCAGCTGTCGGGGACCATACAGAACGACATCCTCAAGGAGTTCATGGTCCGCAACACCTATATCTACCCGCCCCAGCCGTCGATGCGCATCATCGGCGACATCATCGAGTACACGAGCAAGAACATGCCCAAGTTCAACTCGATCTCGATCTCGGGCTACCACATGCAGGAGGCGGGCGCCAACCAGGCGCTGGAGCTGGCCTTCACGCTGGCCGACGGCAAGGAGTACGTCAAGACCGCCACGGCCAAGGGCATGGATGTGGACGATTTCGCAGGTCGGCTGTCCTTCTTCTGGGCCATCGGCATGAATTTCTACCTGGAGATCGCCAAGATGCGCGCGGCCCGCCTGCTGTGGTGCCGCATCATGAAGGGCTTCGGCGCCAAGAAGGCCAAGAGCCTGATGCTGCGCACGCACTGCCAGACTTCGGGCTGGTCGCTGACCGAGCAGGACCCCTACAACAACGTGGTGCGCACCACCATCGAGGCCATGGCCGCGGTGTTCGGCGGCACGCAGAGCCTGCACACCAACAGTTTCGACGAAGCCATTGCGCTGCCCACCGAGTTCTCGGCCCGCATTGCGCGCAATACGCAGCTGATCATCCAGGAAGAGACCCACATCACCAATGTGATCGACCCCTGGGCCGGCAGCTACATGATGGAAAAGCTGACCCAGGACATGGCCGACGCCGCCTGGAAGATCATCGAGGAGGTCGAGGCCATGGGCGGCATGACGGCCGCCGTGGATTCGGGCTGGGCCAAGCTCAAGATCGAGGCCGCCGCCGCCGAGAAGCAGGCGCGCATCGACTCGGGCAAGGACGTCATCGTCGGCGTCAACAAGTACAAGCTGGCCAAGGAAGACGCCATCGACATCCTCGAGGTGGACAACGTCAAGGTGCGCGACAGCCAGATCGCACGCCTGAACCAGATCAAGGCCAGCCGCGATGCGGCCAAGGTCGAGGCCGCCCTGCAGGCGCTGACCCAGGCCGCCGAAAGCGGCGAGGGCAACCTGCTGGACCTGGCCATCCAGGCCGTGCGCCTGCGCGCCACGGTGGGCGAGGTCTCGGATGCACTGGAGAAGGTTTTCGGGCGCCACCGCGCCGATACGCAGAAGGTGACCGGCGTGTATGCAGCAGCCTACGACTCGGCCGAGGGCTGGGAAAAGCTCAAGGGCGAGATCGATGCATCGTCCGAGCAACTGGGCCGCCGCCCGCGCGTGATGATCGCCAAGTTGGGCCAGGACGGCCATGACCGCGGCGCCAAGGTGGTGGCCACGGCCTTTGCCGACCTGGGCTTCGACGTGGACATGGGACCGCTGTTCCAGACGCCCGAGGAATGCGCGCGCCAGGCCATCGAGAACGACGTGCACGCCGTGGGCGTGTCCACGCTGGCAGCCGGCCACAAGACCCTGGTGCCGGCCATCATCGAGGAGCTGCGCCGCCAGGGCGCGGACGACATCATCGTCTTCGTGGGCGGCGTGATTCCCGCGCAGGACTACGACTTCCTCTACAACGCCGGTGTCAAGGGCGTCTATGGCCCGGGCACCCCCATACCTGCCAGCGCCAAGGATGTGCTCGAACAGATCCGCCAGGCCAACAGCCTCTGAGCCCGCCGCAGTGACTCCCGAGCAAATGCAAGACGGCATCCTGAACGGCAACCCCGCCGTTCAGCGCCGGGCCATGGCCAAGGCCATCACCCTGCTGGAATCCACGCGCGCCGACCACCGTGCGGCGGCCGATGTGCTGCTCACGGCCCTGCTGCCGCATACGGGCGGGTCTTTCCGCCTGGGCATCAGCGGCGTGCCGGGCGTGGGCAAGAGCACCTTCATCGAAACGCTGGGCCTGTTCCTCATCGCACGCGGCCTGCGGGTGGCGGTGCTGGCCATCGACCCCTCGTCCACCGTGTCGGGCGGCTCCATCCTTGGCGACAAGACGCGCATGGAGCAGTTGTCCGTCCACCTGGACGCCTACATCCGCCCCAGCCCCAGCAGCGGCACCCTGGGCGGCGTGGCCGAGAAAACCCGCGAGGCCATGCTGGTCTGCGAGGCGGCTGGCTACGATGTGGTCATCGTCGAGACCGTGGGTGTGGGCCAGAGCGAGATCGCCGTTCAGGGCATGTGCGACATGTTCTGCCTGCTGCAACTGCCCAATGCGGGCGATGACCTGCAGGCCATCAAGAAGGGCGTGATGGAGCTGGCCGACCTGGTCGTCATCAACAAGGCCGACATCGATCCCCATGCCGCCACGCGCGCGCAGGCGCAGATCACCTCCAGCCTGCGCCTGCTGGGCATGCACGGCAACCCCGAGCATGCCCACCACGACGAACGCCTGTGGCAGCCCCAGGTCATCACCATCAGCGCGCTCAAGAAAGAGGGCGTTGACGGCTTCTGGAGCGCGGTGGAGGAATTCCGCCGCCTGCAGCAGGCCAACGGCCGCCTGGCGCTGCGCCGTGAACGCCAGGCACTGTCCTGGATGTGGGAGCGCATCGACTCCGGCCTCAAGCAGGCCTTCCGGCAGCATCCGCAGGTGCGGGCGCTGCTGCCCCAGCTGCAGGCCGACGTGGCAGCAGGGCGGATCGCGGCCAGCACGGCCGCCAGAACTCTGCTGCAGGCGCAGGCCGGGCCCGCGATGGCACCCGCTCCTGCACCGGCTGCAGCCCCCGCCGCAGCGCCGCAGTGACCGCAGACAAGACAACACCAGCAACCCGTATCGTTAGACGTTAGAGGAATCGCAGCATGCAAGACATCCTGGATCAACTGGAGACAAAGCGCGAACAGGCCCGCCTGGGGGGCGGCCAAAAGCGCATAGACGCACAGCACAAGAAGGGCAAGCTCACGGCGCGCGAGCGCATCGAGCTGCTGCTGGACGACGGCACCTTCGAGGAATGGGACATGTTCGTCGAGCACCGCTGCACCGACTTCGGCATGGAAGACAGCAAGATCCCCGGCGACGGCGTGGTCACCGGCTACGGCATGATCAACGGCCGCCTGGTCTTCGTCTTCAGCCAGGACTTCACCGTCTTCGGCGGCGCGCTGTCCGAGACCCATGCCGAGAAGATCTGCAAGATCATGGACCAGGCCATGAAGGTCGGCGCGCCCGTGATCGGCCTCAACGACTCGGGCGGCGCCCGCATCCAGGAGGGCGTGGCCTCCCTGGGCGGCTATGCCGACGTGTTCCAGAAGAACGTGCTGGCCAGCGGCGTGGTGCCGCAGATCTCCATGATCATGGGCCCCTGCGCGGGCGGTGCCGTGTACTCGCCGGCCATGACGGACTTCATCTTCATGGTCAAGGACAGCAGCTACATGTTCGTCACCGGCCCCGAAGTGGTGAAGACCGTGACGCACGAGGAAGTCACGGCCGAGG
Source organism: Delftia sp. UME58 (assembly GCF_014170385.1). Lineage (NCBI taxonomy): Bacteria > Pseudomonadati > Pseudomonadota > Betaproteobacteria > Burkholderiales > Comamonadaceae > Delftia > Delftia sp. UME58. Next base: position 315,548 of record NZ_LZZV01000013.1, read on the forward strand.
AGTTGGGCGGCGCCATCACCCACACCACGCGCAGCGGCGTGGCCGACATGGCCTTCGACAACGATGTGGAGGCGCTGATGATGCTGCGCCGCCTGTACAACTACCTGCCGCTGAACAACCGCGAGAAGGCGCCGGTGCGCTACACCTCGGACCCCGTGGACCGTGCCGACAGGTCGCTGGACACCCTGGTGCCCGACAACGCCAACAAGCCCTACGACATGAAGGAGCTGATCCTCAAGACCGTGGACGATGGCGACTTCTTCGAGCTGCAGCCCGACTACGCCAGGAACATCGTCACCGGCTTCGCGCGCATGGACGGGCAGACCGTGGGCATCGTCGCCAACCAGCCCCTGGTGCTGGCCGGCTGCCTGGACATCAAGAGTTCCATCAAGGCCGCGCGCTTCGTGCGTTTCTGCGATGCCTTCAACATCCCCGTGGTCACCTTCGTGGATGTGCCCGGCTTCATGCCCGGCACCAGCCAGGAGTACGGCGGCATCATCAAGCACGGCGCCAAGCTGCTGTATGCCTATGCCGAGGCCACGGTGCCGAAAATCACCGTCATCACGCGCAAGGCCTACGGCGGCGCCTATGACGTGATGGCCTCCAAGCACCTGCGCGGCGACGTCAACCTGGCCTGGCCCCATGCCGAGATCGCCGTGATGGGCGCCAAGGGCGCCGTGGAGATCATCTTCCGCGAGGACAAGAACGACCCCTCCAAGCTGGCCGCGCGCGAGGCCGAGTACAAGGCCCGTTTCGCCAACCCCTTCGTGGCAGGCGCGCGCGGTTTCATCGACGATGTGATCCAGCCGCATGAGACGCGCAAGCGCATCTGCCGCTCGCTGCAGATGCTCAAGAACAAGCAGCTGGAAAATCCGTGGCGCAAGCATGGAAACATTCCCTTGTGAAGCACCCCCTGAGCGGCTACGCCGCTTCCCCCTCTCTAACTCGCTTCGCGAGGTAGGGGGACGACACCCTCGGTGCGGGGCGGCGCGGCCGGCCTAGTCCCTTCCTCGGTGTCCCTCGCTTTGGTCGCGCCGGTTACTGACAGTGCTGGCGAAGCGCAAAACAGGGACAGCGAAGCTGACTACAGCTCCGGTTCCCATGATTTAGTTCCAAGAATGGGCTAAGAAGATGTTCAAGAAGATCCTGATTGCCAACCGCGGCGAGATTGCCTGCCGCGTTATCGCCACCGCCCGCAAGATGGGCATACAGACCGTGGCGGTGTACTCCGATGCGGACCGCGAGGCACGCCACGTCAAGCTGGCCGACGAGGCCGTGCACATAGGCGCCGCGCCCAGCCGCGAGTCCTACCTGCAGGCCGACCGCATCATTGCCGCCTGCAAGCAGACCGGCGCCCAGGCCGTGCACCCGGGCTACGGATTCCTGTCCGAGAACGAGGCCTTCGCCCGGCGCGTGGAGGAAGAGGGCATCACCTTCATCGGCCCCAAGCACGCGGCCATTGCGGCCATGGGCGACAAGATCGCCTCCAAGAAGCTGGCCGACAAGGCCGGCGTGAGCACCATCCCCGGCTACAACGACCCCATTGCCGGCCCCGAGGCCGCCGTGGAAATCGCCAAGGGCATCGGCTACCCCGTGATGATCAAGGCCAGCGCCGGCGGCGGCGGCAAGGGCCTGCGCGTGGCCTACAACGACAAGGAAGCCTTCGAGGGCTTTGCCAGCTGCCAGAACGAGGCACGCAACAGCTTCGGCGACGACCGCATCTTCATCGAGAAGTTCGTGCAGGAGCCGCGCCACATCGAGATCCAGGTGCTGGGCGACGGCCACGGCAACGTGATCTACCTGAACGAGCGCGAATGCTCCATCCAGCGCCGGCACCAGAAGGTGATCGAAGAGGCGCCGTCCCCCTTCATCAGCGACGCCACGCGCCGCGCCATGGGCGAGCAGGCCGTGGCCCTGGCCAAGGCCGTGGGCTACCAGAGCGCGGGCACGGTGGAATTCGTGGTCGGCAAGGACCAGGATTTCTACTTCCTGGAAATGAACACCCGCCTGCAGGTGGAGCACCCGGTGACCGAGTGCATCACAGGCCTGGACCTGGTAGAGCAGATGATCCGCGTGGCCGCTGGCGAGAAGCTGGCCATCGCGCAGGAAGACGTCAAGCGCAATGGCTGGGCCATCGAGTGCCGCATCAATGCCGAGGACCCGTTCCGCAACTTCCTGCCCTCCACGGGCCGCCTGGTACGCTTTGCGCCGCCCGAGCAGTCCATGTGGCAGGCCGACACCGGCCACCTGCATGGCGTGCGCGTGGACACGGGCGTCTACGAAGGCGGCGAGATCCCCATGTTCTACGACTCGATGATCGCCAAGCTCATCGTGCACGGCAGCGACCGCAACGACGCCATCGCCAAGATGCGCGAGGCGCTCAATGCCTTCGTGATCCGGGGCATCAGCTCCAACATCCCGTTCCAGGCCGCGCTGCTGGCCCATCCCAAGTTCAAGAGCGGCGACTTCAACACCGGCTTCATCGCCGAGCACTACTCCCACGGCTTCCACGCCGAGGACGTGCCCCACGGCGATCCGGACTTCCTGGTCGCCCTGGCCGGCCACATGAACCGCCGCTACCGCGCACGCGCCGCCACCATCAGCGGCCAGATGCGGGGGCACGAGCTCAAGGTTTCGGCCGACTACTGCGTGGTCGTGCTGGGCGCCGAAGGCCAGCACCAATACCGCGCCGTGCAGGTCTCGGACTTCGATGCCGAAAGCCGCGCCAGTACCGTCACGGTGGATGGCAAGCCCTACACCTTCCGCAGCGAGACCCCCATGCGTGCCATGTGCGTGCAGGGCAGCTGCAACGGCAAGCCTTTCACGGCCCAGGTCGAGCGCGGCACGGCCCGAAACCCGCTGGCCCTGCGCGTCATCCACAACGGCACGCAGATCGAGGCCCTGGTGCTCTCGCCGCGCGGCGGCGAACTGCACCGCCTCATGCCCTACAAGGCGCCGCCGGACCTGTCCAGGTTCCTGCTGTCGCCCATGCCGGGGCTGCTGGTGGACGTGGCCGTGCAACCGGGCCAGAAGGTGCAGGCGGGCGAGAAGCTGGCAGTGATCGAGGCCATGAAGATGGAGAACATCCTGTTCGCCTCGCAGGACGGCGTGGTCGGCAAGATCAGCGCCAGCAAGGGCGATTCGCTGGCCGTGGACGATGTGATCCTGGAATTCGAGTGATTCCTCTGCGTGACCTCTTTCCCGGCGCCGGGATCAATGCCCCTGGCGCAGCCAGTTTTCGATCCTGAGCCCGGGAATGCGCTCGAAATGCCGCACATTGTCTGTGACCAGGATCGCGTCCAGGGCCAGCGCATGTGCGGCGATCATTTCGTCGAAGTCTCCAATCGGCGAGTCCTGGGCACGCAGATAAGCACGCAACTGACCATGCTGGTTGGCCGCCCTGGCGTCCCAGGGCAGGATGGCGGTGATGTGCACAGGAACGCCTCCGCGAGCCGTGCCAGCCGTACCGCCTCGGGCCGCCGGGCAATTCCATAGCGCAGCTCGGAACAGGTCACTGCACCTACGCACCACTGCCCTGGTGCGAGGGCTTGCAAGCGCGCATCAAACAAGGGATTGCCCCGGATGGCTTCGCTGGCGGCATTGGTGTCCAGCATGTACAGCATCATTCCTCCCAACCTTGGAAGGGATCGCGTTGCTCGCTGCCCTGTTGGCGCACGGGGAGGGCCGACTCGGCCGCATGCCCCAGCTGGTGGCGCAGCCGCATGAATTCACTCCAGTCCGCGCGAGGAATGGTCGAAAGAACGACGTCTCCGGTGTTTTCATCGCGGCGGATATACACCTCGGCTCGATCTTCGAAGCGAAACTCGGCAGGCAGCTTTACGGCTTGAACGCCATCGGTGGCGAAAAGTTGGGCGGTAACGGGTGGCATGGCGCGCTCCTCATGGTGCTGGCGGAAAGATCCATCTTCCTATATTGACCGGATATGGATCTGTCTGTTCAGATCCGGCCTCGAACCCGACGGCGCTGGCGCACGGACTGCCCATACCTTGACCCAGCGCTGCTGCGTTGTTGGCGCCACAGGCAAACTGCCTTGCGCAATAAATTTTTGCTAAATCCGAGGCGCTCGCTTTAGAATTTGTAAAAATATGTGTCACTCTCCAGGACCGGCATGAACCTCAATTCCAAGGCAGCTCAAAGAGAGATCGACGAGCGCACCAACCTCACCAGCAACAACAAGTTCGAGCTGCTGTTGTTCCGGCTGGGCAGCGACTCCGGCCTGGGCCAGTCCGAGCTGTTCGGGATCAATGTGTTCAAGGTCCGCGAAATCGTGGCCATGCCGCACATCACGCCCATCGCGGGGGGCACGGCCCATTCGCTGGGTGTGGCGAACCTGCGCGGGCAGGTGATCCCGGTGCTGAATCTTCCCGCCATCATGGGCTGCAAGCCCCAGACCGGCCTGAACATCATGCTGGTCACCGAATATGCGCGCACCACCCAGGCATTCGCGGTGGAGGCCGTCGAGGACATCGTGCGCCTGGACTGGAAGCAGGTGCTGTCGGCCGAGGCCAGCGGCACCGGCGGCAAGCTGGTCACCAGCATCGCCCGCCTGGATGGCGACACCGACAACTCGCGCCTGGCCCAGGTGCTGGATGTGGAGGCCATCCTGCAATTGGTGTCTCCCACCGACGCCCAGGAAATCACGCCGGAAAAAGTGGGCGCCAGGCTCAAGCTCAAGCCCGGCGCCATCGTGCTGGCCGCCGATGATTCCTTCGTGGCGCGCTCGCTGATCGAGAAGGAGCTCAAGGTCCTGCAGGCACCGTATGAAATGCTCAAGTCCGGCAAGGAGGCCTGGGACCGCCTCAACGCCATCGCCGACAGCGCCCAGGCAGAGGGACTGACGGCGGCCGACAAGGTCGCCCTGGTGCTGACCGACCTGGAGATGCCCGAGATGGACGGCTTCACGCTCACCCGCCACATCAAGCAGGACGCGCGCTTCCATTCCATTCCCGTGCTCATCCATTCCTCGCTGTCCGGGTCGGCCAACGAAGACCATGTGCGCAGCGTCGGCGCGGACGGCTACGTGGCCAAGTTCGCGGCAGAGGATCTGGCCGAGACCCTGCGCCGCCTGCTGCCGGGCTGATGGCCGCGCAGGAGGGCTCCCAAAGCCCTCTTCCCTTCAACTGCTCTGCCGCACCACCAGTTCGTAGCCCAGATCCACGCTGGGCGGCTCCACGGCCTCGCCACGCATCAGCTGCAGCAGCATGCGCGCACCTTCGGTGCCGATAGGGCCGCGCGGCGTGCGGATGGTGGTCAGCGGCGGCACCATCTGGTCGCTGCCGGGCAGGTCGTTGAAACCTGCGATGGCGATCTGCTCGGGCACGCGTATCCCCCGGCGCAGAGCCTCCAGCAGCGCACCCTGGGCGATGTCGTCGTTGCAGAAAAACAGGGCATCGACGGCAGGGTCCAGGCGCAGGGCCGCGTCCAGCAGCTCGGCGCCCAGCGCCATCGACGTGGGGCGGGGCCAGAGCAGTTCCAGGGCGGGGTCATGCAGGCCCGCCGCCTGCAGGGCACGGCGGTAGCCGGCGGCGCGCTGCATCACGCGGGCATCGAGCTGGCCTGCGCAAAAGGCAATGCGCCTGTGCCCGCGCTCCATCAAATGCCGCGTGATGGCGGCTCCGGCCTCGGCCTGCGAAAAGCCCACGCTGGGCGCACCAGGCTCGCCACCCAGTTCCATCAGGTGCACGCAGGGGACCTTGCTGGCCTGCACCAGTTCACGCGCAGCGGGGCTGCGGTCAAAACCCGTCAGCAGCAGGCCGGCCGGGCGCATGGGCAGATAGGTGCGCAGCAGTTGTTCCTCTTCGGCCCGGTCGTAGTGGGTCACGCCGATCAGCGCGTGGTAGCCCGCGGAGAACAGCACCTTGTGGACCGCCTCGATCAGGTCCACGAACAGCGTGTTGGACAGCATGGGCACCAGCACCAGCACCTGGGCGCTTTTCTGCGAGGCCAGGGCGCGTGCGGCAGGGTCGGGCACGTAGCCCATCTGCGCGGCGGCCGTGCGGATTTTCTCGACCAGGGCCGGGTCCACGCGGCGCTCGCCGCGCAGGGCGCGCGAGACCGTCATGGGGCTGACGCCAGCGGCCTGCGCCACATCGCTGAGCGTGATGCGCCCGCTGGCTCGCGAGGAGCGGGCGCGGCCCGTGGCGGGCAGGGCCGGGCCGGAAACATCGGCGGAGGGCGATTCTGGGGAGGCAGGCGGAATCTGGCGGGCCAAGGGATTGTCCTAGGTCTGGGGCGGGAGGGTTGAAGATTATGATAGCGCTATCCCAATCATTTGAAGGCCCTTGCTCCTGCGTGTAAACCCGGACGAAGGCCTCTGAAGCACACCGAAATCCAAGGCAGACCCTGGTCTGCCAATTTTTGCAAGAACATGGATAGCGCTATCCCAACAACCTCCGCGGCCCCCCCCGCAGATACCCGCCCACGGGCGCTGGTCGTCATGGGCGTTTCCGGCTGCGGCAAGTCCAGCGTGGGGCAGGCCCTGGCCGATGCCCTGGGCTGGACCCTGCACGAGGGCGACGCCCACCATGCCGAGGAAAGCATCCGCAAGATGCAGGCCGGCATCCCCTTGACCGACGACGACCGCAGCGGCTGGCTGGACCGGCTGGCACAGCTGCTGGGCCAGGCCACGCCGGGGCAGGGCGTGGTGCTGACCTGCTCGGCCCTCAAGCGCAAGTACCGCGACCGGCTGCGTGCCGCCGGCCCGGCCGGTGCCGTGGGCTTCGTGTTCCTGGACCTGAACTACGACACGGCGCTGCAGCGCGTGCAGGAGCGCGCCGGCCACTTCTTCTCGCCCGAGCTGGTGGCCAACCAGTTCGCCACGCTGGAACGCCCTGATGGCGAATGCGCCGTGCTGTCCGTGGACGCCACGCTGCCGCTGACCGACATCGTGCACCGCGCCCGAAGCTGGCAGGTCCTGCCCGCGGCGCAGGCCGACACCTTCTCCCAAAACCCATAACGCCAGGAGACAAGCCCCATGCAATCCGATTCCCCCGCAGTCCGGCCCAAGCCGCGCCTGCAGCACTTTGCCGAGGTGCTGATGGTGCTGGCCCTGGCCGGCATGGTCATTGCCGTGTTCGTCAACGTGGTGCTGCGCTATGTGTTCCATACCAGCATCGTTTCCTATGAGGAAATCTCGCGCCTGCTCTTCGTCTGGCTGGTGGCCATTGGCGCCATCGTGGCTGCGTTCGAGGGCAGCCACCTGGGCTTCGACCTTGTGACATCGCGCGTGGGGCCTGGCGCGCGCAAGGCGCTGTTCTGGGTGTCGCAGGCGCTGGTCCTGGTCTGCATGGGCCTGCTGCTGTGGGGCTCCTGGGCCCAGGTGGAGGCCGGGCTGAACAGCTACAGCACGGTGCTGGGCTATCCGCTGGCCCTGGGCGCCGCGGCCACCCTGGTGCTGGCCGTGGGCCTGCTGGTGGTGTCGCTGCGCGACCTGCGTCGCGGCGCGCCGGCGGAAAACCATGCCGAAACGACGGTCGAGTAAGGAGTACGCACCATGGTTGTGACCCTGATCTTTCTGGCCGTGCTGATTGGTGGCATGGTGATCGGCATGCCCATCGCCCAGGCACTGGTGCTGACCGGCGTGGCGCTGATGTGGCACCTGGACTTCTTCGACTCGCAGCTGCTTGCGCAGAACCTGCAGGCCGGCTTCGACAACTTCCCGCTGCTGGCCGTGCCCTTCTTCATCCTGGCCGGCGAGCTGATGAATGCAGGCGGCCTGTCGCGCCGCATCATCGACCTGGCACGTGCCTATGTGGGCCATATCCGTGGCGGCCTGGGCTATGTGGCCATTGGCGCGGCGGTGCTGCTGGCGTCCATGAGCGGCTCGGCCATTGCCGATACCGCCGCCCTGGCCACCATCCTGCTGCCCATGATGCGCGACCAGAAGTATCCCGACAGCTACAGCGCGGGCCTGCTGGCCTCGGGCGGCATCATCGCCCCCATCATTCCGCCGTCCATGCCCTTCGTCATCTACGGCGTGACGACCAACACCTCGATCAGCAAGCTGTTCCTGTCGGGCGTGGTGCCGGGCCTGATCATGGGCGTGTTCCTGATCTTTGCCTGGTGGTCCATCGCCCGCAAGTACGACCTGTCGCGCGGCGAGCGCATGGCCTGGGGCCCGCGTCTGAAGGCACTGGCCAAGAGCTTCTGGGCCATGATGATGCCGGTCATCATCCTGGGCGGCCTCAAGGGCGGCGTGTTCACGCCCACCGAGGCGGCCGTGGTCGCAGCCGTCTACGCGCTGTTCGTGTCCATGGTGATCTACCGCGAGATGACATGGAGCCGTCTGTACGCCGTGTTCCTGGCCGCCGCCAAGACCACGGCCGTGGTCATGTTCCTGTGCGGCGCCGCCACGGTGACGGCCTACATGATCACCCTGGCCGACCTGCCCAACATGCTGGCCGACAGCTTCTCGGGCCTGCTGGGCAGTCCCGTGCTGTTCATGGCCACGATGATGCTGTTCCTGCTGGTGGTGGGCACGGCCATGGACCTGACGCCAACCATCCTGATCTTCGGCCCCGTGTGCGCGCCGCTGGCCGTCAAGGCCGGCATCGATCCCATCTACTTCGGCTTCATGTTCATCTATGTGGGCTGCATCGGCCTGATCACGCCGCCCGTGGGAACGGTGCAGAACGTGGTCGCCGGCGTGGGCCGGCTGCGCATGGAGACCGTGATCAAGGGCACGAACCCGTTCCTGATGGTCTATGTGCTGCTTGCCGTGCTTTTCGTGATTTTTCCGCAAATCATCCTGGCCCCTCTGCGCTGGATGCATTGATCCCTCACTACAACCCAAGGAGATGAACATGCGTATTCCCTTTGCACTCGCCGGCCTGATGGCCGCCGTCACCACGCTGGCCGCCACGGGCCAGGCCATGGCCCAGGACTTCAAGCCGCGCATCGTGCGCTTCGGCTATGGCCTGGTCGATGAGTCCAACCAGGGACGCGCGGCGCGCTTCTTCGCCAAGGAGGTCGAGAAGGCCACGGGCGGCAAGATGAAGGTGCGTGCCATCGGCAATGCCTCGCTGGGCTCGGACACGCAGATGCAGCAGGCGCTGATCGGCGGCGCCCAGGAGATGATGGTCGGCTCCACCGCCACCCTGGTGGGCCTGTCGCCCGAGATGGCCGTCTGGGACACGCCCTTCCTGTTCAGCAATGTCAAGGAAGCCGACGCCGTGCTCGACGGCCCCGTGGGCGAGAAGGTCAAGGCCACGCTGGAGCCCAAGGGCATGGTGGGCCTGGTCTATTGGGAAAACGGTTTCCGCAACCTCACCAACAACAAGCGCCCCATCGCCAAGATGGAAGACCTGGCCGACGTGAAGCTGCGCGTGATGCAGAACAACGTCTTCCTGGACAGTTTCAAGGCCCTGGGCGCCAATGCCGTGCCGCTGCCGTTCTCCGAGCTGTTCACGGCGCTGGAGACCCGTGCCGTCGATGGCCAGGAAAACCCCTTCAACACCGTGCTGTCCAGCAAGTTCTATGAAGTGCAGAAGTACCTCACGGTGTCCAACCACGTCTACAGCCCCTGGATCGTCACCGTCAGCAAGAAGTGGTGGGACACGCTGAGCCCGGCCGAGAAGAAGGTGCTGCAGGATGCCGCGGTCAAAAGCCGCGAGTTCGAACGCAAGGACACGCGCGAGGAAGCCGCCAAGGCCCTGGCCGACATCAAGGCCAAGGGCATGCAGGTGAACGAGCTGCCCGCCGCAGAAGCCAGCCGCATGCGCGACAAGCTCGCGGCGGTGAATGCCGGCATTGCCAAGACCGTGGGCCAGGGCACATGGGACGAGGTGCAGGCCGCCGTCAAGCAGGCGCGCGCAGTGAAGTAAGCTTCGGTTCAGGGCCGGACGCACCTGGGAGGGATGCCCCGGCCGACATTTCCCGAAAAGACAACGCCATACGGCGCTAAAGCAATAAAGCGATAGAGCGACAGAGAGAAAACGCGCATCAGCGCATCCGCAGGAACCCCGCATGAGCACCATCCACCCCATCGTCGAGCAGGTCACGCGCCGCATCCGCGAGCGCAGTGCCCAATCACGCGCCGCCTACCTGGAGCAGGTGGACGCCATGGCCGCGCGCCCGCCCGGCGCCCAGTCCATGGGCTGCGCCAATGTGGCCCATGCCTTTGCGGGCATTCCAGGCGGCGACCGCATACGCATCGTGGAAGAGAAGGCGCCCAACGTCGCCATCGTCACCGCGTACAACGACGTGCTCTCGGCCCATGCGCCGCTGGCACGCTATCCCGACATCCTCAAGGACGAGGCGCGCAAGCTCGGCGCCACGGCGCAGGTCGCCGGCGGCGTGCCGGCCATGTGCGACGGCGTGACCCAGGGCGCGCCCGGCATGGAACTGAGCCTGTTCAGCCGGGATGCCATTGCCATGGGCACGGCCATCGCGCTGTCGCACGACGTGTTCGACGCCGCGCTGATGCTGGGCATTTGCGACAAGATCGTGCCGGGCCTGCTGATCGGGGCCCTGCATTTCGGCCATCTGCCCACGGTGTTCGTGCCGGCCGGCCCCATGACCTCGGGCCTGTCCAATGGCGACAAGGCCAAGGTGCGCGAGCAGGCCGCGCAGGGCCTGGTGGGCCGCAAGGAACTGCTGGCCGCCGAAACGGCTGCCTACCACGGCGAAGGCACCTGCACCTTCTACGGCACGGCCAACAGCAACCAAATGCTGCTGGAGGCCATGGGATTGCATGTGCCGGGAACGGCCTTCATCAACCCGGCCGAAGGCGAGCGCGAACTGCTCACGCGCGAGGCCATGCGCAGCGCGCTGGCCATCACCAAAAACCGCCGCTTCGCGCCCATTGGCCATGTGGTGGACGAGCGCTGCATCGTCAACGCCATGGTGGCCCTGCTGGCCACGGGCGGATCGACCAACCACCTGATCCATTGGGTGGCCGTGGCGCGTGCGGCAGGCATCGTCATCGACTGGAATGATTTTTCGGAACTCTCGGGCGTGGTGCCGCTGCTGGCCCGCGTCTATCCCAACGGCAGCGCCGACGTGAACCAGTTCCAGGCCGCAGGCGGGCCGGGCTATGTGATCGGCCAGCTGCTGAAGGCCGGTCTCATGCATGGCGATGTGCTCACCGTGCGGCCCGAGGGCCTGCAGGAATTTGCGCGCATTCCCGCCGTGGAAGATGGCCATCTCGTCTGGCACGAGGCCGAAGTCTCCGGCGACCTGTCCGTGCTGCGCCCGGCCGATGCGCCTTTCAGCGCCACGGGCGGGCTCAGGCTGCTGTCCGGCAACCTGGGGCGCAGCGTGATCAAGGTCAGCGCCGTGCCCGAGGACCGCCATGTGGTCGAGGCGCCCGCGCGCGTCTTCGACTCGCAGGAAGCGCTGCAACAGGCCTTCAAGGCCGGCGAGCTGGACCGCGATGTCATCTGCGTGGTGCGCTGGCAGGGTCCGCGCGCCAACGGCATGCCCGAGCTGCACAAGCTCACCCCACCGCTGGCCGTGCTGCAGGGCAAGGGCTACAAGGTGGCCCTGGTCACGGACGGCCGCATGAGCGGCGCCTCGGGCAAGATACCCGCCGCCATCCATGTCTCGCCCGAGGCCTGCGTGGGCGGACCGCTGGCGCGCCTGCGCGACGGCGACCTGGTACGCCTGGACGCCGTGGCCGGCACCCTGGCCGTGCTGGTCGATGACACCGAATGGCAGCAGCGGCCCCTGGCCACCATGCCGCAGGCACTGCGCCAGGCCAACGGCCGGGGTTTTGGCCGCGAACTGTTTGCCGGATTCCGGCGCCACGCGCTCAGCGCAGAAGAGGGAGCTTGCACATGGATCAACGACTGACGGCACTGGCCATCATGCAGGACGCGCCGGTCATCCCGGTCATCGTCCTGCACAACGTCGCACATGCCGTGCCCATGGCCCAGGCCCTGGTCGCGGGCGGCATCCGCGTACTGGAAGTCACGCTGCGCACGCCCCAGGGCCTGGCCAGCATCGAAGCCATTGCACGCGCCGTGCCCGAGGCCATCGTGGGCGCCGGCACCGTGCGCAGCGCCGCCGATGCCCGCGCCGCCGCCAATGCCGGTGCGCGCTTTGCCGTGAGCCCCGGCTACACCAGCGCACTGGGCCAGGCCTGCCAGGCCCTGCAGCTGCCGCTGCTGCCCGGCGTGGCCACCAGCGGCGAAATCATGGCGGCCCAGGACGATGGCTTCGACGAGCTGAAATTCTTCCCCGCCGTACAGGCGGGCGGCACGGCCATGCTCAAGGCCTGGCAAGGCCCGTTCGGCGACGTGCGGTTCTGCCCCACGGGTGGCGTGTCTGCGGACAATGCAGCCCAATTCCTGGCGCTGTCCAACGTGGTCTGCGTGGGTGGCTCCTGGCTGGTGCCTGCCCATGCGCTGGAGCAGGGTGACTGGCAGCGGATCACCGCACTGGCCCGCGAAGCCAAGGCTCTGGGTACCGCCTGACGAAAGGGCCGGTTGGACGCAGCGGGGCGCTGCGGCACAATCGTCGCCCTCCAGCCAGACGAGAGGGCCGCCGCCATGATGAAGATCGACTCCACCACCGTGCAGCTTGTGCTGGCCATTGCCGAGGAGGGCAGCATTTCGCGCGCGGCCGACAGGCTGCAACTGGCGGTGGCGGCGGCCTCGCGGCGGCTCAGTGACCTGGAGCAGCAACTGGGCGCCAGGCTGTTCAAGCGGCAGCCCCATGGAGTGCGCGCCACCGAGCCTGGCCTCAAGCTGCTGGCCCATATCCGCCAGATAGGCAACCTGGTGGAGCGCCTGGAGGCCGACGCCCAGGCCCTGGGCCGCGGGCGCGACGGCCGCATCATCATTGGCGCCCCCAAATCCGCCATCCTGCAGTTCCTGGCCGCCGATATCGCCGTCACCCAGCGCCGCTATCCCCACATCACGCTGCAGGTGATGGAGGAGAACAGCCGCATCGTCCAGCAACTGCTGCGCGACAAGGTCATCGACATCGGCATCTTCGAGAAGACCAGCGGCTTCGTGGATCTGCCACGCTCCGACTACCGCAAGGACAGCCTGGTGCTGGTCTACAGCCGCAGGCATTTCAGCTTTGCCGTCGAGCCGGTGGTACTGGACCAGTTGCTGGACTGCCCCATCGTCAGCCTGGGCCGGGGCTCGGCCATCCTGGCCGCTTTGCGCCGAGCCCACCGCAGCCGGGGCAGGGTGTTCCGCAACGATTTCGCCGTCAGCGGCTTCGACACCATGCTGGCCCTGGTGCGCGAGGGATTGGGTGTGGGACTGATGCCGCCCGGCGTGCTGCGCAGCTTCCACCCCGAGCCCGACCTGGGTTGGGCCACCCTGGAAGGCGACTGGCACGAGCGCAGCTATGTGCTGTCCTTCATCGAAGGCCAGGCCCAGGAACAGGCGCTGCGCAACGTCGTCGCCGCCCTGTTGCAGGGCGAACGCGCGATCTGACCCTTCTGGTTTCGCGGATTGCGAAACCAGGCATGCGGCGCACAGGCTTGCCGCGATATCGGCGCCCGGCGACAGTCACTGCACAACAACGATGTGCAGGAGACAGACATGAAACGCCGCGACTTCATCGCGGTCGGCGCCACCGCGCTGGCCGCACCCTGGGCAGGGGCCGCGCCCCCGGCCTCCGAACTGCCCAAGGGGCCCGCCAAGATCCTGGTGGGCTGGGCGCCTGGCGGCGGCACCGACGTGTTCGCGCGCATCGTGGGCCAGAAGCTGTCCGAGGTCTGGGGCCGGCCCGTGATCGTGGAGAACAAGCCCGGCGCCACGGGCTCGCTGGCGGCCGAATACTTTGCCAAGACCCGCTTCACAGAAGGCATCAACCTGCTGATGGCCCATGTGAACACGCACGCCATCTCGCCGCAGATCTTCAAATCCATCACCTATGACCCGCTCAAGGACTACGCGCCCATCGCCCTGATCGGCGCAACGCCCCACATCCTGGTGACCAGCAGCAGGAACGGCCATGCCTCGGTGCAGGAAGTGGTGGAGCTGTGCCGCAAAAGCCCCGGCAAGGTCAGCTTCGGCTCTTCTGGCACAGGTTCGGTGCAGCACCTTGCGGCCGAGATGTTCAACATGGCGGCAGGTGTCAAGAGCATCCACGTTCCCTACAAAGGATCCGGCCCCATGCAGACCGACCTGATCGGCGGTCAGATCGACTTCAGCTTCGACACCATGACGGCCGCCACTGCCCAGGTCCGCGCAGGAAAAATGCTGGGCATCGCCCAGACCCGCGTGAACCGTGCCAAGGGATTCCCGGCCATGCCCACCATGGACGAGCAGGGCTTCAAGGGCTTTGACGCATCGAGCTGGTACGGCGTCGTCGGCCCGCGCGACATGTCCAGGGAACTGGCCCAGCGCATCAATGCCGACATCAACCGCGTGCTGGCCATGCCTGACGTGGTCAGCCGCTTCGACGGATACGGCGTGGAGGACGGCGGCGGCTCCGTGGACAAGTTCGCGGCCTTCATGGCTGCCGAATACAAGAAGTGGGGCGACGTGGTGCGCGCTGCAAAAATCACCGAAGAAAGCTGAGGACCCGGCATGAGCAATCCCCAATCCAACCCGCTGCAACTGCCCCTGCAAGGCATCCGCGTGCTCGACGTCAGCCAGGTCATGGCCGGCCCATTTGCCTGCATGCTGCTGGCCGACCTGGGCGCCGATGTCATCAAGGTCGAGCCTCCGGGCACCGGCGACCAGACGCGCGGCGCCATGGGCTTCAAGATGAAGGGCCCGGACAGCATGGGCTTTCTGAACATGAACCGCAACAAGCGGTCGCTGACGCTGGACCTCAAGAGCGACGAGGGGCGTGAGGCCTTCTACCAGCTGGCCACGACGGCCGATGTCATCGTCGAGAACTACCGGCCAGGCGTGGTCCAGCGCCTGAAGATCGACTATGAAAGCATTCGCCGCATCAACCCGCGCATCGTCTATGTCAGCATCTCGGGCTTCGGCCAGAGCGGTCCCTGGGCCCAGCGGCCGGGGTTCGACCTCATGGCCCAGGCCATGTCGGGCGTGATGAGCGTCACCGGCTACAAGGGGGAGAAGCCCGTCAAGGCCGGCGTGCCCGTGGCCGACATCGGTTGCGCACTGTTCGCCACCTACGGACTGCTGGCCGCCTACATAGGCGCACAGAAGACGGGGCAGGGCCAGCACATAGACGCCTCGCTGTTCGACTCGGCCATGGCTTTCTCGATCTGGGACATGTCCGAATACTGGGGCACCGGCGTGCCGCCCGCGCCACTGGGCACCAGCAACAAGATGAGCGCCCCCTACCAGGCCGTGAAGGCGCGCGACGGCTACTTCGTCATGGGAGCCACCAACCAGAAGCTCTGGGCCAGGCTGTGCGCGCTGCTCGGGCGCCCGGACCTGGTGGAACACCCGGACTACGCCACCGTGGCGCTGCGCCTCAGGCACCGGGAGGCATTGATAGAGGCGCTGGAAGCGGAGTTTGCCCATCACGACAGCGCCGACTGGGTGGACCGCATGCTGGATGCCGGCATTCCCGCAGGCCCGCTGCTCACCTATCCGCAGGCCTTCGAGGGCGAGCACGGCCAGCACCGCGGCATGTGCATGGAGATCGACCATCCCATCGAAGGCAAGGTCAAGAACATCGGCTTTCCCGTCAAGATGCTCGGCACGCCCCAGCAGGTGCGCCGCCATCCGCCGCTGCTGGGCGAGCACAACGCAGAAATCATGGCCGAGCTCCAGGCACTGAAGGCCGCCGCATGAGCACGGCCCTGCATGAATCCGTGGCGCTGACCCTTCACGCCGGGGGCGCGGCCGAGATCCTCATCGACCGTCCCGAACGCCACAACGCCATGAGCATGCCCATGTACGAGGCATTGCTCACGGCCCTGGAACGCTGCCAGGCCGACCCGGCCATCCGCTGCCTGATGCTGCGCGGCGCGGGCGGCAAATCCTTCATCTCGGGCACGGACATCGCCTACTTCAAGGACTTCCATGACGGCCGGCAAGGCCTTGCCTACGAAGCCTTCGTGGAGCGCGTGATCGACGCCGTGGAGCGCGTCGCCGTGCCCACCATCGCCGTTATCGACGGCTGGGCCGTCGGCGGCGGCCTGGCCCTGGCCACGGCATGTGACTTTCGCATCTGCAGCACAGGCTCGCGCTTTGGTGCGCCGATTGCCAAGACGCTGTCCAACACGCTGTCATCACGCAACATTGCACGCCTGGTGGCCGGCCTGGGCGTACCGCGCGTCAAGCGCATGCTGCTGCTCGCGGACTACCTGTCGGCCGGGCAGGCCGAGATCTGCGGGTTCGTGCATGCGGTCGTGCCGGCAGATCAGTTGCAAGCCCAGGCCCAGGCGCTGGCCGAGCGGCTCATGGCCTTGTCTGCGACCACTCAGTCAGCCGTCAAGGAAAGCCTGAGGCGCCTGGTCGTGGAACAGCGACTGGAGGATGAGGATTTGGTGTCGGCGGTTTACGGGAGTGCGGAGTTTCGCGCGGGGGTGGCGGAATTCAACAGGCAATGATTTGAGCCAGCCTTGCCAGAATATGGCGCAATCCTACAAATTGCTTGGCTAAACTCCACAGCCTGGAAAGAGGCGGTAGTTGCATTCTGGGCCTGCAAGAGAAGGCCGGTTGCTGCGCGTAGCCGTCCCTCAGATCAACGCAGCCCGAGAAATCCCATGCAAATCAAGAAATGCATTTCCGTCCTGCTGGCCAGCAGCTTCATTGCCCCGGCAGTGCCTGCGCTTGCGGGCGAAGAGACTGTGCAACTCATGTCCAACGGCCGCTACCAGACCTACAGCCTGCCCGACGACGCGCAGCAGGTGCAACTGGTCGAGACCGTGGCCGGTAACTGCAGCTACAACCGCAACTGGGGCTATGACCTTGGCCGACGGGAGATGTGGGTCAAGGACGGTTGCGGCGGGCGTTTCCGCATCCTCACCGGCCAGGCCCAGGGTGCGCAGGGCCAGGAAGGCGAAAGCGACAACACAGGCGCCTGGATTGCCGGTGCCGCCGTGGCAGCGATTGCAGGCGCTGCCATCTTGGCCAACAAGCGCGACAAGGATCGCGAACGTGACCGCGACGACCAGTGGAACGATGACCGCTATCCGGGCTACCCGGGCCAGCAGCCCGGCTATCCCTCTTGGGGCGGGCGGGAGGTCCGGGGCCAGAACGGCCTGTGCCTGGATATATCCGGGGGACTTCGCCCGGGCAATGGCCTCATCGTCTACCACTGCAGCGGCGGTGAGAACCAGCGCTTCACGTTGACGCGTGACGGCGAGATGCGCGTGGGCGACCTGTGCCTGGACGTGGCCGACGGCAACACCCGCAATGGTGCGCGGGTGATTGCCTGGCAGTGCCGCAACCAGCCCAACCAGAAATGGGACTGGAGCCGTGGCCAGATCCGCAGCCGCTTTGCCAACAAGTGCCTGGACATCGAAGGCGGCAATGCCCGCCCGGGCCAGCCCGTGATCGTCTGGTCCTGCGCCGGCGGCCCGAACCAGCGCTGGAACTGAGGGCGCTTGTTGCACAAGCTCTCTCCCGCGCCCGGGCCAGTGCCCGGACGCAACGCCGTCACGGGCTTGCGGCGGCGGGGGCCCTTGCAGTGGCTGGGCCTGATCACTGGCGCCGTACTGCTGGGCGATGCCGTGGTGCTGATGGCGCGTGGCATGTTCAATCTGGGCGTGACGCTGCCAGCGGTGCTGGGCCTGCTGTTCATGGCCTGCAGCTTCTGGCGCTCGGCCATTGCGCGCAGGCTGCGCGCCAGTGCATGGCTGCGGCGCGCATGGTGGCTGGGCTGGACAGTGCTGGCGATATGGCTGGCAAGCCTGCTGCTGTTCTGGACACATCTGCTGTCTGCTTCTTCCCGGCTGGCCCCTGACCAGCCGGTGCAGGCCATCGTGGTGCTGGGCAGTGCCACGCGTGACGGCCAGCCGTCGCTCACGCTGGCCCAGCGGCTGGACCGCGCTGCCGAGCTGGCCGCCCGCCATCCCAAGGCGCTGGTGCTCACCAGCGGCGGGGTGGACTTTGGGGAAAGCGAGAGCGAGGGCGCCATCATGGCGCGCTATCTGCAGCAGCGCCACGGCCTGCCGCCCGAGCGCCTGCTGATGGAGGAACGCAGCACCAGCACGGCGCTGAACCTGGCCTGGAGCCTGCCCCTGCTGCAGGCGCGCGGGGTGGAGCCGCAGGCGGCAATCGCCATCGTCACCAGCGACTTCCACACCCTGCGCGCCGGCTGGATAGCCGAGCGCAGCGGCTACGGCCAGGCCTTCACCGTGGGTGCGCCCACGCCCGTGACGATCCGCGCCAACGCCTGGCTGCGCGAGTACTTTGCGGTGATCAGCGGATGGGTGCTGGGGGAGTTCTGAGCCGCTGTGCGATGGGCTGCGGCCTTGCGGATTGGCTCCACAATGTGATTCTTCATAAATCAACAGGAGTGAGACAGTGGCAAGCGAACAGCGTCCTTTCCGGGTTCTGGGCATACAGCAGGTGGCCATCGGCGGCACCGACAAGCAGCGCATGAAGCGCCTGTGGGTGGACATGCTGGGCCTGACCCAGACCGGCACATTCCAGAGCGAGCGCGAGAACGTGGACGAAGACATCCTGGCCATGGGCCAGGGCGCGCACAAGGTCGAGGTGGACATCATGCAGCCGCTGGACATCGACAGGAAGCCCGCCGTCCACACCACGCCGCTGAACCATATCGGCCTGTGGATAGACGACCTGCCGCTGGCCGTGCAGTGGCTGACGGAGCAGGGCGTGCGCTTTGCGCCCGGCGGCATCCGCAAGGGCGCGGCCGGCTACGACATCTGCTTTCTTCACCCCAAGAGCAATGACGAGTTTCCGATCGCTGGCGAGGGCGTGCTGATCGAGCTGGTGCAGGCGCCGGCCGAGGTGATCGCCGCCCTGGGCTGAGAGGCCTTCAGGCGAAAGGCTGGACACGCCGCTCGGCATGCTCCAGCAGCCACAGCCTTTTCCGGGCGCGCGTCATGGCCACGTACAGGCGGTTGCGCTCCAGAAAGGCCAGCGCGTGCGGGGCCGAGGCCGGAAAGCGGCCAGGCTCCATGAAGGGCAGGGCGACATGCTCGTATTCCTTGCCCTTGGCTTCCTCGATGGTGCTCAGATGAAAATCGAAGCCGCGCTCGGCCCGCACGGTTCGTTCGAAGCGCGTGGCCATGGCGGCCACCTGGGCCAGCATGTCGGGCACGGCCATGCCCGCCACCGAATCCATGAAAGCCTTCACGCGCTGACGCAAGGCCGCCGTCTGGGCCTGCGACAGGGCCACGCCAGCAAAAAGGCCCCAGACATCGGCCTGCTCCAGCAGGCTGCGTGCGTCTGACTGAAGCGCCAGGGGCAGTTGCAAAAAGCGGCCAAAGGCCAGGAAGTTGCGTTGCCCGCCCTGCAGGCTGGACTGGTTGCCCAGGAATCGCCAGATGATCTGCGGGTTGTGCAGCATCTCGCCCGCCATGCGCTGGGCCAGCGTATGGCGGCTTGACGGATCGGCCATGTCGGCGCCATCCACGCTGCCCTTGCCGTAGAAAAGCGCACCTTCCACAAAGGCCGCCAGGATCTCGCTGCCCAGCACGCTGACCTCGGCCTTCCATGACAGCGCCTGCATGCCATGTGCATAGCAAAGGCCCAGCAGCAGGGCAATCTCGCGCTGCAGGTAAAAGCGCTTGAAGCCGTAGAAGCTGGCGGACTTGCCGGCGCGGTGGATGGCCCATTCCAGCGCGCAGGCATCCTGCTCATGGCGCAGGATCACGGTCAGCGAGGGATTGCGTGCGAGGGCGGAAGGCGGCTCGCCTGGCGCAGCGGTTTCCGGGGCACGTGCCAGGCTGGCCTGGATCTGAAGCAATTGGTCAATGCACTCGCTGTCATCGGCATGCTGCAGCTGGTGCACGGTGCTGAAGCGCGTGGGCGCTGCAGTCAGCCCAACGTTGAACAGCGCATTGACCGCCTTGGCGATCTGCGGGCCAAAGCGCCGCGACTGGGTCAGCGCCAGCGTGGCCGTGGCCTGGGGCAGGAAGTCATCGAGCTGGTGGAGCTTGTCGCGGAACACGGACCAGGCCTGTGCCTCGATGTGCTGGTTGAAGTCGCCTGCGCCCAGAAAGGCGCAGCCGCTGGTTCCGACCAGGGCGCGCAGCAGTTGCAGCGAGGCCGGGTCCAGGTCATGCATCTCGTCGAACACCACCAGGTCGTAGCGCGGCAGGTCCAGCGCCTGGCCCTGCAGGGCGTCGCTGGCCAGTGCATGGCTGCAGTCGCCTTCGGCGTAGTACAGCGGGTCGCCGCAGTGGTCTATGCGGCGGCGCTCGTACTCGAAGAACAGGCCGGCCATGCGGTAGTCGAGCAAATACTCCTCGCAGAAACTCGCCAGTCCCATGCCTTCCTCGGCCAGGCGCTGGGGCAGCAACGACTTCTTGGCGCTGAGGTTGAAGTCCCAGAAGGCGTCCAGATCCAGATCGCCGGGCTGCTCGAACAAAGGGTCGGGCTGCCAGGCCAGCCGCTCGCACAACGCGGCATGTGCCTCGCGCACACGGGCCTGCAGTGCCACGCGGTCGGCCAGAAAACGGGCCCCAGGATCGCGGCGGCGGATCTGCTGGGCCGCCCAGCGCTCCACCGTGGTGATCTGTACCTGGGGCGGCACTTCGCGCACCAGTTGCTTCAGCCGGTGATGAAAGGCCGCCACGCCGGAGCGCGAATAGGCCAGCACCAGGATGCGCCGGGCCTGGCCGCTACGGCAGGCCTGGACCACCTTGCAGGCCAGCGTCGTGGTCTTGCCCACCCCGGCCAGCGCAGCCACGATGGCCGAACGACCCTCATGCGCCAGGATGGCCTGCTGCTCGCGCGACAGCAGCAGCGGCTTGCCGTGATCGGCAGGAAATTCCAGGGAGTGCAGTGACATGGGGGAGAAATCTGAGCGAAAGCGGCAAAAACGGGGAAAGCGGGTTCAGGCGCAGGCCGTCTGGATTGGAAACCGCGTGGCGACGACGGCGGGCACCCATTGTGGTCGTTTTGGAGAGGCATCTGGCAGGTATTGGGAATCCATTGCTGTGCCTGTACACGCATCTTTTGAAGCGCTCGCCGGACAATTGGGCGATGTTGACCGCCGATGGCTGCGCGCTTGCGGCATGAAGAAGTCACCGAGGGAAACTTCTGCCAAAACAAACCCAACATCGCTCAAAAATAAGCGAAGTTCGCTCTTTTTGCAGCCCATGAAAATGGGGAAACTATTTTTGGCAGGGAGCCGGCTTTTTCATTCCCAAAGCTTTTTTTGCTCATCAGAATGAAAAAAGCAGACCCACAGAGGAGTTTTTGATGACCGCCTGCAGCACCGCCCCGACGACTTCCGACAGCCCCGCACAGCCTGCGGCCGGCAGCCCATTGCAATGGCACGCACGCCCCTCCAGAAGCGACACGCTGCCGTTTGACGGCGCCTGGAGCGTGCAGGCCATTCAGGAACTGCTGGACAAACCCTTCATGGACCTGATGTTCCAGGCCCAGAGCGTGCACCGCGAGCACTGGCCCGCTGGCGACATCGAGCTGGCCACGCTGCTGTCGGTCAAGACCGGCGGATGCCCCGAGAACTGCGGCTACTGCCCGCAGGCGGCCGAGTTCGATACCGGCGTCAAGGCGGAAAAGCTCATGAGCGTGGACGAAGTCACGCGGGCCGCCCAGGCCGCCAAGGACGCGGGCGCCACGCGCTTTTGCATGGGCGCGGCCTGGCGCGCGCCCAAGGACCGCGACATCGAGAAGATGAACGAGCTGATCGGCGCCGTGAAGGGTCTGGGCATGCAGACCTGCGCCACGCTGGGCATGCTCCAGCCGCATCAGGCGCAGTCGCTGCGCGAAGCGGGCCTGGACTACTACAACCACAACCTGGACACCGCGCCCGAGTACTACCAGGACGTGGTCAGCACGCGCCAGTACCAGGACCGCCTGGACACGCTCAAGGCCGTGCGCGGCGCGGGCATCAGCGTGTGCTGCGGCGGCATCATCGGCATGGGCGAGGCGCCTGTGCACCGCGCGGGCCTGATCGCCCAGCTGGCCAATCTCAACCCGCATCCCGAATCCGTGCCCATCAACAGCCTGGTGCGCGTGCCGGGCACGCCGCTGGCGGACAGCGAGCCGGTCGATCCGCTGGACTTCGTGCGCGTGATCGCGGTGGCGCGCATCACCATGCCCACGGCGCGCGTGCGGCTGTCGGCGGGCCGGCAGCAGCTGGGCGACGCCGTGCAGGCCCTGTGCTTCATGGCCGGCGCCAATTCCATCTTCTACGGGGACAAGCTGCTGGTCACCGGCAACCCCGATGTGGAAGCCGACACCACGCTGCTGCGCAAGCTGGGCCTGAGCGGCACGCGGACCTCGGTACAGGAGTGAGCTTTTGAGCTCTTTTGAGCCAGCGACTCAGGACTGCGGCCGGCCGCTGCCTTGCGCGGCGGCGGCCGCATCGTCGTCACCGGCATCGAGCAGCCGGGCCGCACGGTTGCTCAACGCGGAATCCGCACGGAAATAGCCCAGCACCGTATTGACGCTGCTGTGCCCCGTCAGCGCCATGGTGTCGGGCAGGGGCACGTTCTGGCGCCCGGCCTCGGTCACAAAGCCCGAGCGCAGGGAGTGCGCTGAAAAGTCGCCCTCCACGCCCGCCAGCGCGCAGCGCTGCTTGACGATGTCGCGCACGGCGGCCGGCGACAGGGGCTCGCCCACATGGCCGCCTTTGCGGATGCGCCGGAAGATCGGCCCTTCCTGTATGGCGGCGGCACGCAGCCAATCGGCCAGCGCCTGGGCCGCGCGCCCGGTCACGGGCTTGTGGTTCTCGGGCGCATCCCGCCCGGACTGGTTGGTCTTGGAGTGCGCCAGCGTGTAGATGAATTCCTGCGGCCCCACGGCGCGCAGGTGGCGCATGTCGGCCCCGGCCACCTCCGAGCGGCGGCGCCCGCCGCTGGACCAGGCGAACAGCAGCAGGGCGCGGTCACGGCGGCCGCGCAGGCTGTCATCGCAGGTCTGCAGCAATTGCTCCAGCAAGTCGCGCGTCAGCGCATCCTTTTTGGCGGGCTGCTCGCCGCGCCGTGCATAGGCCTTGCGCGTGCGCGACATCAGCTCGCGCACCGCGCCGTCCTGGCAGGGGTTGGCCAAACCGTGCACTTGATGGGCCTTGGACAGCACCGCCATGCGGTGCACCAGCGTGTTGTGCGACAGGGGGCCTTCGCGGGCCTTGTATCCGGCCTCGACAAGGGCGCGGTCCATGTGCGCCGGCATTTCACTGGCCAGGCCCGCGCCGGTCTGTCGCTGGGCGTGGTCGATGATGAACTGCAGCACACAGGCCACATCCAGCGGCAGCTGCATCTGCCGCTCAAAGCGCAGCGCATGCCAGGCGGCCCAGTAGCGCATCGCACTCTGGTAGCTGTTTCTGGTGTTGGTGGATTCGCCCTCGCGCAGCAACTCGCGCACGGCCTGCTGGGCGGCAGGCTCCAGCCCCGCAGAGGGCAGGGTGCTGCCTTGCCTTGTGTCTTCCAGAGACTGGTCTTGGGGAGTCAGCGGAAAAGGGCCGTTGCGCATCCGTGGATTGTCGCCCGGCGCAGCAGGGCTGCCCACCGCGGAGCCTGCGGCCATGCAGGCCATGCAGGCCATGCAGGCCATGCAGGCCATGCAAATTTCAGTTTCCAAGCTTTCCAGAGGCTGCTGCGGCCTTTTGCCTGGGCAAAGCCGTGTAATGTGCGTATCCATACTGTATGAAAATTTCATATGTAATATTTAATACATGACACATATGATGTATTACACAATATTAAAATAACTCACGATAACAATCACTTATCGTTAGTAATCTGGAAAATAGTTCACGATATGCAGAAAACATCCACCCGCGGCGTGCAGGAAGCCGATGTCTGGGCCGCGGCAGACGCCTTGATCGCCCAGGGCCTGCGGCCGACCATCGAGCGCGTGCGCCAGCAAATCGGCCGAGGCTCGCCAAATACCGTCAGCCCGATGCTGGAGACCTGGTTTGCCACCCTGGGCCAGCGCCTGGGCGTGGCGGCAGGGCAGGGCGAGCTGCTGCCCTCGTCAGTACCCGATCCCGTTCAGCGCCTTGCGCAGCAGCTTTGGGACGCTGCCCAGGAAGCCGCCATGGAGGCCGCCCGCGCCGCGCTGCAATCGCGCGAGGAAGCAGCGCAGGCCACGCAGGCCGAGCTGCAGGAGCAGCAAGAGCAAATGGCGCGGCGCGAGGCGTCCATGCAGGCGCAGAAAGAGGCCATGGACCAGGCCCTGCAAGTGGCCCAGGCGCAGTCGCAGGACTTGTCGCGCCGGCTGGATGAAATGCAGCAGCAGCTGCAGGACCGCGACGAGCGCCTGGAGGAAATGCGCGATGCGCTGGCCGAAGCGGCCCGCCAACGCGAGGCGCTGCAGCAAAAGCATGGCGAGGAAATGCAGTCCGCCGCGCTGGAGCGCCAGCGCATGGCCGAGCAATACGCGGGCAATGAGCGCCACATGCTCAACGAAGTGGACCGTGCGCGCCAGGAACTGGCGGCTGCCCGCAAGACAGCCACCGAGCAGGAGCGCAAGGCAGCGACCCGCCTTGCAGAGCTGCAAGGCCGCTATGAAAAGAGTGAGGAGGAGCAGCTGGCCCTGCACTCCCAGCTGCAGACCGCCCAGAACGCGGCCACGCTGGCACAGGAGCGTGCGGCGGATCTGCGCAGCCTGCTGGAGGCACAGCAGCGATTGGCCGGCGCCGCCGTGCCCGATGCGGGCGCAGCACTGCCCTTGGGCCGGCGCGCAAGCCTGTCCGCCGCGCGCCGCTCCATGACGCGCCTCAAGGACAGGCGGGGCTAGCAGTCAGGGCTCGCGCCCCTTGGTGGCCGGGTCAGGACTGGAGCCGAAAGCCTGCCACCACGTCCGCCAGTTGCGCGGCCTGCTGCTGCAGCGACTGCGCCGCGGCCGTGGCCTCTTCGACCAGGGCCGCGTTCTGCTGGGTGGAATGGTCCATCTGGCTGACGGCCGTGCCGATCTCGGCAATGCCCGTGCTCTGTTCCTGGCTGGCGTTGCTGATCTCGGTGACGATGGCCGTCACGCGCTGCACGCTTTCCACCACCTTGCCCATGGTGGCGCCCGCGTCCCGCACCAACCGGCTGCCGGCATCGACCTGGCCCACGGAGTCGTCGATCAGCGCCTTGATCTCCTTGGCGGCGGTGGCGCTGCGCTGGGCCAGGGTGCGCACCTCGGAGGCCACCACGGCAAAGCCCCGGCCCTGTTCGCCGGCGCGGGCCGCTTCCACGGCGGCGTTCAGCGCCAGGATGTTGGTCTGGAAGGCAATGGAGTCGATCACGCCGATGATGTCGGCAATGCGGTGCGAGGACTGCTCGATGCCGCCCATGGTGCGCACCACCTGGTCCACCACGGTGCCGCCATGCGTGGCGATGTCCGAGGCGCTGCTGGCCAGCTGGCGCGCCTGGCGCGCATTCTCGGCGTTGTGCTGAACGGTGGCGGTGAGCTGCTCCATGGCGGCAGCGGTTTCCTCCAGCGAGCTGGCCTGCTGCTCGGTGCGTGCCGACAGGTCCTGGTTGCCGCTGGCGATTTCGGTGGAGGCATGGCGCACGGTCTCGGACGAGTCCCTGATGCGCACCAGCACCGAGGCGATCTTGTCGGTGAAGTGGTTGAACGCGCGTGCGATCTGCGTCAATTCGTCGTTGCCTTGCACCGACAGGCGGCGCGTGAGGTCGCCGTCACCCGAGGCGATGTCTTCCAGCGCATCGCGCACCACGGCCAGCCGGCGCGTGACGCGGGCGATGACGGCGCCCAGCAGCGCAATCGCCAGAATCAGCGAAATGGCAACGATGGCGCCTGATACCTTGAGCAGCGAACCCAGCGCGGACAGCGCCTCGTCGCGCTGCACGGCCACCACCAGTTGCCAGTCCGTGCCGGGTACGGCCTGGCCGTAGAACAGGAAGTCCTTGCCGCCGACGGCCGTGCGCATGCCGGTGTCCGCCTTGGGCAGGGCCTGGAGGGCGTCGGCACGCAACTGGGGCGAGAGCGCCGAAACGGGCTTGAGCGTGAGTGCCGGATCGGGATGGGTGACGATGGCGCCCGCCTCATCCACCAGGAAGGCAAAGCTGCCCGGCGTGGGCCTGATGGCGCCCACGGTGCGCACCACGGTGGTGAGCAGCACGTCCGCACCGACCACGGCATGGGGGTTGCCGGCGGGGCCGACCGGCTCGGCAAAGGTCACGCCCACCTCCGGTGGTGAGGCGAACAGATAGGGCGCCGTCACGACGGGGCGGCCTTCCTTGAGCGCCTGTCTGAACCAGGGACGGGCCGTCACGTCATAGTCGGCCGCCATCTCGTTGAGGAAGAACATGCGCTTGTCGGTGTAGCCGAAGTAGGCGTCCGAGAAGCCGCCGCCGTCGCGCAGCGCCTGGACCACGGCATGCGGCTCCGGCGTATCGACCGCCTGCGCCAGGGTATGGGTCAGCAGGCGCTTGGTGGCCACCCATTCGCCCAGAACCTGGGCCTGGGCGTTCACCAGCTGGCGGCTCTGGTCGTCGAGTGTGGACAGCACATGGCGCTGCACCGTGAAAAAATTGGCAATGGCCAGGGCCAGCATGGCCACTGTGACGATGGCAACGCTGAGCGCGATGAGTCGCGCACGCAGGGACTGGAACATGGGGGATCAACTAATTGCAAAAAGATGCTACATACGTTAGCAAATTTTCATGACAACAAGCATCCTTGGCACAGGTGCCCCCTGGCGGCTGAAGCCCTTGCGGGGAATTGCCCCCCTTCAGCGCTGTCAGCGCTCCCCCGCCAGCAGCCTGCCCAGGGCCTCGTAGGCAGGCAGCGAGGTCGGGTCATTGGCTGCATTGCCCGCCACCGGATGCGAGGCAAAGCGCGCAATCACCATCTGGGCCTTGGGATCGATGTAGACGGTCTGCCCATGCACGCCGCGCGCCGCGAAGGCGCCATGGGCGTTGTGCGTGACCCACCACATGTTGCGGTAGGTCCAGCCCGGCAGCAGCTTGTAGCCGGCCTTTGCAAAGGCGGCCGCGTCGCCGCCCCGGCGTATGTCGTCCACGGCCGCTGCGGGAACGATCTGCTGACCGTTGAACTGGCCCCGGTTGCGCAGCATCTCGCCAAAGCGCGCCAGGTCCCGCAGGCCCAGGTTCAGGCCGCCGCCTGCAAAGGGCGTGCCCGTGGAGTCCACCGACATGTAGGCATCCTGCTCGGCGCCCAGGCGGCTCCAGATGCGCTCGGACAGCAGATCGGCCACCGATTGGCCGCTCACGCGCGCCAGCACCCAGCCCAGCGCATCGGTGTTGGCCGTGCGGTAGCCGAAGGCCTTGCCGTGCACGCCTTCGGGCTTCACGGTCTGCAGGAATTCGTAGTAGCTGCGCGGCCCGGTGTAGTCCTTGGCCTTGGGCAGCGGGTTGCCGGCCGCTGCATGCGCCCAGACCTCGGCCTGCGGGTCCGCATAGTCTTCGCTGAAGCGTATGCCCGTGGTCATGTCCATGAGTTGGCGCACCGTGGCATTGCCGAAGGCCGAGGCCGCCAGTTCGGGCACGTACTCCGACACGCGGCGCGAGGGATCGAGCTGACCCTCGGCGGCCAGCATGGCCGCCAGCGTGCCGACAAAGGACTTGGTCACCGACATGGCGCCGTGTTGGCCTTCGGGCCTGAGCACGCCGAAGTAGCGCTCATAGACCACGCGGCCCTTGTGCAGCACCACGATGCCGTCGGTGTAGTTGGCCTTGAGCGAATCGCGCCAGGTCATGGGCTGGCTTGCCCCCAGCGGCGTGAAGCGCAACTCGTCGATGTCGTCGCGCAGCGCCTGGGCCAGCGGCGCCGCAGGCGCCAGGCCGCGCGAGACATTCACCGTGGGCATGAGCTGGCGAAAGTGCGAGACGCTCCAGCGCATGGCCGGGAACTGGAAATAGGAGCCGTCCTCGAAGCGCAGCATGCGGTCCGGCGGTGGCGGCGAGCCCACCATCCAGCCCAGCCTTGCGGGGTCGCTGGCATCGGCATCGGGATAGGAGGGGGTCTTGGCGGCGGACCCTGCCGTGGCTGTGGCCAACACGAGGCTGCCAGCCAGGGCGCCCATGAAATGTTTGAGCTGCATGGTGGCAACCATACTACGGTTGCCAGCCACGCTGGGCCTTGGCCAGGCCTTGTCCCAGGCCTTACACCGCGCCTTGCTCCCAGCCCTCCAGCACCAGCTTGCCGCGCGCCTTGCCGGACTCGATCAGCGCATGGGCGCGGCGCAGGTTGGCGGCGTTGATGGGACCCATGCGCTGGTCCAGCGTGGTGCGGATCAGGCCGGCATCGACCAGGGCCGCGACTTCGTTCAGCAAATGGTGCTGGCCGATCATGTCGTCGGTGCCGAACAGCGAGCGCGTGAACATCAGCTCCCAGTGAATGGAGACCGCCTTGCGCTTGAACAGCGTGGCGTCCAGCGAAGCCGGGTCGTCGATCAGGCCGAATTTGCCCTGCGGTGCGATGGCCTCGACGATCTGGGGCAGGTGGGCGTCGGTCTGCGTCAGGCTGACGATGTAGTCCACCGCGGGATGGCCGATGCGGCGCAACTCCTCGGCCAGCGGCAGGCTGTGGTCGATCACATGGTGGGCACCCAGTTCACGCACCCATGACCGGGTCTCGGGCCGCGAGGCCGTGCCGATCACGGTCAAGCTGGTCAGGCGGGTCGCCAGCTGGGTCAGGATGGAGCCCACGCCCCCAGCCGCGCCAATGATGAGCAGGCTTTTGCGGCTGGGCTGCTTGCCCGGCGCCACGCCCAGGCGGTCGAACAGCATCTCCCAGGCCGTGATGGCCGTCAGCGGCAGGGCGGCGGCCTCGGCAAAGTCCAGCGATTGCGGGGCATGGCCGACGATGCGTTCGTCCACCAGATGCAGTTCGCTGTTCGTGCCCTGGCGCGCAATCGATCCAGCGTACCAGACACGGTCACCGGGCTGGAACAGCGTGACCTCGGGGCCGACGGCGCGCACGATGCCGCTGGCGTCCCAGCCCAGCACCTTGTATTCGGGGCCGTCCGCGCTGCGCGAGGCGCTGCCGCGCACCTTGGTGTCCACGGGGTTGACGGACACGGCCTTGACCTCGACCAGCAGGTCGCGCCCCTGAGGCACAGGCTCGGGCAGGGTGATGTCGAGCAGGGACTCGGGATGGTCTATGGAATGGGCGTTTTGGTAACCGACGGCTTTCATGCGGGTGTCCTGCAAGGAGTGGAAAGAAGATGGCGCCATCTTGTCCTTGATAGGGATTTTGTTAAATGGCTTTTCCTTTGAACTAAGCTTCAAATAATTTTTGAAAATCAATGCCCGGCGACCTCCATGAAAAGCCTGCAGGACCTGGATATCTTCGTGCGCACCGCAGACAGCGGCAGCCTCTCGGCCACGGCACGCGCACTGGACCTGACGCCGGCGGCGGCCAGCGCCGCGCTCAAGCGGCTGGAGGCCGAGCTGGGCGTGACCCTGTTCGTTCGCTCCACGCGCAGCCTGCGGCTCACGCAGGAGGGCGAGTTGTTTCTGGAGCACTGCCGCCCCGCGCTGGCCGGCCTGCGCCAGGTGAGCGACCAGTTGGCGGGCGGCCAGGCCGCGCTGCGCGGCACGCTGCAGCTGGCCGCCCCCTCCGACCTGGGCCGCAACGTGCTCATGCCGTGGCTGGACGAATTCCAGCGCCTGCACGCGGGCGTGGACCTGCGGCTGCACCTGTCCGACCGCGTGGCCAATGTCTACAGCGAGCCCGTGGATGCGGCCTTTCGCTATGGCAAGCCGCAGGATTCCAGCCTCGTGGCCTTGCCCTTGTCGGATACGCACCGCCGCGTGCTCTGCGCCGCA
Organism: Delftia sp. UME58; assembly: GCF_014170385.1. Taxonomy (NCBI): domain Bacteria; kingdom Pseudomonadati; phylum Pseudomonadota; class Betaproteobacteria; order Burkholderiales; family Comamonadaceae; genus Delftia; species Delftia sp. UME58. The sequence continues at coordinate 345,315 of NZ_LZZV01000013.1, forward strand.
CCGGCCTATCTGCAGGAACGCGGCACCCCCGCAACGCCCCACGATCTGGCCGGCCATGACTGCCTGTGCTTCATGCTGGGCGAGGAAGTGCATGACCGCTGGAGTTTCTGGCCGTCAGGGCAGGGGGCGGCGCCACCGCAACCCGTCCATGTCCGCGTACGCGGCCGCAATGTGGCCAACGACGGTGACGCCGTGCGGCGCTGGGCCGTGGCAGGGCGGGGCATTGCCTACAAGTCTTACTTCGATGTGGCCGAAGACCTGGCCCAGGGCCGGCTGATCGCGCTGTGCACCGACTGGGCGACCGAGCGCGTGCCGCTCTACCTGGTCGCGCCCACGCGCAGGCAGTTCACGCCGCTGGTGCGCGCGCTGCGGGATTTTGTGGCGGTGAGGCTGGCGGAGCTGGAGGCGGCGCCGGGAACGGCGCAGCCCTGATGCATCACGATGCCTGCTGCGGCGCCAGATCCACTGGTCCGTGCACATGGTGCTCCGCGCAGACCTGCCGCGAGAGCACATGGGCCTCCACCACCTGGGCGGCATTCCCGGTCGTGAGCCGCCCATACCAGACGCCATCCGGATAGACGATGGCCAGCGGGCCATGGTTGCAGGGGTACTGGCAGCTGGTCTGCAGCAGGCGCAGCCTTGCGCGCAGTTCACTGCTGGCCTGCATGGCCTCGCCCAGGCTTTGCCAGACGGCCACGGCGCCCAGTGCCGTGCAGCGCGGCCCCGTGCAGACCAGGGCGTGGTGCTGGTGATCTGGCACCTGGGACCAGGCCTGGGGATCGTGCTGCCAGTGGTCGCCAGCGGTCTCGGCAATGTCAGGGGCCTGCAGGGCCTGGGCCATCTGCGACAGCAACAGCGCGGGCATGGCGGCAGCGCCCAGCAGATGGTCGGCAAACCGCACCTGCACGGTCTGGTCCGGCAGTTGCGAGCGCCAGCGCATGGCCAGCTTGTGCAGCCAGCGCAGCAGGGCAGGCTCGTCGGGCGAGAACAGGGGCAGCACGACGATGGAGTGGGCCGGCAGGCATTGCTGCAGCGCATCGGGCAGCGAGGGCGCGGCCTTGTCCACAAAGGCGGTGACGACCTTGCAGCCCGGCTCCAGCGTCGGGCGCAAGGCATCGGCCAGTTCGATCAGGCTTTGGCGCGAGGCGGCACCCGTGCCGCCACGGCCCAGCACGATCACGGCGTCGGGCCCGGGCGGAATGGATGTTTCAGAGGAGTTCATCGGGAATAAAGCTGATGCGCAGCCGGCCGGTGGCGGCATGGGTGTCCACCTCGGCAGCCACGCCATAGACCTGGCCGATGGTGGCCGGGGTCAGTACCTGAGCCGGTGTGCCATGGGCAACGATGCGGCCTTGTTCCATGAGATAGAGACGGTCGCAGTAGTGGGCGGCGATGTTGAGGTCGTGCAGGGCGACGATGCTGCTGATCTGCAGCCTGCGCACCAGGCCCATCAACTCCAGCTGGTGGCGTATGTCCAGGTGGTTGGTGGGCTCGTCCAGCAGCATCAGCCGCGGCTGCTGGGCCAGCGCCCGGGCCACGAGCACGCGCTGCTTCTCACCGCCGGACAGGCTGGAAAAACGCCGCTCCTCCAGCGCCAAGGCATTCACCTGGGCCAGCGCCTGCCGCATGCAGGCCAGGTCCTCGGTGCTGTCGCCCGCCCAGGGGGACTGGTGGGGAATGCGGCCCATCATCACCGCCTCGCGCACGGTGAAATCAAAGCTCTGCGGCGCCTCCTGCGCCAGGACCGAAACCTGGGCCGCGAACTCGCGCGCCGTCATGTCACGGATGTCGCGCTGGTTCAGCAGCACGCAGCCTGCGTCGGGCCGCAGCACGCGGTAGAGCATGCGCAGCAGGGTGGATTTGCCACTGCCGTTGGGTCCGATGAGCCCCAGGCATTCGCCGCTGTGCAGGGTCAGGCTGGCATGGTCCACGATGCGCCGGGCGTCGGCACGCCGGGCATCGGCGCTCCAGCAAAGGTCCTGGGCTTGCAGCTTCATGGTCCGCGCCCTCCCTGCACCGGCTGGCGCACCAGCATCCATACGAAGAAGGGGCCACCGATCAGCGAAGTGATCACGCCCACGGGCAGCTCCATGGGCGCAAAGGCAGTGCGCGCCACCAGGTCCACCAGCACCAGCAGCAGGGCACCGGCCAGCGCAGCCACCGGCAGCACGCGCCGGTGGTCCGTTCCCACCAGCATGCGCGCGGCGTGCGGCACGATCAGCCCCACAAAGCCGATGGCGCCGCTGACCGCGACCATGGTGCCCGTCAGCAGCGATACCACCAGGAACAGTGCGCGCCGCAGCCGTGCCGTGTCCACGCCCAAGGTGGCGGCGGCCTCGTCACCGGCCAGCAGGGCGTTGAGGGGGCGCGTCTGCAGCCCCAGCCAGAGCAGGCCCGCAGCCAGCACGGCGGCGGGAATGCCCAGCTCTTCCCACTGCGTGCCCGCCAGGCTGCCCAGCGTCCAGGTCAGCAGGGCGTTGGCCAGGTCGCGCTGGCCCGATGACAGGGTGATCAGGCTGGTCACGCCCGCCAGCACATAGCCGATGGCCACGCCACCCAGGATCAGCCGCGTGGCATGGATGCGGCCCTGGGAGCGCGCCAGCAGGTAGACGGCGACGGTGGCCGCCAGCGCCCCCGCAAAGGCCCCGGCCGTGAGGGCGTACATGCCTGCCGATGCCAGCGCACCGAAGGCCAGCACGGCCACGGCGCCCACCGACGCACCCGAGGACACGCCCAGCAGATAGGGATCGGCCAGCGGATTGCGCACCATGGCCTGCATGATGGTGCCCACCACGGCAAGCCCGGCGCCCACCAGGGCCGCCAGCAGCACGCGCGGCATGCGGATCAGCCAGACGATCTGCTGGTGCTGCGGCGTGATGCCCTCCAGCGGCGGCGGCTGCATGCCCAGCGCCTGCAGCAGCCGGCCCCAGGCTATGCGCCAGACCGTGCCGGCCGGCATATCCACGGGCCCCCAGGTGATGGCCAGCGTCATCACAAGCAACAAGGCCGCGAACAGCAGCAGGCACCAGGCGCGGGCGGCGCCCGGGCGCCTGGGCCAGCGGAACTCAGTTGGCCGCATGGCTGGTCGCCGGCATGCGGTCGGGGTGCAGGGCCTGGGCCAGGGCACGGGCCCGCGCGATGTTGCGCGGGCCGGGTGTGGCCTCGGCATAGGTCATCACGAAAAACCGCTTCTCCCGGATGGCATCGACGCCGGCCAGCTCGGGCCTGGCCAGCAGGAAATCGATCTTGCCCTGGGCATCGGGCTGGCCGTAGTCGATGACGACGATCCACTGCGGGTTGCGCTGCACCACGTCCTCCCAGTTGCCCGCAGGCCAGTTGCTGGGAATGTCGTCGAAGATGTTGCGCCCGCCCGCTTCCTCGATCATGGCCTGCGGCATGCCGTAGCGGCCCACGGTCACGGGGATGTCCTGGCCGCTGTCGTAGACGAAGACCGCGGGCCGCTGCCGCACGCCCTGCATGCGCGCGCGCAAGTCCCTGAGTTCGCGCTCCAGCCCTTGCGCCAGTTGCTCGGCATGTGCGTCGATACGGAAGATGCGGCCCAGGTTGCGCAGGTCGGTCAGGCCGTCCTCCAGCGCCACCTGGCTGCGCGGCCCCACGTGGATGCAGGATTCGGACAGCACGTACGAGGCAATGCCGTGGCGCTGCAGCACCTCGGGCGTGACCTGGCCCTGGCGAAAACCGTAGCTCCAGCCGCCGAAGACGAAGTCGGCCGAGGCGCCCAGGATGGCCTCCAGGTTCATCTCGCGCTCGGCCAGCCGCGGCACGCGGGCCAGCTGGGCATGGAAGGCCGGGTCGATCTGCTTGGCCTGCGTGATACCGCTGTAGCCCACCAGCCGGTCGCCCAGGCCCAGAAAGAGAAACATCTCGGTGATGTTCACGTCATGGGTCACGGCGCGCAGCGGTGCGCTGGCGTAGGTCACGGGGCTGCCGCAGACATTGACGGTCACGGCCGCCTGCGGCGCGGCTGGCGATGCCGGCCGTTCGCTGGCGGTGCCGGAATCACTGCGCGAGCAGCCGGCCAGCAGCAGGGTGGCTGCCAGGGCGCCAGCGCAGAGGCCGCGGAGGCTTTTGGAGCGCGCCATGGCCATCAGAACCGGATGTGGGCCGCGATCTCGAAGCGGCGGCCCTGGCCGACCAGGAACTGGCTGCCGTAGCTCGATCCCACATAGACCCTGTCGGCCAGGTTGCGGCCGATCAGGCTCAGCGTGGTGCGCTGGTCCATCTGCCAGCTCAGCGCGGCGTCCGCCACCGTGTAGGCGGGCAGGCTCACAGTGTTGGCGTTGTTGCCAAAGCGGTCACCCACGTAGCGCAGGCCCAGCGAGGCCTGCCAGGCTCCCACGCGGTAGTGGCCCCAAAGGTTGGCCGTGGTCTTGGCCACGTTCTGCGGACGGTTGCCGGCGCGGTTGCCGCCGGCCTCGATGAGCTTGTCGAACTGGGCATCGACATAGGAAAGATTGCCCTCCAGGCGCAGGGCGGGCGTGGCCTGGAAGGCGGCGGTGGCTTCCGCCCCGCGCGAGGACTGGCTGCCGCCCTGGATGGAGATGGCCGGGCGGTCCGGGTCGCGCGTGATGATGTTGTCTTTCTTGATGTCGAACACGGCCAGCGTCCACTCGCCGCGCCCGTTCGCCACCTGTTGCTTGATGCCGATCTCGGCCTGGCGGCCCTTGCTCAAGGCATAGGCGGTATTGGCCAGGTTCAGCGAAACCAGGCTGTTGACGGGATCGTGGCCGGAGCTGAGCTGGCCGTAGACATGGGTGTTGCGGGCCAGCTCATAGGTCAGGCCCAGGCGCCATGACGTGGCGGCCAGCGTCTTGTCGAAGTCCGTGCCGCCCACCAGGGAGTGGCTGGCAAAGCTGTAGACATCGCGGCGCAGGCCGGCCATGGCCAGCCAGCGGTTGCTGATGCGCCAGGCGTCCTCCAGGTACAGCGCGTGCTGGGTCACGCCGGTTTCTGTCTTGGCTGCCGTGGCATCGGGGCTGGCCCAGCTGCCGTGCACGGGATCCCAGGCCGAGACCGTGGACGAGCCGCCATAGGGCGAATTGTTGGACAGCCGCAGGTTGATGCGCGCGGCCTCCCAGCCCATGGCGATCTTGTGCGCCCCCCGGTCCACGTTCAGGCCCAGGCGGTTGCCGGTCTGCTCCAGGTCGTGCAGGATTTCCAGGTAGTCGGAGCGGCCCACGGTCCAGGTGGCGGGGTTGAGCGCATAGGCCTCGATGTTGCGCCAGTGACGGTCGGACTGCACGTGGTACAGCTCGTTGCGCACCGTCAGCCAGTCATTGGCCTTCCATTGCACCTTGGCGCGCAGGCGCTCGTCGGCATAGCGCAGCACGCTGTCTTCGGCGTTGTAGTTGCGGTCGCGCAGCGACTCCACCACCTTGCCGTCCAGGCCCGGCGTGCCCCAGTAGCGGCTGGGCTTTTGCACGCTGCGGTCGGCGATCAGGTCGATCTGCAGGTCCCTGGTGGGCTCCAAGCGCAGCGTACTCATGAACTTGCCGTTGCGCGACTGGTCCAGATCGCGCTCGCCTGCGCTGCGGGCGGTGTAGCTGTCGATGCGGTAGCTGGCATAGGCGCCCAGGGCGCCGGTCACGCCCAGGCCCAGGCGCAGCGTGTCGTCCGTGCCCGCGCCCAGCAGCACCTCGGCCGAGCTGGTGCGGCTGGGCTGCTTGCGGATGGCGTTGACGGTGGCGCCCATGGTGCCGCTGCCATACATCAGCGAGGCCGGCCCACGCAGCACGTCGATGCGCTCGTAGCCCCAGCTGTCACCCGGATAGGCCGTGGTGCCCGCGGCCACGCCCAGCACCATGCCGTCTTCGGCCACGCCCACGGAATTGACACCCGCAAAGCCGCGGCTGCTGAAGGACAGGCCACCGTTGCCCGGCGTGCTGCTGGACGTCAGGCCCACGGTGCGCGTGACGGCGTCCACCAGGGCGTAGTCGCCGCGCTCCTGCATCTGCTCGGCGGAGACGCCGTCCACGCTGGCCGGCACTTCCTGGTTGGAGACTCCGGTATGGCTGGCAGAGCGCGCAGGCTGGGCCAGTTGCTGGCCGATGCGTTCGGCCTGGCCGGTGACTTGGACCTCGGGCAGGGCGGTTGATGGCGGCGTTGGGGTGGGCGTTTGTGTTTGAGCCTGCGCCGGCAGGCAGATGAAGGCGCAGGCCAGGGCCAGCGGGCTCAGCCGCACGGAAAGGGACTGGGCAGCGCGAGCGCTGGAAACGCTGGAAAAGGAGGAATGCATTTCGAACATCGGTCTTCGACCGTCTGATGCGAAAGCAAGGCACTGCCGCCTCTCCAGCCAGCGTGGGAGGAAGGGGAGCAGGGCGTTGCCATCCGCACCCCGCAGACAGTCAAGAAAACGCCTGCACAGCAGGCGGGAAACGCAGCAGGCCGGTCTCCGGGCTCACAAGCGGCGCAAGGACATGCCTTGCGCCCAGCGCCCCGTCTTCCCAATCCACCCGCGAAAAGCTGCATGTTGCAGACCACGCCATGAACCAGTGACAGCCTGTCATCGCCCCTCCGCAGGGTTGCGGAGACTGGCGGGACAGGCATGGAGCGCCTTGACTTGTTTACCGTTGCGGGGGCAGCCAAGGCCTGTGCCGGCAGCGCAAAAAGCATTTGCTGGCAGTCACCTTGTTCCCGTTTCATCCCCATGGCTGGCATGCGGACACCTGTTGCACGGATGCCTTTGCAGGCGCGGCATTATAGCCAGCGGCCTGTTTGCAGAGCCTTTGGCGCCTGGGGCACGTCGTGCAACAGCAGCTCCAGACCCAGCCACTCGCCACGGTGAACGCGGCTGATGGCATGCCGCAGGTGCACGCGGTAAAAGCCTGCCGCACCGCGCACCGGGCGCGGCCCTGTGGCGATGATGGCCGCATCCCCCAGGCCCAGCGGCAGCACCATGGGGCGCGATTGCATGCGCGGGCGCTGCTCGGTCATCACGAATTCGCCGCCCTCGAAATCCTGGCCCGGCCGGGACAGCAGCAGCACCAGCTGCAGCGGAAACACCGCCGCACCTTCGCCGTATGAGCGCAGCGGGGCATGGCCCGCTTCCGGCACGCGCAGCAGATGTGGCTGTGGCTGTGGCTGGGTCTGGCCGGCTTGCCGGCCCGGACGCATGAAATCCTCGAAGCAGCCTGGCAGCTCAGGCTGCATGCCCATGTGTTCGCGCCAGCGGTTGGCCAGGGCCAGCAGATGCCCGTACAGCACCGGGCGCCATGCCTGCACGGAGGGCGGCAGGCCAGGCACGGCGGCCGCCTCGCGGGCCAAGGCGCGGCTTTCATCCGCCGTCAGCAGCTGCGGCAGCAGGGCATGGCCTTCGGCATCGAGCTCAGCGGCAATCCGCGCCCAATCCAGGCGGGCGAAGCGATCCTGGCTGTTGAGCCTATCCATTTCAGACCGTCCAACCATTCAGCCCGCCTTGCGAAATGTGAGATTGATGCGCCGCCCGCCCAGCAGCGGGTGAGGCTGGTCCTTGAGCGGCAACACGCCGTGGTGGCGCAGCCGATCCACACCGCCCCAGACCACCACGTCGCCATGCTGCAGCGGCACCCTGGCCGTGCTGTCCGCCCGCGCCAGTCCTCCAAACAGAAAAGTGGCCGGCATGCCCAGGGAGACCGAGACAATGGGCGCGCCCAGGTCGCGCTCGTCGCGGTCCTGGTGCAGGGAAAGCCGGGTGCCGGGCAGGTACTGGTTGATGAGGCAGGCATCGGGCACAAAGCCCTCGAACCCCGCCGCCGCAGCCGCCTCGCCCGCCAGCCGGACAAACAGGGCCGGCATGGCGGGCCAGGGCTGGCCGCTGACGGGGTCGATGGCGCTGTAGCGGTAGCCGCTCCTGTCGCTGGTCCAGCCCAGCGCGCCGCAGTTGGTCATGGCCACCGACATGGTGAAGCCGCCCGGCGTGACCAGATGGCGCAGCGGCGCCCGCGCCGCAATGCCTTCGACCGCCTCCAGCAACTGCACGGCCTGGGGCAGGGCATGGCCGCGCAGCACCACGGATTGCGGACCTATGGATTCGGCCCCGGCGGGATGCTCATCGGCAAAGAGATCCAGCGTGCTCATGCCGGCCATCCATCAAAGTGCGTCATGAAAGATCAGCCCCACGGTATGGCGATGGCCGCTGTGGATGCGGCTGACGCCATGGCGCATGGCCACGCGGCGGTAGCCGCTGCGCCGCCCGGGCACGGGCCGGTGGCGCACGGCCAGGACCAGCGCATCGCCCTGGTCCAATGCCATCACATCGGCCCGCTGCCGGTCGCCATCGGCCTGGGTGATGACGAATTCTCCCCCCGCAAAATCCTGCCCGGGCCGCGACAGCAGCAGCACCACCTGCAGCGGGAACACATGCTCTCCATAGACATCCTGGTGCAGGCAGTTGTAGTCGCCCGCACCGTATTGAAGAATGAGCGGCGTGGGCCGCAACTGGCCCTGCGCGTGGCAGCGCGCCAGGAAGTCCTGCAGCCGGCCCGGATAGCGCACCTCCAGCCCCATGCGCTGGTTCCAGAGATTGGCCACCGGCGCCAGGCGCAGATACAGCTGCTCGCGCAGGCGCTGCAGCAGCGGTGGCAAGGGGTAGTCGAAATATTGGTACTCGCCGCGCCCGAAACCGTGGCGTGCCATGACGATGCGGGAACGAAAGCCGTCTTCCCTTGCGTAGAGGGCGGCCAGCTCGCGGCACTGCTGCGCATCCAGCAGGCCGGGCAGGCGCGCGCAGCCTTGCTCATCGAGCTGGTGCTCCATCTGCGTCCAGTGGCAGGGCAGGGCGGATTCGCAAGCTTCGTTGTCGAAAAGACGGAGGTTGTGCATGGCGGGCGCGGTTGGCGGTATGGGCGCTGTGGGCGATTGCCGCAGTCTAGGGCGCGGCCGCAGCGCCTGCATCCCGCTTCTTGCATTGGCAGGGCGCTGGGTGAACGGCATCCTGAGACAATCCGCGCTCGGCAGAATGAAACAAATTGCACAAGACCCGACACAGTCCCAGGAGGGGGTGAACCGCATGTGGATACAGACCGTCATCACGTCAGCATGGACCTGTGCCGACAGACACCGCTTTTTTGCGCAGGACCGTCGCTGATGCAGCCCACCGCCATTGAACAGGGTGCTGCCGTGGCACCAGGCGTTCACGAGGATTTCGGCCATTTGCTGGGGCTTTACATGCGCCGCATCCGCGCCAGCGCCTCGGGCGTGGCCACCGAGATCGGGTTGAGCCGGGAGGCCGTCAACAACTGGAGAAACGGCGTTTCCCTGCCCAATCCGCGCTCGCGCGACCGGCTGGCCGCCTGCGCCCAGTACCTGCGCCTGACGGAGGCGGAGACCAATCGCCTGTTTTCCGCCGCCGGCTTTGCCACGGAGTTTCCGTTGCAGGCCGCCGCCGCCGGCGCCCAGCCTTTTGCAGGCTTCATGGACCGGCTTTTCGCCCAGCTGGCCCAGGCCAGGCCCTATGCCATCACCATGCTGCTGTCACCCGCGCACTGGGGGCAGCCTCCGTTTCGCCAGGAACTGCTGCTGCGCGCCCGCGCCCAGTATGGCGCCGAGGCGGTGTTGCACCTCCAGCCGCCCTACAGCGTGAGCACGGCTGCGGCCGACTACTTCGCGGCCCTGGGCCGGCAATGCGGACTGGGCGAGGTTGGCTCGGACTACGAATTCGAGGCCCTGCTGGAAAAGCGCCTGCTGGCCGGCGGCCGGCTGTTCTGCCTGGTCAGCCGCTTCGAGCAGGGCACGGCGCAGCTGCGCGAAACACTGGCCGGCATTCTGCGCAGCCTCAGCGAAATGCACAGCGGCCGCCTGCACCTGCTGCTGTGCGGCAGCGAGGCCCTGGCCGACCTCAAGTACCGCAGCGGCGATCTGTCACTGCTCAACATCGGCCAGGTGGCCCACTGGCCCGATCCCACGCGGGAAGACCTGGCCTTGATGGCGCGCCAGCGCTGGCCGGGCACGGCCTGGCCGGCCGAGGTCATCGAGGCATTGCAGGCGCTGACGGGCGGGCATCCCGCGCTTTTCGAGGAAGCGCTGCAATGGCTGGTGGAGCAGGGCGTGGGCGTCGCTTCAGTGCACTCGCCCCTGCTGCGCGCCCATCTGGTGGCCAGCGCGCGCCTGTGGCAGACCTTGCTGCCCCTGGCGCAGGAGCCTGCAACGCGCGAGCAACTGCGCAGCCTGGTCGATGCGGCATCGCTGGGCCGTGCACGCCCCTATCTGCAGGATGCCGTGCTGCGGCGCCTGTTCTGGGGCAATCTGCTGCAGGTGCGCGGAGCAGGCGAGGGCGCCCATCTGCACTGGCGCTGCGACATTGCCCGCGAAGCCGCCGTGGCGGTGCTGCAGGCATGAGGGGCCTGGACCGGCTTGTGCAACTGCCCAAATCCTGGTGGCGCGCCGCGCTGCTCGCCTTGGTCACGCTGTTCATCGGCACGGCCATCCTGCTGCCCCGCTACAACCCCGTCACCCGTGGCAGCCTGCTGGGCGCGGAAAGCTCGGGCCGGGTCTGGAACGAGATCATCCTATGGCGCCTGGCCCTGATGGACTATGTGGGCCAGCATGAAGGCTGGCCGCAGGACCTGGCCAGCGTGGCGCCGGACATTGCCGAACCGCGCGTACGCATGAGTTCGCCCAGGCCATTCGTGCTGCAGGCGGACGTGGTGCGCGACAGCCAGATGGGCGTGCTCGCCGGAACCCAGGTCCTGCTGCAACTGGACATGCAACGCCGGGACTGGAGCTGCCAGGGCGGCCTGCCGCCCACTCCGCCGCGCTACCTGCCGCTGAACTGCAGCCCCTCGCCGGGCCAGCCCGAGCATGAACCCTTTGGATGGCTGCGCAGCGTCATCTGGACCAGCGCCCTGGTCTTTGGCGGCCTGGCCCTGCTGTGGCTGGTGCGACATCCGCTGATAGGCCCGGCACAGCTCAAGCCCGAGCGCCTGCGCCGCAAGCCCTACCAGCATCTACCCCAGCTGGACCGGCTGCTGCGGCTCACCGGCCGCCGCTCCGCCGTCTTGCGCACCGCAGGCATACGCCCGCCGGACTGGCAGCGGGCCCTGCGGCTGGCCCACGCCAGCCCCGCTGCCCGCGTGCGCGCCCTGGCCGAACGCCTGGCCGCCACCTGCAAACCGGCCGAAGGCGAATGGCCCATGCCCGGCGACATGTTCGAGTGGACGCTGCCATCCGAGCTGCCCATCGCCCTGGGCCGCTGCATGGTCTATGCGCCGCCAGCGGAGCTGGAAGAGGGCGAACTCGTGCGCCAGCTGCGCCTGCTGCAAACCGGCGGCGATGTGGTGCTCATACTCAGTCCCCAGCATCCCCAGTCGCCCATGCCGCTGCTGCAGCGCCATGCCCAGGACCGCGCCAATCTGCACGTGCTGCTGGACAGCCCTGGCCAGACCGAATGGCTGATGGGCGGCGATCCGGACCAGGTGCTGCTGCGACTGCTGGCCACGCAGCTGCAGGTCACGCGCATATCGCCCTACCAGACGCGCGGCGGCGTGACGCGCGAGGACGTTTTCTTTGGCCGCGAGCGACTGCTGGCACGCGTGCTCAACCGCGAACCGGCCAACTACCTGGTCGTGGGAGGACGCCAGCTCGGCAAAAGCAGCCTGCTCAAGGCCGTGCAGCGGCGGCTGCAGGAGCATCCGGCCATCGCCTGCCACTACATCTCGCTGCGCGACCACCGCCTCACGCCGCGCCTGGCCACGCAGTTCGGCCTTCCCGTGGAAACACCGCTGGAGGCCATCATCGAACACCTGCAGAAGCAGTCGCAGGGCAGGCGGCTGTACCTGCTGATCGACGAGGCCGACCTGTTCTTCCGCGACGAAGCCCGCAATGGCTACCCCCAGCTCAGCGCCTTGCGCGCGCTGAGCGAGGAGGGCCGTTGCTGGTTCATGCTGGCGGGATTCTGGGATCTGTACGCGGCAGCGCTGCTCGACTACCAGTCGCCGCTGCGCAACTTCGGCGAAATCCTGGCCATTGGCGGATTGGAGCCAGCGGCATGTCACGCCCTGGCCACCGAGCCGCTGCGCAGGCTGCGCCTGGGCTTTGCCAACGACGCTCTGGCCGAACGGCTGATAGAGGCCAGCGGCAGGCGCGCCAATCTGGTCGCCATCCTCTGCCAGGAATGCCTGGAAGCGCTGGGCGCCGACGAACGCGTCATCGAAGAACGCCACCTGCGCCAGGCCATGGCATCCCAGCCAGTGCAGGACGCGCTGGTAGGCTGGGGCCGCCTGAGCACCGATGAACAGGCCTGCCGCCTGGACCGCATCGCCGTCTATCACACGGCCCAGCAAGGACAGACCAGCCTGGCCGCACTCGACGCCCTGGTCCAGTCCCACGGCGCCACCGGCCAGGCCCAGGCCTTGCGCCGGTCCCTGGCGCGCCTGCAACTGGCCTATGTCCTGCGCCGGGATGAAACGTACGGTGTGCACGATGCATGCTACGTCTTCACCATCCCGCTGTTGCAGCGCCAGTTCGAGCCGCAGGAAACCGCGCTTTTGCTGAAGCAGGAGCTTGAAGGCCTGGAAACCGTCTTGAACAGCTGAAAACGAAGCAGGCGAGACACTGGAGGAGTGCCTTGCCTTGGTTTTCAGGCTGCTACCTGGATTTGCGATTTAACATAATATACATCGTATCAATTAAAGAGAAAGCTCCGGCTGCGGCATCACCGACACCCGCGCCCAGCTTGCCCTGCGCTTCAGGGCCATGCACCAGAGCCTTGGCCTGGATCTGCCTGGCTGCGCGCAGCTTCTTCACGTCTCCGAACGTACTTTGCATAACTGGGCCTGCGGCAAGCACGACATCCCGTACGCAACGTACCGGCTGCTGCGGCTGCTCAACCGCATGGAACTGCCTGGCCAGACCTGGCAAGGCTGGAGCTTCCATGGCCACAAGCTGATCTCGCCTGAGGTGCATGTTTTTGTGGACACCGACAGCGCCTGGTGGGGATTGCTCGTGCGTCGAGCCGCCATGTTCGGCAAACAACGTCGGGTCGAAGGTGCTGCGCGCATGGACACCACGACAGAGGCGGAGCCTGGCGTGGTGGCCGTGGGCGAAGCGCCGGCCCTAGATTTATCCCATAAACACTTTGGAACATGGAATTTTGAAAACCTGATGCCGTCTAGCTTGTTTGCTATCAAAACCAAAGCAACCCGGTCACTGAAGGACGGTGAACACCATGGCGACTAAGTCACCAGCGTGCAATCACTGAATGCCGCCGTCGTGTCCGCTGGTACTTGACGTTTGACGCCGATAGCCCGGACGGGCCTGCTGAGCCTTTGCAAAGCTATGTTCCAAAGAATCCTGCGTTTGCGCTGCTGTGGGCAGAGGCCTGCCAGCTCGAAGGTCAGGAGGTCTACTTCGCGATTCCTGACGCCAAACGTGGCTGTGGCCGTCCTCGCAAAGTTCGCGATGAGGATGGGGCATGAGCCCCCTACTCCATGCATCTGCGGCCACTGTGGCCGTTCTGATGGCTCTGTGGGGCAATCCTGCCTCGACAGAGCCTGCCCGCCCCGTTGGGGCATTCAAGGCGGGGATGCCGGGTGCTGAGAACACCCGGAACCCCTAACCAAAACCAGTCGTCAGGAGGACTGAACAATGGCTACCGAAAATTCTAACGTCGACGCCTCTACGGCACATTCTCAGATTGAAAAGGCTGCGTTTGCCTCCCTGTCAGAGGGCGATCTTGAGTTCACCGGAGCTGCATAGCGGTGCATACCACTTCGTCCGCATGCACCGCCCTCGGCGAGCATCGAGCGTTGCGCCGCCGCGTCGTGGCTGAGCCCTTCGGGTGGCAGTTGGCCAGCCTCGAATCGGCGCCCAACGCAAACAGCGCTACTCCACAGCTGGCAGCCGAAGAACACGGACGACCTCTTCGGGATTGATGCTGCTACAACGGACCATGTGCTCGCAGTAGTCGCCGACGGTCTGGATGACCAACTTGCCTTGCGCCATCTCTTTGAGAAGCCACTTGTCAGCGACATCCTTGATATCGCCGTCAACGATGTCGAACTGGTTGACCTTGAAGTCGGAAGCCGGGTTCGCCTTCAACTCTTGCCCGAAGCGGGCATCAAGGGTCAGCGATGCCTCAGGCACGTCGAACACCTCGGCGAGATGCCGCAACGAGTGCTGGCGAACAACCTCTTCCGAAGGAACCGCTGTCGCGGGCTTTTTCACTTTGAACCACATCCACAGCTCCCTCCTAATGACCCTGAATCCCATGCAGCCTTGCCGATGACTCCCCAGCTGTAGACGCCGTCTAAGAAGAGTTCGTAGGTTCGGCGCACCAGCGCCGCCTTCTCTGCGAGGGACCAGCGCCTGCGGCGCTTGTCCTTCACGACTACCTCTCTCGGCGCTGCTCATGAGCGCTTCGATGTCGGTCAGAATCAGCATGCGCTCGACATCGCCGCTCTTGAAGCAGCCCATACCCACGATGTAGCCGGCATCCACCGAGGCACTCATCTGGGGCGCCGGCTTGATGCTGTCCGCTCCCAGCACTCCTTGCAGGTTGGGGACGGGTTCTGGCGCGGCGAGCCGCGCTCAGAACGACGCCCAGCCGTCAGTGCCGGTCTTGGCAGGTGCGATAGCGCGCTGGCTTGACTCAGCGGTCGGTGCTGGGGCTGCAGCAGCCTTCGCCTTGAATGCCGGCCGGGTGATGTTCTTGGCACGGTCCGGGCCGCGACGCTCGACGGCCGCAGCGTTGGCCACTGGGGCCGCAGCGTAGGTCGAGCCTCGAAGTCCTTCATGCGATAGCTTGAACACCGCCACGGCCTGCACCAGTTTCTGGGCCTGGCCCTTCAGGCTCTCTGCGGCAGCAGCGCTCTCTTCCACAAGCGCCGCGTTCTGCTGCGTCACCTGGTCCATCTGGCTGACGGCCTCGCCGACCTGCCCGATGCCGGAGCTCTGCTCGACGCTGGCCGAGGTAATCTCGGCCACGATGTCACTCACGCGTTGGATCGAGGCGACGATCTCGCCCATGGTCTTGCCGGCCTCGTCCACCAGCACGCTGCCCTGCTCCACCTGCTCGACGCTGCGACCGATCAGGGTCTTGATTTCCTTGGCAGCTTCAGCGCTGCGCTGCGCGAGGCTGCGCACTTCAGACGCCACGACAGCGAAGCCGCGGCCCTGCTCGCCTGCGCGGGCCGCCTCCACGGCTGCGTTGAGCGCCAGGATGTTGGTCTGGAAGGCGATGCCGTCGATCACGCCGATGATGTCGCCGATCTTGCGGCTGCTGTCGCTGATGCCTTGCATCGTGGTGACGACCTTGCCGACCACCTCGCCACCTTGCGCAGCGACGGCCGAGGCGCCCTGAGCGAGTTGATTGGCCTGCTTGGCGTTGTCGGCGTTGTTGCGGGTGGTGGTGCCCAACTCTTCCATCGTGGCGGCTGTTTGTTGCAGGGCACTGGCTTGCTCTTCGGTGCGCTGGCTCAGGTCCTGGTTGCCCTGTGCAATCTGGGTGCTGGCTGTCGCCACGCTGTCGGCGCCACTGCGAATAGCGCCCACCACGCTGGACAATTGCTGCTGCATGCTGCCCATAGTGCGCAGCAGGTCACCTTCTTCACCCCTCACACCGTGATCGATCGACTGATCAAGCTCCCCTGCCGCAATGCCCGATGCCAGACGACTGACGTCGCCAAGCACGGCGCTGGTGCGACGACGCAGATAAAGTAGCCCGGCGAGCAAGCTCACGATGAGCGATGCCGTCGAGGCCATGACAAGTTTTGACCATTGCTGCCGCGCCGCCACGGCTGCGGCCAGTTGTGCTGACGTGCGCTCATCGAGAAGAATCAGGAACTCGTCCACGGGTTTCATGATCTTGGCTTTGTACTGGTGGTATGCCAAGTCGTGCATCATCCCCAGAGCCTTGGCCTTGTCGGGTTCAGCTTGGCGCGTGAACCCACCTTTGCCGTCGTCATAGAGGCCCTTCACCATGTTCATTGCGATGGTTTCAGTGCGCACCAGATCATCTGAGTTGGCCTTGGCCTCGGCCAACTTGGCGAGTTCGTTGTCTGCAAAGCCGGCCCGCTTCATCAGATCAAGCAGCGGCACCGTTTCGCCTGCGGGACGCACGTTTTGCGCATCGGCTGCCCGGAAGTCCCAATAGATCCGCTCGTAGGCCTGAGGCCGTGGGAGCTTGCCATTTCGAATATCCAGAATCTCGATGTATTGCTTCTCCCACTTGGCGTCACTGGTGGCCACGTAGGTGCGCGCCAGTCGGGTGAGGTCGTCAGAGCTTTGCCGCAACTCATCGGCCAGCAGGTACGACTGGTATCGCCTGGCGGCAGTTTCGTCGGCAAGATCGCTGCTGCGGTTGCTCATGATGGCTGCGCCTATGGTGGCCGCGCCAAGAACCAGCAGGAGAGCGGCACCAAAACTGTACACTTGTTTGATCTGTAGTCTCATTGTTGTTCCTTAGACTGTGGTCTCGTCCTGGACCAGGACGATGGAGTTGAGTTGGCCATGCAGGCTTGATCTGGCTTGGCGCAGAGCATGGAGCTTGCGACTGACCCCTGCCCTGCCCTGCGCTGTCCCGCGTCACCCTGAACTGGCCGGATCGGCGCAGCCAACGGCATTCGGCGTCCGTCAAGCCGTATCGCTGCTTGATCGCCACAACCTGCTGCCTGGCCGGGTGCGGCAGGTCCATTGCGAAGCGGCAGTAGAGCAGCCACTCGTTGTCCCGCGGTGGGCACGTGTCACTTCCTTGAGCAGATCCTTGCGCTCGCGGTACATGCGGCCGAAGTCCTGGATGAGCTGCTCCATCTGCTCCGCGGCCGCAGGATCGAAAGGTCGCGACAACTCCCTCGGGACGCTGGTCTGGTACTGGGCCATCAGGCGATCCTTTCAAGTCTTTCGATCGTCTCCAGCAGCTTCAAGGTGCTGAAGGTCATGTTGTCGAGCAGGACGATGTCTGGCCTGTGCATCTCGGCCATCGCCCGGGCTTCGTCGCCATCGCAAGCCCCTATGACATCAAAGTCACGGAATTCCAGCGCCATGCGCAACAGCTTGCGGATGCCCGAGTGGTCTTCGACGATGAGCATTTTTCTCATGGTGCCCTTGAATGACAAAATTGATCTGATGGCTGAATCATAAATATCAATTTGATCAAATATGCATTTATTTTTCCTATCAATTTGAAGAAATTGCTACTTTTGCGGGTGAGTGAATCTCCGGTCTACAACTCGCCATGTACGGCTATCGAGGAATCCGCTGTCGGTGTCTGGCGCTCGGGATGCATACCAATCACGGAAGGCCTTCCGCAGCAAGCTCGTCGCTGCGGCGCCCTGATTGATGGCGAGGTCTGCGACCTCGTTTGACCATGTCCGGTCGGCCTGCGGGAGGATCGGTCATATTTGGCTGGCGAATCCCTGCCACGTGATCGCCTTAGCAAGGCTGAGAGCGGCATCAGCTCAGGCCTTTTTTTGTTTCACGATGACTCCAGTACCGCAATTCGCTGGACTACGCCAAGGCTCGATACAGCAGGTTTATCAATCACTTAGGCGAGTTCAACATATGCCGGTGCTTTCCGAAACTTGACCCGGCTTCCCCTCGCGTGGCTCCCATGCGGCTCTTGGAAACCGGGCTTTCCGAGGAGTCATCATGGCGAAAATCAAGCTCACCAAGTCCGCAGTCGATGCGGCACAACCCCAAGACAAGGCCATCGAACTGCGGGACACCGTGGTGCCCGGCTTCCTGTGCAAGATCACCCCGGCGGGCCGCAAGGTGTTCATGCTCCAGTACCGCACGAACGCTGGCGAGCGCCGCAAGCCCGCTTTGGGCCAGTACGGGGAACTGACGGTCGATCAGGCACGCACGATGGCGCAGGAGTGGCTGGCCGAGGTACGCAAAGGTGGTGACCCGAGCGCGGCCAAGAACGCCGCCCGCAAGGCGCCGACCATGAAGGAGTTTTGCCACACCTTCATGGAGGATTACTCCAAGCAGCGCAACAAGCCCAGCACGCAACGCGGCTATCAGGGCGTGATTGACCGCTGCATCATCCCGATCATGGGCCGGATGAAGGTGCAGGACGTGAAGCGCCCGGACGTGGCCGCGCTGATGAAGAAGCTGGCCTACAAGCAGGCCGAGGCCAACCGTACCTTCGGTGTACTGCGCAAGATGTTCAACCTGGCCGAAGTGTGGGGGCTGCGCCCGGACGGCACCAATCCGTGCCGGCACGTCCCGATGTACCCACCCGGCAAGGAAACCCGGCTCATCGTGGATGATGAACTGGTGCGGATCTTCCGCCAGTTGGAGCACTTGGAGGCGGAAGAACTGGAGAACTACGTCATCCCGCTGGCGATCCGCCTGCAATTCGAGTTTGCCGCCCGCCGCTCCGAAATCTGCCCGTTGGAGTGGGATTGGATTGATCTGGAAAAGCGCCGCGTCGTCTGGCCTGACAGCAAGACCGGCGGCATCTCCAAGCCCATGAGTGAGGAAGCCTATCGGCTGCTGTCCACCGCACCGCGTCGGGAAGGCTGCCCCTATGTCCTGCCGTCGCCCAATGACCCGACCCGGCACATGACCCACGGTGAGCACTACGGCGGCTGGACGCGCGTGCTCAAGGCTGCTGGCGTGCCGCACGTTGGCACGCACGGTATCCGTCACCGAGCGACGACCGACATTGCCAATTCGGGCGTGCCCACCAAGGTGGGCATGAAGCTCACAGGCCACAAGACCGTGGCGATGTTTATGCACTATGTTCATACCGAGGACAAGCCGGTGCGGGATGCAGCCGAACTGGTGGCGAATCGGCGGCTAGCGATTACCGGGGCATCCCGTTCTATGGAGGTGACAGCATGACAAGGAAGACACCCGTGGCAACGCGGAAGCCCGCCGCCTTACCGGCTGGCTATGCTGGCATCCACGGCGGCATCGTCGAGTTGCTGGATGCTGCGCGCCAGGCGGCGGCGCGCAGTGTCAATGCACTGATGACAGCCAGCTATTGGGAGATTGGCCGCCGGATCGTCGAAGCCGAGCAGAAAGGCAGGCGACGAGCCGGTTACGGCGAGCAGTTGATGGAGCGCTTGTCCGCCGACTTGACGGCCCGATTCGGGCGCGGGTTCGGTGTCAACAATCTGGAGAGCATGCGGCGTTTCTTCCTCGCATACCCCCAGCCCTCAATTTCCCAGACAGTGTCTGGGAAATTGGGAAATGAGTCGCCTACCGAGAAATCCCAGACAGTGTCTCGGAAATTCGACCTCTCCGAACTTGCCCAGGTCTTCACCTTGCCGTGGTCGGCCTATGTCCGACTGCTGTCGGTCAAGGATGACCATGCCCGCCAGTTCTACGAGGCCGAGGCGCTGCGCGGTGGCTGGAGCGTGCGCCAGCTCGATCGACAGATTGGAAGCCAGTTCTACGAACGCACGGCCTTGTCCAAGGACAAGGCGGCGATGCTGGTCAAAGGTTCGGTGGCCAAGCCCGAGGATGCCGTCACGCCCAACGACGCGATCAAAGACCCGTATGTGCTGGAGTTCCTCGACCTCAAGGACGAGTATTCGGAATCCGACCTGGAAGCGGCTTTGATCCAGCGGCTGGAAGACTTCCTACTGGAACTGGGCGAAGGATTCACCTTCGTGGGGCGGCAGCGGCGCTTGCGTATCGACCAGACCTGGTATCGGGTCGATCTGCTGTTCTTTCATCGGAAGCTGCGCTGCCTGGTCATCATCGACCTGAAGCTGGGCAGCCTGACGCATGCCGATGTGGGGCAGATGCATATGTACTGCAACTATGCCAAGGAGCATTGGGCCTACCCTGACGAGAATCCGCCGGTGGGCCTGATCCTGTGTGCCGACAAGGGCCATGCCCTAGCGCGGTATGCGTTGGATGGTTTGCCGACCAAGGTGATGGCTGCGAACTACCGGACGGTGTTGCCGGATGCCGAACTGCTGCAAAAGGAACTGGAGAACACGCGGCGTCTGCTTGAATCTCGCGGCACGCTGTCCCTCAAGGACGATAAGCCATAGTCGTTCGTCCCGGCGTACCGCCGTCGGGCTCGCGGGCTGCGCCCCGTGCTTCGTGCCGAATCACAGCCATTCGGCGCTGATCCCTGACGCCTCCGGCCTGGATCGCTGATCCGGGCCTGCGCGTGCTGCGCACTTGCCAACGGCGGGTGTGTGGCTGAGTGGGGTGTAGGCGGTCTTGCTGTTCCCTTCACCGTATCACGGCGTTCTCGCCGTCAATGACTGCGCGTGCTCGCACGCTTGCGGCCTGTCGGCCGTCTTCGATCCCTGACTGCTTGCGCTGCGCCGTGCTGGCCGCGGTTCCGGGCAATTCCGCCCGAGCAACCGGAGCACGATCATGTCGCAACTGTCCTTTTCCTCGTTCGATGACGCTTTGCTGGTGCGTGACGCCCAAGGGCGCTACATGCCGGCATCGGTGGATCAAATTCTTGAAGCGGCACGCCAGGCCATCGAGCTGAAGATGCAGCGTGGTGCTGAGTTCACTTCGCCGGCGCTGGTCAAGGAGTACCTGCGCAACAAGCTGGCAGGCTTCGAGCATGAAGTCTTTGCGTTGCTGTTTCTGGATACGCGCCACCGGCTGATCGAGTACCGGGAGATGTTCCACGGCACCATCGACAGTGCATCGGTGTATCCGCGCGAAGTGGTCAAGGAAGCGCTACGGCTCAATGCTGCGGCAGTGATCCTTTCGCACAACCATCCGAGCGGGAATCCTGAGCCGTCGCAGGCCGATAAGGTGCTGACGCAGCGGCTCAAGGAAGCGCTGGGGCTGGTGGAGGTGCGCACGCTGGATCATGTCATTATCGCCGGTAGCGACACTGCGTCCTTCGCTGAATGTGGCCTGATCTAAGCCTGGGGCTTCGGCCCCTTTTGTCCCTTTGATATTAGAAAAATAGCGATCAGGGCATGATCTGGATTTGACTGGGTTCCAGCAACTTCTTGTCAATGAGTTCGGCTTGCGCACCTTCCGGATTGGCTGTGAACAATACAACACGCAAATCCTCCATCGCACGCGAGAATGACACGTATGCAAGTTTTTGCGTTACGTCGCGCTGCCGATCAGAGGGTTCACCGGCTGTTAGTGGCGTTAATGTTTTATTGAAACTGTATTGGTTCCACGCCGCCTCAATATCATCATAAACCACTAGGACTTTTGAGTACTCTTCGCCTTTGACTCCATGCTGAGTACTGTAGGCAGTGTTATTGACAATGAATTCAAAGTAGCATCCAATCTGCGCAGGCATCATTTGAAAAAAAGAATCTGCAAGCCAGTCTCCTTTATCTAGGCTGTGAATCTCTTCATCGAAAGATTCTGTCCTGGGATCGCGGTCAAGATTTTCGCAAAGTCTTTCGGATGGTTGAATAATTTGCTTTTCAACGCAAAATCGAAGGATGGGCCCAATTTTTTCTGTATTCCATAGGTCAACAAGCTGATTTACTAGCGATTTCGACGCTTCAATCATCAGCTTCAATGATTTTTCTGCATTTAAACCATCGGTTGCAAAAGCTGGGCTGCTGCGACGAAGAATATTGATGACTGCTCTATCATCATCTTTGGCTTGAGCATTGATGAGCGGACAAATGGTCGAAAGAAATGGCTTGATAAGAAAGTGCTCGCCTTCTTCAAATGCGTCTTGTGCCCGGGAAGAAGCATACTCTCCTGTGAAAAGACGATTGAGATCAGAAAATCCAAGCCTGCGAGCGATCATTTGCCGAGCCAGAAATAGTTTTACGACATCTTTACGCTCTGTCCATCCCCAGCTCGCGATAGCGGCATCCATACGCGCTAAGGCTCGTTTGATTTGATCTTCAGAGTATCGCTTGCGCGGCTCTGATGGTTCTTCTGCTTGTATCAGCAAAAATTCAACACTACCTTCGCACGACGAGTTTTCCCCCGCAGCATACTGTTCAACATCTCCTCTGTATTTATTGAGGAGTCGGATAACACTTTTTGAACAGCGAAAATTTTCAGACTTCTTTATTATTTCCCCATTGTCAGGAGGTACAAAATCCCCGGCACTTCGATCATAGATTTGCTGCCAAGGATCACCAAAATAGCCGATCAGAGGAAGGCCTGTACCTGCGCAGACGAGATTTAGCCCTGAAACGATGCCATCAAACGTGTCCTGCGCCTCATCAACAAAAATATAAGGGAAGCGCAGGCCGATGATTCGCCTGAATGTGTGATTATTTGCAAGCAAGTAGGTAGCGATTTCTATGACATCATCATGACTGATTTGCCCTTTTTCGTAATCACTAAAGTTAGTGTCTGAATAGCCAAATCTTTCGACCAACTCCAGCGCAGTCAGCTGTTTGGTCAATCGCTCTATTTTTTCCCGAGCTTTCTTCGCTTTTTTGCTTTGCCCACCATTGTCATCCTCTCTGGACTTTTCTATGAGAGCTGGAATTCGACTTTCACGCAAAGCCTCCCGGATGTCTTCATGGAAATGGTGAATTTGCCCCCACAAAAAACCGTGAAGAGTTGAGACAAGGTATAAGTCATCAAATCCAAGCCGCGCCTTTATGACTTCTACTGCCCGCTTGGTAAAAGTGATGCATGCAATGCGTTGGCCATGCTTCTTGAGAAAACTTCCCTCCAACTCGCGAACTCGACGAAGAGCATCTACGAGGGAGCTAGTCTTGCCGGCACCTGCTCCCGCAATCATTGCAAAACTACGGCGATCATCCAGGCACTTGCGGACCAGAGCATCTGCCTTGCTTTCTACCCATGCAGACATACTAATCTCCTGAAATGACAGTAGTCGGTTCCGGCGACAAGCGCTTTTCAAGCCACTGCAGGCCCTCAGCTATATAGCTCGGGACGCACCACTGCTCGGGGCAAGCCAAAATGTCCATAGCGAAATCAGTTTTCTTAAAATTATCTGACCGAATTCGATCATAAATTTCTTGATATGCATTATCAAGAATTTCTGGAATGGCAATACCGATGGATAGTGCTCCTGATCGCAGCAGCCCGAAATTCTCGTAGACGATAGACTCCTCCAGCGTGCGGGGACGCAGCGTTTCATTCGCCGTTCCATCAACTACTAAAACATCAGTTTGAAAGGCGATGCAGCGATCTTTATCGGCATGTTGTTTCTGCGTCGCAGTCAGCGCAATCAATTCAGAAATTGTGCTGTGCCCACACATTTTCTTGATAGAGGCATTGGATGTTTTGGCTCCAACGAAATCTGCGCGACACGCGCTTGGATATCCAGTTGGCAAAACAGAATCAATATCTGTAATAACAAGATATGGAATATGAAGAAAGCTCAGCAGACCCTCGAAACGATGAGCATAGGCACCTCCCACCTCTAAGACCGTAAGATATGATTTACGCAAATTTTCTGCTGCGCGCTCAATCATAGACGGCATAAGAAGTTTCTCAACGGCGCCTTCAACAAGGATGGCAGCATCCGCAAAAAACAGGTCACAATGAGTCAGTCGTAAATACCGTTTAAGAAAGGCTAGAGACTCCGATGGAGCAACTAACTTACCGTCTATCGTCTCCGCTTCTGGTTGAAATGATCGGAGGCTGTGAACGACTGATGCATTGCGAATGCCCGTTGCCGTTGTCTCACCTTCGATATGACATCTCTGGAAATATCGAACCTTCTCAAAATCTACCGCATCCATGATGTGAGAAGAGTGTGTTGTGACAACGAGTTGCGGCACTAAATCAGGTTCGCCAGCCGCTTCA
Source organism: Delftia sp. UME58 (assembly GCF_014170385.1). Classification (NCBI taxonomy): domain Bacteria; kingdom Pseudomonadati; phylum Pseudomonadota; class Betaproteobacteria; order Burkholderiales; family Comamonadaceae; genus Delftia; species Delftia sp. UME58. The sequence goes on from NZ_LZZV01000013.1 coordinate 368,952, forward strand.
GCCGATTGGTTTATCACCTGCCAAATGTTGGATATAAAAGTCTGCTGAACCTGTGCATGAAGATGAACCTCGGGTTCCTCTATGAATATCATCAAACATAGCGGACGATTCACCTCAGTCATGATCCATTGAGAGTGAAAGTGTCGCGCCTGGATGGCCATGTATATGAGATTCTTGAAACCAAGACCGTTATACAGTTCGGGAAGCTCATGCTGTCTACCGGGGTCAATGTAGAGTAATTCGGTGTTGCCTCTTAGCGCAGTTTCCGGGCTAAGAGATGAAATTATCCGTAACTCGCGATCATTTATAGACGGCACACCAAGATCTTTAATCAGCGTAATCAGGGGCTCAAACTGCTTGGCGTAGTGATCGGTGAGTTGTTTGTTGTTTTCATCAATTACGCCATGAGCATCGGCAGCATGACCAGCCTGTTCAAGATTTTTTCTGTAAAAGGTAGCGAAAGCTGCTGAAAGTCGGTTGCTTCGGCTACTGTCATCATCATTGATGTTACGCTGAGCATCGACGAACTCCACTCGTATTAGGTGCTTAAGTAGGCGCTTTCCCTCCTCAGGATCAAGCCTGCTTACTTGAATTTCAGGAGGAGCTCCCTCCTGATGCTTTTCTTCGAGTGAAAAGTATCCAACTGAAAAATTCCGACTAAGGTTTCCATCTAGCGCAAGATATTGGGAGAGTGCCTTAGCACGTTCTTCGCCTTCCCTTTTGGGGTAAGCAGCGTCGTAACTTTCCAAAAGTTTCTTTGCATCATCTACTTCATATGAAAGCCGGATTCCAACGCGCTTTAGGTCTAAAAGCTTTGGGAGAAGGGTGAAAACTCTTCCAAATGCGATACTTTCAGGGTCAATGCTAAACCAGAGATCGAGGCTAATTTTGGGAAGCTGATTGGCATCCCCTGTGTTCGCAAAGTCTTCGAAATCCTTCATTCTGGCGACTGAGAAGTCATGGATTTTGAATTCTCGATCGCCAAGAAAGCAGCGAAAGATTGCTGTGGCAGACGTTTTGCCACTGTTGTTGGGGCCAACAAATATTGACTCTCGCTCTTCAATGTCGATTTGAACATTTTCCAATCGACGGAAGTTCCGAATTGCAATGTCGCTAATCTTCATCAATCCCCTCCTGGGCAAAAGTCAATAATTGATATTTTTAGCTTTCGCCGAAAAAGCGGCTCAATGATCGAAAGCTGCCAACATACAAATAGATAATAAGCGAAATACTTCCTTGCGTCTCCGCTTCGCGGACCGTGCTGCTCCAGGTTCGCTATTCGCTCATCCCTGACGGGACTGGCATTCGCCAGCCTTCCACATCCCTGATGCCTACGGCCCGGCTTCCAGCTTAGGGCCTGCGCGCTTCGCTTGCGTGCGATCTGCACATCGCGGCGGCCGTTGCCATGTCCAGCCGTCTCTCCTGACTCCATCACCTTGCTCGCGACTGTAGCCCGTGGCCGCGTGCCGTCAAGGCGCGCCAGGCCGTGTCCTCGGCTGCGCCTGCGGGCCGCACCAACCTGCCGCTTCTCTCCTTGACGGCCCACGTCCGTGGGCTCCTGACCGTCGCGGGCGATGAACTCAGGAAAGACGGTGGCAACAGGGCCAACCGGGTTCCTCGTGCCAACCGCACCGAACAGCCGAAAGGCTGGGCTCCGAATCTTGGAATCCGGTGTGCGGTTTGAACAGCAAACCCTTTTCGTCAGGAGAAAGACCATGCTTGCATCCCGTTTCGCTTCCCGTTCCCCGGTACTGCGCAGCGATTCCCCGCTGTCCGATGACCAGATTCACCGCGTGGCCCCGTCCATCTTTGCGGAAGCACCCCACGAAAGCCGTTCCCAGCGGTACGCCTATATCCCCACCGCCACGGTGCTGACCGAACTGCGCAAGGAAGGGTTTCAGCCCTTCATGGTGACGCAGACCCGCACCCGCCACGAAGACCGGCGCGACTACACCAAGCACATGATCCGGCTGCGCCATGCCAGCCAGATCAACGCCCGAGGCGAGGCCAACGAAATCATCCTGCTGAACTCGCACGATGGCACCAGCAGCTACCAGATGCTGGCCGGAATGTTCCGTTTCGTGTGCAGCAATGGGCTGGTGTGCGGCGACACCGTGGCCGATGTGCGCGTGCCGCATAAGGGTGACGTGGCCGGACAAGTGATCGAAGGTGCCTATCAGGTACTGCACGGCTTCGACCGTGCGCTGGAATCCCGTGAATCCATGCAGGCCATCACGCTAGACGAAGGCGAGGCCGAAGTATTCGCCCGCGCCGCGCTGTCGCTCAAGTACGACGACCCAGACAAGCCCGCACCCATCACCGAATCGCAAATCCTGATGCCGCGCCGCTTCGACGACCGCCGCCCGGACTTGTGGAGCGTGTTCAACCGCACCCAAGAGAACCTGACCAAAGGGGGGTTGCATGGGCGCAGCGCCAACGGACGCCGCCAGCTGACCCGCCCGGTGCAGGGCATTGATTCCGATATTCGTCTCAATCGCGCCCTGTGGCTGCTGGCCGATGGCCTGCGCCAGTTGAAAGCCTGATTCCCCTGCGCGGAGGGGCAGGCAGCAACCCTTGCCGCGTCATTCGCTGCTGCATTCCATCATCGCAAGGAGTTTTCACCATGAACGCTATCACCCACACCGAAACCCAAGCCATCGCCACTGCACTGGAAACAGCCGCCCCGGCGCAGAATCTGCTGCTGGTGCCGCTGTCGCAGCTTCGTCCCTCGCGCCGCAACGTGCGCAAGACCGCAGGCCAGTCCATTAATGCGCTGGCGGCCAGCATCGCCCGCGTGGGGCTGCTGCAAAACCTGACCGTCATTCTTGCCAGCGATGGCGAGCATTACGAAGTGGTGGCCGGTGGCCGCAGGCTGGCCGCGTTGAAGCTGCTGGCGAAGAAGCGCCATATCCCGAAGGATTGGGAGATGCCTTGCCTGCTGGTGCAGGATGCCAGCGCCCGCACCGTCAGCCTGACCGAGAACGTACAGCGCGAAGCCATGCACCCGGCAGACCAGTTTGAAGCCTTCGCCGCACTGGTGGCCGAAGGCCGACCCGTCGAAGACATTGCCGCTGATTTTGCGGTCACGCCGCTGGTGGTGCAGCGCCGTCTGAAACTCGCTAACGTATCGCCGCGCCTGATGGCCGACTATCGTGCCGATGCCGTGAGCCTTGACCAGTTGATGGCCCTTGCCATCACCGACGACCACGCCGCACAGGAAGCCGCGTTCTACGACGCGCCGACGTGGCAGCGCAACCCTTCCCAATTGCGCGACCGCCTCACCGAGCGCGAGATTGACGCCTACCGGCATCCGCTGGTGCGTTTCGTGGAGCTGAACACCTACGAAGCCGCAGGCGGCGGCATCCGCCGCGACCTGTTCGCGGAAGGCGATGCGGGCGTGTATCTGACCGATGCCGCGCTGCTGGAACGGCTGGCGCAAGACAAGCTGGCGGGCATCGCCGCCGAGGTGAAGGCCGAAGACTGGGCATGGGTGGATGCCACGCCCAGCGCCACTTATGCCGACCTGCAAGCCTTCCATCGTGCGCCACGGGAACGCCGCACCCCGAACAAACGCGAAGCGCAGCGCATGGAGAAGCTGCAAGAAAAGATGCTGGCCATTGGCGAAGCGGTGGATGCCGCGATGGAAGCAGACGACGAGGAGAAGGCAGAAGCCTTGCAGGAGGAAGGCGACCGCCTGGGCGAACAGTTGCAGGCGTTGGAAGATACCTTGTTGGACTACAGCCCCAACGTCAAAGCCGCAGCCGGTGCCATCGTCACGCTCGACCGGCAAGGGCAGATCGTGGTGCATCGCGGCCTGCTGCGCGAAGCCGAAGCCAAGGCGCTGCGCACCTTGGAACGGCTGCGGCAGGGGTTCGGAAGCGATGGCGAAGCCGGGAACGATGACACAGGCGAGGACGGAGACAACGAAGGACAACCCAAAATCGCCGCCATGTCCGACAAGCTGGCGCAGCGGTTGAGCGCCCACCGCACCGCCGCGCTGCAAATCGAGGTGGCCCGGCATCCACAGGTGGCGCTGGCCGCACTGGTGCATGGCATGGTGCAGACCGTGCTGCAAGACGGCTATCACGGCCGTGACTTGCCGCTGGGCGTGAGCCTCAAAGCGCAAGACCGGCTGGAAGGCATCGCCCCGGATATACCCGATTCGCCTGCTGTCGTGGCGCTGCGCGAATTGCAGCAGGTTGCAGGCGAAGCGCTGCCGCAGGACTGCGCCGAACTGTTCGCCGTGCTGCTGGCGAAGTCGCAGGATGAACTGGTGCGCCTGCTGGCGGTGTGCGTGGCGGCTACGGTGGATGTGGTGACACCTCGCGCTGCACAGCAGCAACCGGGCGAAGAACTGGCGCAGGCCGTGGGGCTGGATATGGCGGCATGGTGGAAGCCCACCAGCGAAGGCTATTTCCAGCACATCCCGAAGGCTGCAATTCTGGATGCCGTGGGAGATTACGCGCCCGAGCAAGTTTCCCGGCTGGCGAAGTTGAAGAAGGCCGACATTGCCAGCGAAGCCGAGCGGCTGGCAGACGGCACCGGGTGGATGCCCGCCGTCTTCGCAGCCGAAGCCCCGCAGCAGGCCGCGCAGGACGTGGCGACGGAAGCGGAAGCCGACGCCACGGACACCGCCACCGTGACCGATGAACCGGCCGAGGCATTGACCGCTTGACCCTGCACCGATGAGCGACCCGGTTCCGACCGGGGCGCATCACGTCGAGGATGCCGACCATGAGCCACACCGACACGAGCCGCCCACGCATGGGCGCAACCTATGCCCCCGGCACGGTACGCGCCCGCCGCTGGCATGGCGATGGCGACGTGCGTGGCTACCGTCCGCCTCGCGGCTGGACAGTCCGCGCCGACCTGGCCGACATTCCCCCCATCACAGGCCGCGCCTTGTCGCGTGCCGTGTGGTGGATTGTTGGGACGAAGGAATAACCACGATCAGCCCCGCGCCCAGGCCGTTTCGCCCTGGACGCGATGGTTACAAAAATCCGGACGCGGCAGTGGCCGCGTCCGGTGTGAAAGACAAACAGCATCAAGGCTCTGCTTTCCTCAAGCCGTGCCTTGAACGCACGCCATCATCCGGCCGCGAGTGCAGCCAGATGATGCTCGAATCCGCCTGCGTTGCAGGCGGCATTCACATGGTCAAAGTAGTCGTACCAACCACTGGCCTTGATGCCCGCTAGCAGCGCATCCCGCGCTTGCAGATCGGGAAAGCGCCAGATGCCCAGGAAGCGGTATTCGCTGGCACGGTCGATGCCCGTATCCGTCTCGCCCAAGGCCAGCACTTCCACACCCAGACTGGACAGCCCGCCCATCGCCGTCTGAATGCCGTCCAGAAACTGCTGGCGGCTGTCAGCAGGCAATGCGCGCCATGCGCTATTGGGCGTGTAGAGTTCAACAAGATAGTGGGACATGGTGGCGCTCTCCTTCATTTCAGGTTGCGCAGGGCGCGGTGGCAGATGCGGCGCGTGGTGTTGGCAGGCTGGCCTTGCAGCCATTGCGCGCAGAGGCCGCGCACCCAGTCGGGTTGATCCTTGGCGGCATCGTTGAGCCAATTGGCCACCGAGTCCTGCACATAGGCCGATGGATCGGCGCGCAGTGATGAAAGGATCGACAGCGCCCGTTCCGGTTGCTGTTTGAGCGCGGCGATGTGGGCGCACCACACGCCGCGAGGACGCAGCGCCTCGCTGGCGAAGCGGCGCAAACGCTCGGACGGCGATGCCGTCCATGCAGCCAGATGGTCGATGGCGGCATTCAGTTCCTGGGCAAGATGTGGGCGTACCGCCATCCACGCCCATTCGCGTACGCCGAAATGTGTGTCATCGGCGAGCGGTCGAATGGCGGCAAGCCGGGCCGACAAATCCAGCTCCGATTGTGCGCCGACCATGAAGCAGGCCCAACCGCGCACAGTGTCCGAAGTATGCGCCTGGCATTGCGCAATGCCGACGACACCAAGTTCGGCGAGCAGCGCGGCACCGATACCTGCCATGCGCTTGAGGATGCCGAGTTGGCAGGCAGCGTCGGCCGCATGCAGGGTTTGCGGCGAAAGATCGGGAAAAACCGTGTGCAGCAGCCGGGCCTGGTCGAGTGCCAGTCCTTCGGCCAGCGTGGCGCTTTGCAGGTCGCCACGGGACAAGGCATCGAGCACATCGACGGGTATGTCAGCGGCTCGGGTTGCGCCTTTGCGCGGTACCTGTGCATTCATGGCGATGTGCCTTTTTCTGTGTTGCCCAGATTCGCCGCCACCTTGTCGAGCAGTGCCGCCAGTTGTTCGCGCTCTGACGTGGATAGGTTGCCGAACAGACCGGCAATCCAGCGACCATGCTGCTCGAAGACCTGCTTGGCCACCTGCTTGCCCTTGCGGGTCAGACGGATGCGCAGGGCACGGCGATCGTGGGCGTCGGCCTGGCGCTCGATCAGGGCTTCGCGCTCCAGGCCATCGAGAAGACCCGTTACCGTGGCGCGGGTGACACCGGCCTGTTCGGCCAACGCATTCGGGGCAAGCCCTTCGCTGGCGGCATCGAGCAGGAACAGGATGACGAAGCGGCCTTCGGACAGGCCATGCGGGGCCAGTAGCGCGGCACAGTCGCGGTCGATGGCCGATGCCAGGGACAGCGTTTGAAAACACAGCCGGATGCTCGCCACGTCGGGAAGCTGTCGGCGCTGCGCCTCTTGCAGCAGCGCTTGGTATTTCTGTTCCAGATTCATTATTGATGCTGCCATATAGTATGGCGGCTAATTATAGTTTTATTCTTGAAAAAGGTACAGGACGTGTCGGCGCAACACGCCGCCGGGCTTTCGGGCTCCGCCCCATGCCGCCAATGGCGTCATGTCCATCCGGCTTCAATCCCTCACGCCTTCGCGCCTGCGGCGCTGCGCGCTTCGCTTGCGAGAAGCAGCCCCGCTGCAATGGGCGGGACTTGTGGGGCTACGCCCCGGCTTGCTGCCGTAGGTTGTGCAAAAGCGTGCCGTCCTCGACGCTGGCGGTTCGTCGCCTGTACGTCACGAAGGACGGTTCACCGACACACCGCCCGGGCCTGCAATGGAGCTTCCACGCTACGCCTCATGCAAGAGGCCGCCTGCTATGTCAGGGGTGCTTGCGCCATTGTCGCTGGGCGTTGTCTTTGCCCGTTGTCAGGGAGCAGGCCGGTGAAGCCGTCACGCGGGGAGCCGAGTCGGCCATGTTCCTTTCGGAGCGGGTCGGCCCAAGGCGTCCTGTCTGTTTGTGAATCCTGGCGGTGGCCGGGCTCCTATGGCAGCAACCTTCCAGCGAAAACAATTTCCCCTGCGCTGCGCGCATTCCTCGCGGGACAAATTCTTTTCGCTTCCAGGCGCTCCACTGCGTTGCGCCCGCAAGCGGTGCAGCCAGCCCGTCCCCCGCCGGTCGGATCACAACAGGACGCGATGGGCGCGAACCCTGTTCAACCGAAAGGAAATTCATCATGGCAAACATCGGCACCTTCACCGCAGAGAAAGACGGCTTCACCGGCACGCTTCGCACCCTGACCCTCAACGTCAAGGCCAAACTGATTCCCAACGACAAAGGCGAGAACGAAAGCGCCCCGGACTTCCGCCTTCAGGCGGCCGGCCACGACTTCGGCGCGGCGTGGAAGAAAACCAGCGAGGCCGGGCGTGATTACCTGTCGGTGGCCATCGACGATCCTTCGTTCCCGGCGACGATCTATGCCCGCCTGATCGAAGGCGAGAACGGCACGCACGACCTGATCTGGTCGCGCAGCAAACCCAAGGCGGCCTGACGACCGCCCACCGCGCCCCGCCCATTGCGGCGGGGTGCGTCAGTTACCAACGCCAACGCATACGTTCGGCGTAGAGTTTGAAATTTGCAATGAATAATTGCAAAAACCTCTCGCTGCTCTTGGCGAAGCCCGCTTCAAACAGTCCAGCGATTCGGGATGGCTCCTCAAGCTCTTGCAGCAGCGTACGCGCGACGGCGCTATTCCATCCACTACGCCCTACGGGCATCCATGCCAGAACATCGCGTCTCGTGGCAGCAGATGCAGCAGATTTTTCCAGTTCTGCTTCATCATTCTCATGGAATGCGGCAAGTGATCCCATTAATTCAAAGCGTTCGAACAGCAGCTCAAAATTCGCATCAGCGCCAGTAAAGCTCTTGCGCCAGGACGTCATCACTTCCAGAAGATGATCGCTCAGTGGCGTCTTGCGATTATCAAAACCTTCGAGTTGCTGCCAAATTTGTTGCTCACTGCCTGCCCACGACCAGAGGAATAGTGTTGAGACAACTCGCTGTGGTTCGCGATTTTCCGAGGCGAGTACGGATAAGAACAGCTTGAGTAGCGTGTCCCATCGTTCAGCTTTGGTCAGCCCAATCCCATAGGCTGTGAGGATCAAAACAGCGGGATAGGAACGAAGATTTAGCAGGTAAGTCAGGCCGCTGCCGATCCTTCCAGCGTGGTGATACAGGCCTCGAAGCACGTCCAGCACCACATCAAAGTCCTTGCCGTCGCCCCATCGCCCAAGGACGCCAGCCATACGAGCCAGTGGCTCGGTTACGGACTCATACTGCTGGACTCTAGCGCGGAAATTTTCCTGACTCCACTGGCCCTGCGCAGAAAATGTTTCGCTGTCTAATTGAACAAGTAGTCGATCAGTTTCTTGAGCGAAAAGCTCATCCAACTGAATGCGATGCTCAGGCTTGGCTAGATAGCGTTTAGCACTGCTGACCAGCAAATCTACGCTTAGAGGGTTCTGACGCTGGCTTTGTTCAAGGGTCTCGACTCGCTGTTGAAGAAGTTGGAAGAACTCATCGGCACCATTGATCGGAATGGCCTTTGCCGCCCTGTGTGTCGCCAACTCTTGCGCGCCTGGTCCTAGTATTCCGCGTGCGGCCCAATAGACCGGATAGCGCCTGTTGGGCGCGCGAAGGAATGCTGCACGCAAGGCATGATCCCATTCGCCCGACCAGCCGCAGATGATCAGACCATGCTCGTCAAAGATGCGATCCAGCAGCCGGTTGTAGGCGTCGGGATAGGCGCTCAACTCCTGATCGGTATTCAGGATACGGGCATCCTTGTAGTCACCGTGCAGTTTGAGCAAATAGCAGCGGCTGTGGGTCAAAGGTTCGGCACCAGCGAGCGCATCCGCAGAAGCAACAACCGTTGGTTCAATCCCTTGTTCCCGGAGAGCGTTCTCCATAAGCCGGTCGAAATTGGTGGTGACAATGACTCGCACATACCCAGCTCGAACCAACTGCGCAATAGCGTGGTGTGCTTTGGTTGGCGTTTTCCGACCTTCCTCGCGATCCTGCTCATCTGGCTCGATGTAGCGATGTAGGATCGCTCTGCGCTCGTCCGGCGAACTAGCGATTTCTTCCAACAGTACGGAATAGTTCGGTTCCTGGCCTGTCTTTTCGCGATACCACTTCGCCCAGTCTGATTGCGCTGGAGTGCCTTGGGCCTCAGCTACACGGCGCACCAAGTCCAGCGTGATTTCCCAACCTGTAGGAATTTCTGCGGAGCGAGACAGGCCCGACCCCAGTAGAACAGCGAAGACGCCTTTGTTCTCATATAAGGAAAACGCAAGTTGGGTAATGGGGTCGTTCTGGAGCAGCGTCATTGATCTTCAGTCTTGGTCAAGATAGTGCCGGGTTGGCCGAATCGGCTTTCGGCCTCGGCCATCAGCACTGTCGTGCTGCATTCGAGTGCGCCTGCGATCTTGAAGATGAGCGACAGCGTGGGCTGGTGCTCGCCACGCTCGACCTTGCCCATATGGGAGCGCTCGACGCCCGCCAGGTTGGCCAGCGTCTCCTGCGCGATACCGCGCTCCGTGCGCAGCGCACGCACCGCCGCGCCGAAGGCCTGGGCCAGTTCGGCGTCAAAGGTAGTAGTGCCGGCCGGTCGGCCACGCTGGACGGTACGCTTCTGCATAGACAGAAGCGTCGATCTACAGCACAATTAAAACCACGTTATATTTAACTCATTCATTCGTTTCACCTGTTTTGTGTCTTTACTGAAATCCGCATCGGCGGCTTTCTTTAAAAGCGGGGAACCTGATTCGTGCCTTTCCTGACTTCCGCACATGCGCCTGTGTGTCTTTACGCTTCTGGGGAAGTGTGGGCTTGCACATCTGCGCTTGCGTGAGAAGGCAGGCAAGCGGCTATGCGGATTCGGCTATTGGCAGGAACACAGCCATGACGACGCTCATCACCGACGACGACCGCACACGCCTGCTGGCCAACGGCCAAGCACGTGCCGCCGGGCAAGACACCGATCCGCTACCCGTGGTGCGCCTATTCACCCCGGATGCGCATTTGACCTGGCTGCTGGCCTCGCTTAATCCCGCAGATGGTGACACCGCTCATGGCTTGATCGACCTGGGGCTGGGCATGCCTGCCCTGGGTACGGTGAAGCTGTCCGACCTGACATCCATTGTCGGCCCGCGCAAGCAGCCCGTGATGCGTGATCGCTACTTCCTGCCGACGCGGCGGCTGTCGGAATATCTGCGGCTGGCCAAAGAAAACGGTGCAATCCCGGATTGAACAGCCACGGCCAAGCCGGGCGCATTCAGTCTATTTTTGTCTGATCTGTGACCTGTACGGTCTGAATCGGCACTCTTTCACCGAAGCGGTGCGAGTCTGCTGCAAACAGTCATGATCTTTGGCGCGGGCTGCGGCACGGTATCCGATGCCGCGCACCATTTTCGGGTTGCGCGGTCGTCGCATTCGGACGAACCACGCAACGCTTCGGAGCCAATCGGTCTTGACACTGCCAGTTTACCCAGCCATCCATGACGGTTTGCCGATGACGCCGTAGTTTGCCTTCTTCACGCCCGTGGCGACGTTCCTGCTGTCCGACAGGAGGTTGCGTCATGGCTGACCCGAGCGCCGAACACCACGAGCACTGGTATCCAACCGCCGCGTATCTTTACACGCTGCATCTCGATGGCCCAGCCCTGGCCTGGGAGTACCTGCGCCGCAATCCTGATTACCGGCTCGACTGGCTGCGCCGTCGTGGCAGGCCGGATGCGGCGCAGCGCTGGGGGCTACGCCTGCTGGAAGACCCGGCGCTGGATGCGCGGGACGCGCATCCGGCCTGGTTTCCCGATCACGATGCCGTGGTGCAGCTCTACCCAGACGCCGACCCGCCACCCGATGCGGTGGTGTTCGAGTTCTGGCGCATTCCAGGCACCAAACACCTGATTCACGACGGCAAGCGCCTGGTACTGGTGGCGCGATGGCCGGGGTGCTGCTTGCGCTTCGCGCTCGCACCCGGCCTGGTCGATGGCACGGCTTACGCCTATGCCATCCGTGCCTGCGCGGTGCCATGCATCCGCTACCACGCGCTGATCGCCCAATTGAACACGTTGGCCGGATTGCCGGAGGTCGCTGCACCCGTAGTGACGACTCGGCCACGCCCATCGGCGGCTGCGCTGTTGGAGTTGCACACCCTGCAGGCGCTCGATGCGACCCTGGTGGGTGCATCCTTGCGCGAGGTGGCCGAAGGCTTGTTCGGTGTGGATGCCGTCGCGGCTGACTGGCACAAGGACAGCGCCTTGCGCGCCCGCGTGCGGCGGCTGGTGCGCCGTGGTGAGGCGCTGATGCGCGGCGGCTATCGCCGCCTGGCACAGCTTCCGCTGCTGCCGTTGTAGCAGGGGGACGTTTCGCGTCCCTCGCAGATCGTCCCTTAGCAAGCAGCCTCGCTTTCTCGAAAGTGCCTCTATCCGGCCGCGTGGTGCGGCCGGGCTTGATGGAGGTTCATCCCATGCGACCTGCTCCCTTGCGACCTGCTCCCTTGCGGCCTGCCGCCGCTGCTGCCGCTGCGCCTGCGCAGCCCCAACGCTACCTGACCAACGACGAAGCCGCCGAGTACCTGCGCCTTTCGCCGCGCACGCTGGAGAAACAGCGCGTGGTCGGCGGCGGCCCGAAGTTCCGCAAGTTCGGCCGGCGCGTCATGTACGCGGTGTCCGACCTCGATGCCTGGGCCGACCAGCGCAGCTACGAGGCGACGTCCGACCCGGAATATGCCGAACGCCACGCGGGCGACTACCGTGACGGCCGCTGATCGCTGGCGCGTGGGTGGCCGTCGCCATGTCCAGCCCGCCAGGGCAAGCCTTGCCGCAGCGCGAACAGCTCGACCTGTTCCGCGCGCTGCCGGGCGACATGGCACCCCGCGACAGCCAGGACTTGATGGCCTTTCCGTTCTTCTCGCTCTCCAAGTCGCGGCGCATCGCGCCGATCGACTTCCGCGCCGGCGGCATCACCATCCGCGTGGAAGGCACGCAAGAGCATGGCATAGCGACCATTTGGGATGCGGACGTTTTGATATGGGCCGCCTCGCAGATCGTGGAGGCGCGCGACGCGGGCATCCGCCCGTCGCGCTGGATACGCGCCACCCCCTACGAGATCCTGCGCTTCATCGGACGCAGCACGTCGCTCAACGACTACCTGCGGCTGAAAGCCGCGCTCGACCGGCTGCAATCGACCACGGTGGCCACGTCCATCCGCGAAACCACGGGAAGGCGATTGCATCGCTTCTCGTGGATCAACGAGTGGAAGGAACTGGCCGATGCCAGCGGCGTTCCGCTGGGCATCGAACTGATCCTGCCGGACTGGTTCTATGCGGGCGTGCTCGATGCCGCCCTGGTGCTGACCATCGACCCGGCCTATTTCCGCTTGAAGGGCGGCATCGAACGCTGGCTGTACCGCCTGGTGCGCAAGCACGGCGGCAAGCAGCCGGGCGGCTGGCAATTCGACTTCCGGCACCTGCACCGCAAGTCGGGCAGCGCTGCGCGCTTCTCCGACTTCGCCTACGACCTGCGCGTCCTGGTGGCGCGGCAGTCGCTGCCCGGCTACGTCCTGGGCATCGAGCGGATGCCGGACGACGGGATGGAGCTGCTGACGTTCCGGCCCGTGCTGCACACGGCACGGGGATAACTCGGGAAAAAGGTGTGGACGGCCTCGTGCTATCAGGAGTAACGGGTATCGTGCTATCGGGAGTACGCCTATCGTGCTATCAGGAGTACGAAAACACCGGAAAGCCAATAACGGCGCGGGTTTGCCGCCCCTCTAACTTCCCTAACAAGAAATACATAACTTTTAGTAGAAGCGCGCCGTTTCGGTGGATAACCACCAAACGGCACGGCGAACAGCGTTTTGCGCGACAGGCAAAGCCCGGCTTCCCAGCAGGGAGGGCCGCGCCATGATCCTCGCTCTGCTCAACCAGAAAGGCGGTGTCGGCAAGACGACGCTCGCCACGCACATCGCGGGCGAACTGGCGCTGCGCGGCCAGCATGTCGTCCTGCTCGATGCAGACCCGCAGGGTTCCTCGCTGGACTGGACGCAGCGCAGAAGCCAGCAGGGCTTGCCACGGCTGTTCAGCGCCGTGGGCCTCGCCCGCGAAACGCTGCATCAGGAAGCTCCAGAACTCGCCAGGCGGGCCGATCACGTCGTCATCGACGGGCCACCGCGCATCGCCGCCTTGGCGCGCTCCGCGCTGCTGGCGGCCGAGCGCGTGCTGATCCCGGTGCAGCCCAGCCCCTACGACGTGTGGGCCAGCGCCGAGATGGTGGCGTTGATCCGCGAGGCGCAGGTGTTCCGGCCTGCGCTGCGCGGGGCCTTCGTCATCAACCGGCGCGTCAGCACCACCATCATCGGCCGCGAGGCGCGGCAATCGCTCGCAGAACAGCCGCTGCCCGCGCTGCGCTCGGAAGTGCATCAGCGCATCGTGTTCGCCGACAGCGTGGCCGCTGGCCGGCTCGCACGCGAGACGGCGCCCGACAGCGCCGCCGCCCGCGAAATCACCGCCCTGGTGGACGAACTGCTGCGGTGGCCGACATGACAGCGCAGCAGCCACCCAACGGCAAACGCACGGGCAAGCGCGTCGGCATCGGCGCACGTCCGCCCGCGAATCCACACGCCGAGGCGTGGATTCGCCAGGGCGACGCCGATGCGCTGGGCAAAGGCGACCTCTACACGGCCCGCCTCACGCTTGACATCACGCCCGCCATGCGGGCGCGCATCAAGGTGTCGGCCTTCACGCAAGGCGTGACCGTGGCCGACCTGCTGCGCGGTCTGCTGGAGCAGGAGTTTCCACCGGAGAACACACCATGACCGCATCCGCTTTGGCTGCCGCGAACGCGGCACCGGCTGCGCTGCCGCTGCATCCCGTAGCACTCGCCGGACAGGCCGGCAACGTGCCGCTGACGCGCGTTTCGCTGGCCTATCTCGAACACCGCTTCAAGCTCTACCTGCGCTTCGGCGAACCCGCACGCACGCTGCGCCTGGACGACTGGCGACGCTGCGCGGTGTTCCTGCCGGGCGCGATGTTCTGCCGCATCCGCTGGCAGGCCAACGACTACGGCACGATCCGCTGGCAGCTCATGGTGATGCAGGCTTGCACACCGCTGGACGCGGCGCAGCGCATCCCCGGTGTGCAGCCGGGCGCGCGCCTGCTACTGCACGCCGGAGGCGATGCCAACGTGCGCGTCGTGCTGGAGCGCATCGACGCCATCGAGGCGCTGGGCATCGCCGCCATCGACGTGTCGCCCGCGTACTGGCGCACGCTGGGCAACCGTCTTGCGGCTCGCCTTGCGCTGCCCGAATACACCGCCGAGCGGCACACCGCCTGGCTGGCTGGGAAGGTGCTGCCATGACGGCCCCAACCACCACGGTCAACGCGCCCGCCGTACCGCCGCGTCCTCGCTCACGCCTGCGCGCTCGCATCGTGCTGGCGACACTGGCCGCCATCGGCTTCGCTGCGCTGGCCTGGGCGGCTTTCGTGTCGCCGCTGCCGCGTCTGACCTACAACCCGTCCGACAGCGTGGCGGTCGGCTGGTATCGCATCGACCCGTTCGACCCGCGCACCGCCTCGCTGCCACGTCCCTTGCCCGTGGACAGCATCGTGCTGGTGCCGCTGCCGGCCACGGCTGCCACGCTCGCTGCGCAGCGCGGCTACCTGCCGACGCGCGTGCCGCTGCTCAAACGTGTGGGCGCGGTGGCGCCGCAACACGTCTGCATCGTCGCCGGTCAGGTGCGCATCGACGGCGTGCCTTCGGCCGCCGTGCTGCCTGCTGATCGGCTGGGCCGGCCGCTGCCATCCTGGCCGCAATGCCGGCAGCTTCGCCCTGGCGAACTTTTCCTGCTCAGTGTGACCAATCCGGCGTCCTTCGACAGTCGGTATTTCGGTCCGGTCAGCGCATCCGCCGTGATCGGCATTGCGCGCCCGATCTGGCTGGAGACACACCCATGATGGCTACCGATTCGCTGCGCTCCGGCGTGCCATCGGGCATGTCGTTCTCGCTGCTGTTGCCGTGTCGTCGCGCCTTCCGTGCGGGTGCCGATCCTGCGAATTGGGCACCGCACGTCGCGCAGCATCCGGCGCAGCCGTCCCATGTGCAGGCGTCTTGCCTCGAACGCGCCCGGCCTATGGCCGTCGCCGCGTCAGCCGGCGCGCTGGCTGCTCACGCAGCAGCGCCGCCGGGCCGCCGCTGCCCGGAGCGCCAGCGAGGGGCAAAGGCGGAAGGCAAGACAAAAGGACGCAGCACCGGGCCGCGTCGAAAGCCTGTCTGCACATGGGGGTGGCACGGCACGGAGCGGCTTTGCCGCCGTGCCGTGTTCGGCGCGAAGGTCGCGCCAATGCAGGCATGTCCGCGTGCTTCGCACGACAGGACACGCCAGAGCTTGCAGGGAGAGCAGCCATGACCGACCGCCGCGACGACGATTTCCGCGTGCGCCCCAGCGCACCGAAGAACCGGGGCAAGGGCCAGGGCCAGAGCTTCGTTTCCAAGGTGCTCAAGCAGGCTGGCAAGGCCAGCGGCGGCAAGTCCTCGATGCGCCATTCCGCAGCCGGCGGCAGCGGCGCACGCGCCGGCCAGCGCCCCGGTTCAAGGCTTGGGCGCGGCCACACGGCGGCGCGTTTCGCGGGCGCGAAGCTGACGCCCATGTCGCGGCGCGTGACCATCAAGACCCTGCTGGTCAACCAGCGCAATGCCAGCCTGCAATCGCTCGCCAAGCATTTGCGCTACATCGAGCGCGACGGCGCCGGCCGCGATGGCGAACCGGGCCGGGCCTACGGGCCGCAGACCGACGAAGCCGACCTCGATGCCTTCAAGGAGCGGGCCGCCGACGACCGGCACCATTTCCGCTTCATCGTCTCGCCCGAGGACGGGGCCGAGCTGGACGACCTGCGCACCTACACCCGGCATCTGGTGAACCGGATGGAAGCCGATCTGGGGACGCGGCTGGATTGGGTGGCGGTGGATCACTGGAACACCGACAACCCGCACACCCACCTGATCGTGCTCGGGCGCGACGACACCGGAAAAGACCTCATCATCGCCGGCGACTACATCGCCCACGGCTTCCGCCATCGGGCCGCCGAGCTGGCGACCGAATGGCTGGGGCCGCGCACCGAGCTGGAGATCCAGCAGACCTTGCAGCGCGAGGTGGAACAGGAGCGGTGGACAAGCTTGGATCGCACGCTGCAACGTGAAGCCGGCGAGGACGGCCGGGTGCAGATCGAGCGTTTCAACGAATCCCGGCTGCAACGCCGGAGCCTGCTGCTGATCGGCCGCCTGCAACGCTTGCAGCGCATGGGTTTGGCCGACGAGACGCAGCCCGGCACCTGGGCCGTCCATGTGGACGCGGAGAAGACCTTGCGCGCCCTGGGCGAGCGCGGCGACATCATCCGCACCATGCAGCGGGCGATGAGCGGCCAGCCACGCGAACTGGAGGTATTCGAGCCGGGCAAGGATGGCCGCACTGTCATCGGTCGCGTGGCCGGCAAGGGGTTGGCCGACGAGCTGCACGACCGCGGCTATCTGGTCATCGACGGTGTGGACGGCAAGGCCCACTACGTCGCCTTGAACGCCCGCGACGAGCTGGCGAACTATCCCGCCGGTGCGGTGGTGGAAGTGCGTGGTTCCGCCGACGTGCGGGCGGCCGACAAGAACGTCGCTGGGCTGGCGAGCGGTGGCCTGTATCGCGCCGACCATCACCTTGCCATCGAGCAAAGCCGAGCCATGCCCGGCCGCGACCCGCAGGAGGTCGTCGCAGCCCATGTTCACCGGCTGGAAGCCCTGCGCCGTGCCGGCATCGTGGAGCGAGTGGCCGATGGCTTATGGAAAGTGCCGGACGACCTGGCCGAGCGTGGCCGCCAGTACGATGCGCAGCGCCTGGGCGGTGTCGCCGTGGAACTCAAATCGTACCTGCCGATTGAGCGGCAGGCGTGCGTGATCGGCGCGACCTGGCTGGATCAGCAGTTGATCAGCGGCGGCAAGGGATTGGGCGATCTGGGCTTTGGCGGCGAGGTGAAGAACACCCTGCAACAGCGCGGGGAGTTCCTCGCTGAGCAGGGGCTGGCCGAGCGGCGCGGGCAGCGCGTGATCCTCGCCCGTAACCTGTTGGGCACGCTGCGCAATCGGGAACTGGCGCAGGCTGCAAAGGACATTGCCGCCGATACCGGTTTGGAGCATCGGCCCGTCGCCGACGGTCAGCGTGTGGCCGGCATCTACCGGCGCTCGGTCATGCTTGCCAGCGGTCGCTACGCGATGCTCGATGACGGCATGGGGTTCAGCTTGGTGCCCTGGCGGCCGGTGATCGAACAGCGACTGGGGCAGCAACTCGCCGCGACGGTGCGCGGCGGTGGCGTGTCTTGGAACTTGGGCCGCAGCCCGAGTGTTTTGTAGAGCTGAACGTCAGTTTTTTGGTCGCCCGATTGTTCCAAGGTGAGTGAATCGGAAGCCGTTCTCGTACTTCAATCCATATCCAAGTGAGCGATCAAAGCCAATATGAGCGATCCAGATGATTCCTGATGAAACTGCCAATGGCTGAGAGAGATACACGCCTGCTGCTACGCAAAGCAAAGCGCCAACGTAAGAGTGAGCAGTGTTGTATAGCACCGCACCGATCCGAGCACCCACGATATAGCCGAGCAAAGACAAATCCGGGAGAAGGAAGCAAAGTGCAAATAATCCCCAGCCCGAACCAAACTCAGAATATGCAAATAAACTGAGCAAAAAAACCGTCAACCCTTCAATTCTCAATAGATCTTTGATGCCACCTGATACTGAGCCTTTTTCCATCACAAAATTATCCTTTTAATCAAAATAAGCCAAAAATGCACCAGCACACCCCACCAGGGCCATATTGACTACCACAACGACAAGAGCGAAGCGCACCAGACGTTGTTCTTCTGGATTATTGATTTTTGCCAAGCCAGCAATCGTAGCAATCATGGGTAAAGAACCCAGTGCTGCATGGCCGGCCGCACTGTTCAGTGTGGCTGCCATGCTGGGAAGTAGCGATGCTGGAAGGTCTGCGATGGCTGGCATCATGAGAACGTTGCCACCCACGTTTGACCCTGTGAGGTAGCCACCGATCCCCCCAAGTATGGCGCCCAGGAATGGCAGCAACTCACTATCCATGGCAGAGAGCCTGTCGCGCACACCTGAAAGAAAACCGGCCTTCACCATGACTTGTGACATGAACAAGAAACACAGAATCGTCAGTAACGGGCGCCGCGCTCGCTGGGATACCGATTGCCAGAACGTCTGAAACCTGAGGCGTTCATCTCGTCGAGCAAGCAGAACTAAGCACACGAGTAGTATCGGGACTCCCGGAGACGCCAGTGGTTTCCATGCAATGCTTGCCCCTTGTACCACCAGCCATATGTCAGCCTGAGTTACAACAACAAGTATCTTGAGTGCGATAACGCAGAAGAATAGCAGCATGTAAGGCCAAGCTGCTGCCGGCCAATGAATTGCGGAGGGCATTTTTGGACATGACTTCAGCAGCCCCACCAGCACGACAGCGAAACCTGCACTTACCCCCGCGATTTCCGGACCAAGCCAAGCCGAGGCGACATACAAAACCGACACAAACAGCAGCGCTATGGTCAGCATTGAGATATAGGCGGTCAGTTTGCGATAACCCGCAATCCAGGTAGCCGCCAAAGCCAAACCAACAAACACCGGCGCACTTGTGATTGCTGTTTGACTGGCCAATTCCGTTGGTGCCGCATCCAGCAGTGTGGCTCCTACCACCGTTGCCAGCCCCAAGGTTCCCCAGGGCATGATGACCATTCCAGCCAATGCAATGCGCAGTGCTTTGTCACGGTCAAAAAGTGCCAGCAATACAGGAATGACGGCAATCAGTGAAACACCGAATCCCGTCATGGATTCCAGCAAAGGGGCAAGCCCCAGCACGATGAAGCCCAACTGCTGAACGCCTTGCAGCTTTAGGTTGCTTACCCATGTGCTCAGCGCCTGGGTTGCGCCCGTACGCTCAATCAGGACGACCAACATCATTCCGGGGGCTAGTACGAACGCCACGCTGGCAAACAGAATCAGCGTGTCTTGAGCGATCCATTGCGAGAGTTCGCGTGAGAGCGGGTGCCCGGCGCCAAGGAGCATAAGTGCAACGGCAAGGGTGGCACCGACAAGAGCCGCCCTGACAGGCGGTTGTTTGAATACAAGAATCGCAGAGAGAACCAACAGAACAGGGGAGATATGAAGTAACGAAAGCATTGGGGCTACGAGGGCTGGCGCAATAACTCGATCATTTGACACCTTGACCTGAATACCTGCCAGCGACTTATACTGATCCTCTCCATAAGTCTATCTAATCAAGAGCGGGTCATCTGTCATGAGACGCCTTCCCCCACTAACCGCATTGCGTGCTTTCGAGGCTGCAGCGAGGCACATGAGTTTTACCCGTGCGGCGGCGGAACTGTGCGTAACCCAGGCAGCCATCAGCCAGCAGGTACGGCAACTGGAAGAGTGGTTGGGTTCAGCGCTGTTCTTGCGTGCGGGACATGCGCTGCGCCTGACCGACAAGGGCCAGGCTTGGCTGCCGGAACTGACAGCCATGTTGGATCGGCTGTCCTTCGTCAGCAGTTCACTGCGTGAACGCGATGATGGGCCTTTGCGCATCACGGTGTTGCCGTCTTTCGCCACTTGCTGGCTGGTACCGCGTCTGGGCGCTTTTAGGGAAATGCACCCTGACATTGAGGTGAAGCTGACCAGCTCGGTCGAACTATGGGACGTGTCTGATGACCGCTTCGATGTAGGCATCCGCTCGGGGCTCGGACGTTGGCGAGGGCTGAAAGCTGATTTGATTGCGCGGGAAATGCTGTCACCGCTTTGCAGCCCCTCATTGCAGGCATCGGATCGTCCGTTGATGGAACCCGCAGACCTGCTTGCGAAATGTCTTTTGCACGACACCCCTAAGGACGCATGGCCTTACTGGTTTGCTCATGTGGGAGTCATGAATCCGAACGCTGGCAGCGGCCCCAAATTCGATGATCACAGCCATGTCCTTCAAGCGGCCATTGACGGTCAAGGTGTCGCACTCGGAAAGCTGCTGTTGGCTGGCGATGCACTTCGGGCAGGCCGTCTCGTTCAGCCTTTTTCGATTACCCAGCCTAACGATTACAGCTATTGGCTTGTATATCCTGCATCCGCTGTCTCCAGCAGGCCTGATGTAGCCGTGTTCCGTGCATGGTTGCTGAACGAAGCAAAGCGGTGTTCGAAAGAAATTGAGATTTAGGGCTTATGGGAAATTGGACTAGCGATACTGTCTGCTTCCAGATCGAGCAGCATGTTATGGGCATCGTTGAACTCCATCTCACTAAAAACGAAGATGCCAGATATTCTCAGCAACGTAGCCGTTACACCTTGCCCCGCAACCAGATGCCCCTTAAACGAGCCATCATAGACTTGGTGAGAGCCGCATGAAGGGCTGCCTTCTTTCAGTACAGCTATGTGAATCTCGTGTAAGCGCGCTATGCGAAGTGCATTTTGTGCGCCAACAATAAACGGGTGAGAAACATCAGCTCCGGATGAGTCCACAACGCTCGTTTGTCTTTGGAGAACTTTTTCTCCGCCCTCACCGGACGCTATTTCCGCCGGTAGACGTGGAACAGGCATGCCTCCTGATAACTCTGGACAGATGGAGATCACCCTGTTCTCTGCAACCCACTGTTGAAGAATCGGGTGGCGAGATTGCTTGTGAGAACCGTCGTAGCGCACCTGCTCGCCCAGCAAGCACGCACTGACCAGAATCCGCTGCATGTGCTATTCCTTCAGATCAGCTTGGTATACGGCATCGTCAACTTCCTGGATATAGCCATTTTTTTCATAGAAGCGCGCCGCATGCCCGCCTCTTTGCGTGATGAGGTAGGAGCGAGAGACATCAAGAGAAACAAGCGCCGTATGGAGATACGCTATCAATTCCTTGCCAATGCCCCGACCCTGTTCAGTGGGGCAAACGCACATTTCGCGGAGATAAAAAGCATTTCCTCCTACAAAGGGCTCAGTGGTTCCCAGAACGAATCCTATGGTCTTGCCATCTTTTTCTGCCAAGAAACCAAAAAAACCTTTGCTATCCATTAAGTAGCGCAGACGATTGTCCGCTTCTTCATCAGTCCACGGTTCGCTCCAAGGTGGAGAGGAAAAAACCTGTGTGTATAAAGTCGCGCATTTCTGGATATCTGATTTTTGGATGGGGAGAAACAATTGTTTTATCCTCAAAAAATTTTTCAAAAATTTAGACAATCATTTGGTTCTTCAAAATAATGATTGATCTATTCTGCTGAGATTAGAAGTTGGCGCATGCTCTTCAGTGCCAAGGATTCTTTTCCCTCATGCCAAATCAAATGCGTTCTATTGGATGCCATGTGTGCGGGTAGCTCATGGGCACGCACCATTTGAGCCGCACGCAAACCAGCCAGAACGGATTTCGGAACAATTGCCACGCCAGTACCTGCCGCGACACATGCGACAATCGCTGGATACGATGAGAATTCCAAAACCCCGGAAACACTCACCTCATTTTCACTCTGCCATTGCTCCAGCAGACGACGATATGAGCAGCCGCTTGCAAAAGCAATAAGTGCAAAATTTCCCATACTAGCGAGACTGGATAATGAATTAATATGGGAACCAGTAATGAGCACCAGCGTTTCTTCAAAAACGGGTTCAGCAGCTACACCTGGAGCATGAAAAGGTTCTGAAACAAAGGCGGCTTCGATGTCATGGCGCGCCAGTCTGCTGATCAGCGCACCGGTTGTCCCAGTAACAAGCTCAATCCGCACCGCAGGGTTAGCTTGGTTGTAACGTGACAAAAGCTCTGGCAACCGGCTACCTGCGGTACTTTCCAACGAGCCGATACGCAATGTCCCCAGTAGCTTCCCTGTTCGCAGGGCCGACTCTGCCTCATCAGCTAATCGCAGTAGACGCTCCGCATAGCTGACCAGCAAGCGGCCCTCCTCTGTGGGTACCAGACTACGACCACGACGCACGAACAACTCTAGCCCCATACGGGCTTCAAGTTGCTTGATGCGCGTAGTGATGTTGGACGGCACACGGTGCAGAGCTTGTGCCGCCCGAGCAACGCCACCGTGCGCCACTACAGCTTGAACAATGGACAGATCGTCCAGGTCGAAGTTTCTCATTTAAAGAAAATTAGTTCTCTATAATTCAATTTACGAGAAAATTATAGCGCGCCAGAATGGCGCATGGACAAATTTCACACATCTGCTCCGACAAGCCTTGGCATCGCTCTAAGTGGTCTTGTAGCACTCGCTGTGGCGATGGGAGTCGGCCGTTTTGCGTTCACTCCTCAGTTGCCATTGATGCAAGCAGACCTCGGGCTTTCATTCTCTGGCGGAGGGTGGTTGGCGGTAGCCAACTACTCGGGATACTTCACAGGAGCCGTGCTTGCCGGAACGAGGGGTATATCTGCGCTCGTGTTGATGCGATGTGGCTTATGGGCTGTCGTCGTGAGCACTGCGGCAATGGCTGTTCCCGAGTCTTTCACATGGTGGCTGGGAATGCGGTTCATCGCGGGCATCGCTAGCGCCTGGGTTTTAGTCGGGACGGCAAGTGTCGTGCTGGCCCATCTCGCGGCGTTAGATGCTCGTCGTCTCGACGGTCTTGTGTTTGCTGGCGTCGGAATCGGCATTACCTTGGTCGGGCTGATTTGTCACGTGGGCGCACTGCTGGGGCTGGGAGTCTCGGTACTTTGGCTTGCCCTTTCGGGTCTAGCGCTGATTGGCACGTTGATGACATTCAAGATAGATAGGAAAAACGCCCCCCTCCACTCAGAGGGAGGTACGCGAATGACGCTAGAGGCACCACTGCCACGGGGCGTGTATTCGCTGGTTCTTTGTTATGGCTTGTTCGGCTTCGGTTACATCCTTCCCGCGACGTATTTACCCTCTCAAGCGCGTTCGCTACTCAATGACCCAGTGCTTTTTGGTTGGGTGTGGCCACTATTCGGTATGGCTGCGGCCCTGTCCACATTGTGCGTAGGTTTCCTTGTGCGTTGGCCCCGGAAATATATCTGGGCTGGTGCGCAAGTGGTCATGGCCATTGGGATATTTATGCCCATCGTCGTACCTAGCCTATTCGGGCTCTCGGTAGCTGCGTTTTGCGTGGGCGGAACTTTCATGCTCATAACCTTGATCGGTTTGCAGGAGGCTCGGCAACAGGCAGGTCATAACGCACAGAAGCTATTGGCATCAATGACTGCTGCATTTGCTGTTGGTCAGCTAACAGGCCCGATTGCAGCCAATTTCTTGCTTCGAGTGGGCTGGCCATTCAATTCGGCGCTGTGGTTAGGGATATCAGCATTACTGACAAGCAGCGCATTGCTCGTTCGTTTTAATTCTCGATAGGCTTTCATTTAGGAGAACCCATGAACACAACCATTCAGCAAGGCTTTGGTCAAAAGCGCAGCGAGCGTTTGCCCTTACCGCCGATGGAGTCTATGACGCAGGCTCAACGAGTTGCAGTCGATGCATTGATTGCCGGGCCCCGAAAAGGAGTGAAAGGGCCTTTCATTCCTTTGATGCAAAGCCCGGTATTGCTTGAGCGACTGGCCGGCGTCGGAGAATATCTGCGGTTTGAATCTGTTCTGCCAAAAAATGTCAACGAGTTTGTGACTTTGCTGGTTGCTCGCGAATTAGGTAATCAGTTTGAATGGGCTGTCCATTTTCCTCTGGCGATAGGCGCGGGCGTAGCCGAAACCACACTGGAGGACTTGGCTCAAGCGACCCGTCCTCGCACAATGACAGAGGAGGAGGCCGATGCATGGGCATTCACCACCGAGCTGTTGCATCGGCACGGTGTTAGTGATTCGACCTACGAGGCTGCGAGAGAACGTTGGGGCGAGCGTGGCGTAGTGGAGATATGTGCCTTGATCGGCTATTTCTCATGCGTGTGCTGGATCATGAATGTCGCTCGAACGCCTGCTCCCAAAGGTGAACTGGTATTGACCGGCCTTCCCTCATGAAAGAGCAGGTCGTACGCCCCAGCAAGATGCTGTGCTAAGTGAGGAGAGGGAGTCGATATGGAGTTGCGCCACCTCCGATGCTTTTTAGCAGTGGCTGAAGAACTCCACTTTGCCAGGGCAGCCGAGCGGCTGCACATCGAGCAGTCGCCACTGTCCCGCACCATCAAAGAGCTGGAAGAAGACCTGGGTGAACAGTTGTTCGTCCGCACCAGCCGCAGCACAAAGCTGACACGGGCAGGCAAGCTGTTTCTGGAGCATGTGCCGCGCATCTTCACGGCCTTGCAACAAGCCCGCGACAGCGTGCAGGCAGCGGTCAATGGCTTTCATGGTCAGTTGCGCATTGCCCTGTCCGACGGCATCACGCCGTCGCGTCTGCCGGCCTTGTTGGCGTTGTGCCGGCAGGAGGAGCCCGAAGTAGAGATCCGGCTGTTCGAGGTGCCGCTGTCACAACAGATCAAGGGGCTGCATGATGACCTCTACGACGTGGGTTTCGCGCAGTCCGATGAATTGGGCGATGGCGTCGTGGCTCAAGCAGTCTGGAGTGACCCCCTGATGGTGGCAGTGCCTGCGCGGCATCCACTGCTCAGGCACAAGCGCATACCGCTGGAAGAGTTGCTGCGCCATCCTCTGGTGCTGTGCGATCCACAAGTATGCGAAGGCCATGCGCGCCAAGTCGAGCGCGTGCTGCGCCGCTCGGACATGGAGCCGCTGATTGCTGAGCGCGTGGCGTCCTGCGATTTGATGATGGCGCTGGTGTCGGCCGGCTTTGCGTTGGGCCTGACTGGTGCACCACACATCGCGGCCAGCCGCGAGCCGGGTGTGGTCGCGCGGCCTCTGGCGGGCCGTTCCCCTGTGCTAACGACTTATCTGCTGCATCGAGAAGGTGAGTCTTCGGAAGTGCTGTCTCGATTCATCGAAAGGGTGCAGGCCATCGACTTGCCCGAAGGCGTGAGACCCGCGCGACCACCTGAACCCGATCCCCCGGAGGACATCGAGCCATGAAGCGACTTACCCCTTTGTTGCTGGTTGCAGCACTCACGGCCTGCGGCCCGTCCGAGCCGCCGAAGCAGCAAGCCAATGTGCCGACCGTGGACGAACTGGCCGCTGATCCCGAGCGTTTGAAGGAACTGCGCCGTCAGTGCAAGACCGAGCGGCCGACGATGGGCGACGTGTTGTGTAACCGGGTGGCCGAAGCGACGAACAAGCGCTTCTTCGGCGACGGCAAGGTGCCTTACACGCCATCGGAAACGCCGCCCAAGTTCTGACCGTTGGCGGCTTGCCGCATATCTTCGTTTTCTTTCTCGACACGCCGCAGTGCGCTCGCGCCTGCGGCTTTTTTACTGATTTCGCCCCTGCATGAAACCATGCTTTTTGCATCACCTTGCTGCCGATAACGGTCTTTGACCGGCACTGAACCGGCACCGATCCTGACGCCTGCGGCACGCCTTTGTGCCGCGTTTCCCACGGGGAATCAGCGCAGGAGAAATCGGAGGCCAAGGTATGCAGGCTCAGGGTGTGTTGTTCGGGCAGATCGCCGCCGTCTTTGGCATCGTGATCGCCGGTGTGTGGGGTGCCACGCAATGGACAGCTGCCGCCTTGGGCTACCAGCTACGCCTGGGCTCGCCCTGGTTCGACTTCCACGGTACGCCGGTCTATTACCCATGGAAGCTGTTCGAATGGTGGTTCTTCTTCGACGCCTACGCGCCGCAGGTGTTCGACACCGGCGGCATGATCGCGGCTGGCAGCGGCTTGCTGGCTGTGGTGGTCGCCATCGCCATGTCGGTGTGGCGCTCGCGCCAGGCGCGCAAGGTGACGACTTATGGCTCGGCCCGCTGGGCCGATGCCACCGACATTCGCAAGGCAGGGCTGACGCAGCCTGCTGGCGTCTTTCTCGGCAAGTATCGCAACGAGTATCTGCGCCATGAAGGCCCGGAACACGTCCTGACTTTCGCACCCACCCGCTCGGGCAAGGGTGTCGGCTTGGTCGTCCCGACATTGTTGTCCTGGCCGGCTTCGGCCGTCATCCATGACATCAAGGGCGAGAACTGGCAGATCACCGCAGGCTGGCGCTCGCGCTTCTCGCACTGCCTGCTGTTCAACCCGACCGATGCCAGTTCGGCAGCCTACAACCCGCTACTGGAAGTCCGGCGCGGCGCGCATGAGGTGCGTGATGTACAGAACATCGCGGACATCCTGGTCGATCCAGAAGGCGCGTTGGAGAAGCGCAACCACTGGGAGAAGACCAGTCACGCGCTGCTGGTCGGCGCGATCCTGCATGTGCTCTATGCAGGCGAAGACAAGACGCTGTGTGGAGTCGCCAACTTCCTGTCCGATCCGGCCAGCCCGTTCGAGCTGACCTTGCACCGGATGATGACGACCAAACACCTGGGCGATACCCAGCATCCCGTCGTTGCATCCGCTGCCCGCGAAGTGCTCAACAAGTCGGACAACGAGCGTTCCGGCGTATTGAGCACGGCCATGTCGTTCCTGGGCCTGTACCGTGACCCCACGGTGGCCGAAGTCACGTCGCGCTGCGACTGGCGCATCGCTGACCTGATTGCATCCGAGCATCCCGTCTCGCTGTATCTGGTGGTGCCGCCGTCGGACATTTCGCGCACCAAACCACTGATCCGCCTGATCCTCAACCAGATCGGCCGACGGCTCACCGAATCGCTGGATGGCAGCGACGGCATCGCGCGTCGCCACAAGCTGCTGTTGATGCTCGATGAGTTCCCGGCGCTGGGCCGCCTTGACTTCTTCGAGACAGCGCTGGCCTTCATGGCGGGCTACGGCATCCGCAGCTTCCTCATCGCCCAAAGTCTGAACCAGATTGACAAAGCCTACGGCCAGAACCATTCGATATTGGACAACTGCCATGTGCGTGTGACCTTCGCCACCAACGACGAACGCACGGCCAAACGCATTTCCGAAACACTGGGCACGGCCACTGAATTACGCGCCCAGCGCAACTACGCAGGCCACCGGCTTGCACCGTGGCTGGGGCACCTGATGGTGTCGCGCCAGGAAACCGCACGGCCACTGCTGACGCCGGGCGAAGTGATGCAGCTTCCACCCGATGAAGCGGTCGTGATGGTGTCCAGTGTCGCACCGATTAAGGCGAAGAAGCTGCGCTATTTCGCCGACGCTAATTTCAAGCAACGGGTATTGCCGCCGCCTGCGGTGACGGCTGTTCGCTATGCCGATGTGCCGCCTGCACGACCTGACGATTGGAGCGGCCTGGCGATTCCCGCCGCACCGGCCACGGCATCCGCCGATGACTTGGAGACCCTGGGTTCGACCGATGACGGCGGCCCCCGCCGTCAGCCCGAACTGTCCGAAGCCATCGCCTATGCCCCCGAGATGGATGCCCCGACCAGCGACCTGTCGCTGCTCGATGACGAAGACATGCCCCCGGTGCTTCCCGGCCAGCTCGACCCCGCCCTGCAACGCACGGCGCGACTGGCTTCTCTCGACCCCAACGACGGAATCGACCTATGAGTCAATACCGATTGAACCTGTTCATCCAGCACGAGCACGCCAAGCGCCTCGACGAGCTGGCCGCCAAGAAAGGCGTGTCCAAGTCCAGTATCGTCGCCGCTGCCTTGGCGTCCTGGCTGTCGCCGGATGCCGGCGACCAGCGTGAGGCCGCTATTGCCAAGCGGTTAGATCGCCTGTCGCGGCAAGCTGAGCGGCTGGAGCGTGACCAGAACATCCAGATCGAAACGCTGGCGCTGTTCATCCGCTACTACCTGACCGTCAGTACGCCGGTGCCCGAAGCCCATCAGGATGCGGCTCGTGCTCAGGGTAAGGCGCGCTTCGAGCAGTTCGTCGAACAGTTGGGCCGCCACCTCCTGCGTGGCCGCAGCCTGGTGCGCGACGTGGTGGAAGAACTGCACCCCGACCCCATGCGCATGGATGACGCGGCGGCGATAGCTGCCGCCCATGAACGCACTGCGGAGCGGGCGTCATGAGTGCCGTTCCTCAAATCCCACCCGAACCGCGCTCATCCGCTGCGGCATCCCAGGATCGTCGCATCCAGATGCTGCGCACGGCGATGGGGCCGGTGATCGCTGCTGCGCTGGAAGACCCGGACGTGGTGGAAGTGATGCTCAACCCCGACCGGACATTGTGGGTGGATCGGCTGTCCTCTGGCCGTGCGCCGCTGGGCGTCGAACTGTCCGAGGCCGATGGCGAACGCATCATCCGCCTGGTCGCCGCCCATGTCGGTGCGGAGGTGCATCGCGGCCAACCGCTCTTGACCGCCGAACTGCCAGAAACCGGCGAGCGGTTCGAGGGCATCCTGCCCCCGGCCGCACCCGGCCCGGCCTTCGCGCTGCGCAAGCGCGCCGTGAGCATCATCGGCCTGGATCGCTACATCGCCGACGGCATCCTGACCACCGGGCAGGCAGAGTTCCTGCGCCGCGCGGTGCGCGAGCGCCAGAACATTCTGATCGCCGGAGCGACGAGCAGCGGCAAGACCACACTCGCCAATGCCTTGCTTGCGGAAATCGCCGCCACCGGCGACCGCGTGCTAGTGCTCGAAGACACCATCGAGCTGCAATGCGCAGCCCGTGACCATGTGCCGCTGCGTACCCGTGCGGGCGTGGTGTCAATGCAGGAGTTGGTGCGCGCCACGATGCGGCTACGCCCGGATCGCGTGATCGTCGGCGAAGTGCGTGGCGGCGAAGCGCTGGATCTGGTCAAGGTCTGGGGCACCGGCCACCCCGGTGGCATCGCCACCATCCATGCCGGCTCCGCCTTGGGCGCACTGCTGCGCCTGGAGCAACTGATCCTCGAAGTGGCGGTGAATCCGCCCCGTGCCCTGATCGCCGAGGCGGTCAATGTGGTGATCCACATCGCAGGCCGTGGCCGCAAGCGCCACGTCGAAACCATTTCTCGCGTCGTCGGTTTCGACGGCGCGGGCTACCGACTGGCGGATGCGCTGGAAACGCCGTTTCCCGAGCTGCCGCCGGTTCCTCTTGCAGCCGCTGCCGCTGCGCCTTCCTTGATCCCTGAACAACCTGGAGAACTGCCATGACGCATGTTGATGCTTTCCGTGTTTCCGTAAATCCGCTTTCCCACCTGTCGGGCCTCGCGCGTCTGCGCAGCCTCGCTCGCCTGGCGGGGCAAGGGCTGATGCTGGCCGCGCTGCTGCTGTTCCTGGCCGGCACGGCCCAGGCCGCCGGTTCCTCGATGCCGTGGGAAGGCCCGCTGCAATCCATCCTCGAATCCATCCAGGGGCCGGTGGCCCGCATCGTCGCAGTCATCATCATTATTGCGACGGGTCTGGCGCTGGCCTTCGGCGACACCAGCGGCGGTTTCCGCAAGCTGATCCAGATCGTCTTCGGCCTGTCCATCGCCTTCGCGGCTTCGAGCTTCTTCCTGTCGTTCTTCAGCTTCTCCGGCGGGGCAGTCGTATGAGCACGGCCACCGATCTTCCGGGCTTTGAAGTGCCGCTGCATCGCTCGCTGACCGAGCCGATCCTGCTGGGCGGTGCGCCACGCACCTTGGCGATTGCCAACGGCACGCTGGCCGCCGCCGTCGGGCTGGGCCTGCAACTTTGGATTCCCGGCGTGGTGCTCTGGATCGCCGGTCATTCGCTGGCGGTCTGGGGCGCGCGCGTCGATCCGCAGTTCATGCAGGTCTTTGCCCGGCACATCAAACACAAGCCGCTGCTGGACGCATAGGGAGATGCCGACATGCTGAACTTTGCCGAATACCGCCAGCGGCCCGCGCTGTTGGCCGACTGGTTGCCCTGGGCTGGGCTGATCGCGCCGGGCGTGGTGCTGAACAAGGATGGTTCGTTCCAGCGCACGGCACGTTTTCGTGGGCCGGATCTGGACAGCGCCACGCAAGGCGAGCTGATCGCCACGTCGGCGCGACTCAACAACGCACTGCGTCGCCTGGGATCGGGCTGGGCCTTGTTCATCGAGGCCGAGCGCCGCGCAGCGGCGGGCTATCCACGCTCCGAGTTTCCCGAACCGTTGTCCTGGCTGGTGGAGGAAGAACGCCGCGCAGCCTTCGAGGAGTCCGGCCACCACTACGAGAGCGCCTATCACCTGACGCTCGCGTACCTTCCGCCGGAAGAATCCCGCGCCCGCGCCGCCAAGATGCTCTATGAAAACGCACCGGGCGACGGTGTGGACTGGCAGGGTCGGTTGGAAGCCTTCGTGGCTGAAACGGATCGTGTGTTCGACCTGCTCGACGGTGTGATGCCAGAGATTGCCTGGCTCGATGACAGCCAGACACTGACCTACCTGCATGCCACGGTGTCCACGCGGCGTTATCGCGTCGGCGTGCCCGACGTGCCGT
Source organism: Delftia sp. UME58 (assembly GCF_014170385.1). Classification (NCBI taxonomy): domain Bacteria; kingdom Pseudomonadati; phylum Pseudomonadota; class Betaproteobacteria; order Burkholderiales; family Comamonadaceae; genus Delftia; species Delftia sp. UME58. Next base: position 399,544 of record NZ_LZZV01000013.1, read on the forward strand.
TCCATATCGACGCACTATTGGCCGACTCCGCCTTGGTCGGTGGCCTGGCACCCATGCTGGGCGACCAGCACCTGCGCGTGGTGTCGGTGCGGGGCTTTCCGACCTCGACCTGGCCGGGGATTCTGGACGACCTCAACCGTCTAGGCTTCGGCTATCGCTGGAGCACGCGCTTTCTGTGCATGGACAAGGCCGAGGCGGAAAAAGAACTGGGCCGCCTGCGCCGCCAGTGGTTCGCCAAGCGCAAGAATGTCGTCGCGCTGTTGCGTGAAACCATCTTCCAGCAGGAAAGCCCGCTGGTCGATACCGACGCCAACAACAAGGCCGCCGATGCAGACGCCGCCTTGCAAGAACTGGGCAGCGATCAGGTGGCCTTCGGCTACCTGACGGCTACCGTGGCAGTGCTCGACACCGACCCGGCCGTGGCCGACGAGAAGCTGCGCATGGTGGAGCGCGTCATTCAGGGCCGCGGCTTCGTCACCATCCCCGAAACCCTGAATGCTTTGGATGCCTGGCTGTCGTCCATTCCCGGCAACGCCTATGCGAACGTGCGCCAGCCCATCGTCTCGACGCTGAATCTGGCGCACATGATGCCGGTATCCGCCGTGTGGGCCGGGCCGGAGAAGAACGCACATCTGTATGGCCCACCTCTGATCGTCACCCGCACCGATGGCGCAACGCCGTTCCGGCTGGTGACGCACATCGGCGACGTGGGCCACACGCTGGTCGCCGGGCCAACCGGCATGGGCAAGTCGGTGTTGCTCGCCACGCTGGCGATGCAGTTTCGCCGCTATCCCGGCTCGCGCATCTTCGCCTTCGATATGGGCCGCTCCATGCGCGCCACCATCCTCGGGCTAGGCGGCGAGCATTACGACCTGGGCAATGACGGGGCGATTGCGTTCCAGCCATTGGCCCGCATCGACCAGGAGGGCTACCGCACCTGGGCCGCCGAATGGGTGGAAGGCCGTCTGCTGCACGAAGGCGTGGCCATCGGCCCGGACGAGAAGGCCGCGATCTGGTCGGCCCTGGGCAGCCTCGCCGGTGCGCCGGTAGAGCAGCGCACGCTGACGGGCCTGTCGGTGCTGTTGCAATCGAATGCGCTGCGCCAGGCGCTTGCACCCTATGTGCTGGGCGGTGCACACGGCAAGCTGCTGGACGCCGATGCCGACCGACTGGGTTCCGGCAGCGTGCAGGGCTTCGAGATGGAAGAGCTGATGCACAGCAAGGCGGCGGTGCTGGCCGTGCTGGGCTACCTGTTCGCCCGCTTCGATGAACGCTTCGACGGCGCGCCCACGCTGCTGATCCTCGATGAAGCCTGGCTGTTCCTCGATGACCCGGTGTTCGCGGCCCGCATCCGGCAATGGCTGAAGACACTGCGCAAGAAGAACGTCAGCGTCATCTTCGCCACGCAGTCGCTGGCCGACATCAAGGATTCGAGCATTGCCCCGGCGGTGATCGAAAGCTGCGCCAGTCGGATCTTTCTCCCTAACCCACAGGCGACCGAGCCGCAGATCCGCACGATCTACGAGGACTTCGGGCTGAACTCGCGCCAGATCGAGATCGTGGCGACCGCGCAGCCCAAGCGTGACTACTACTACCAATCGCGCCTGGGCAATCGTCTGTTCGACCTCGACCTGGGGCCAGCCACGTTGGCTTTCGCAGGAGCATCCACCCCACAAGACCAACGCGATATGGATCGCGTGCTGTTGGACGCAGGCACACCGGGCTTCGCCGGTGCCTGGCTGCTCCATCGTGGCCTCGATTGGGCCGCTGATCTGCTGCCGTCTTCACCGGCAGCAGCGTCCTTCCTTGCTTCTCAACGACCGGAGGTTTCACCATGAAGACCCAACCCCGTTTGCTGTCTGTCTCGCTCGCCGCCGTGCTGTCGGCATCGCTGCTGGCCGTTCAGCCCGCATCCGCGTTGACAGTGTTCGACCCGTCGAACTTCGTGCAGAACACGCTGACCGCCGTGCGCACGCTGGAGCAGATCAACAACCAGATCAACCAGCTTCAGAACGAAGCGCAGATGCTGATTAACCAGGCGCGCAATCTGGCGAACCTGGACTTCAACATCGTCAATCGCCTGCGCTCGACGCTGGCGACCACCGAGCGGCTGATCGCCGAGGCTCGCGGCCTAGCCTACGACGTGCAGAGCATGGATGCCACCTTCGCCCGGCTGTACCCGGAGCAGTACGCCGCGACCGTCAGCGGCGACCAGATGCTGCGCGACGCGCAGGAGCGCTGGAAGAACACGCTGAACGGCCTGCACACCGCGATGCGGATGCAGGCGCAGGTGTCGCAGAACCTGGCGCAAGACGAAAGCGCGCTGTCCGACCTGGTCAGCCAGAGTCAGTCCGCCACCGGCGCGCTGCAAGCCATGCAGGCGACCAACCAGCTTCTGGCCTTGCAGGCCAAGCAGTCCATTCAGGCTCAGCAACTCCAGATCACGCAGGAACGCGCCGCCGCGCTGGAACTGGCACGCCAGGCGGCGGCTGTCGAACGTGGTCGTGAAGTGACTCGCCGCTTCTTGGGTGATGGCACGCCGTACACGCCGCAGCGTGTGGATTTCTACGGCAACTGACGGAGCGCCGCCATGAACGACGTGACGGTCATCGACCGCTTCCTCTCTACCTTTTCGCGCTACATCGACTCGGGCTTTGGGCTGCTGCAAGGCGAAGTCGCGTTCCTCACCGCCACGCTGATCGTCATCGACATGACCATCGCCGGGCTGTACTGGGCGATGAGCCATGCCACCGGCCAGGGCGATGACGTGATCGCCAAGCTGCTGCGCAAAGTGCTGTACGTCGGCGCCTTCGCCTACATCATCAATAACTTCAACTGGCTGGCCAGCATCGTCTTCCGCTCATTCGCGGGCCTGGGCCTGACGGCCAGCGGCTCGACGATGAGCATGGGCGAGTTCCTGCAACCGGGTCGCCTGGCTAAGACCGGCATCGACGCGGCGGCACCGATCCTTGAGCAGATCAGCGATATGGCGGGTTTCCCCGAAGTGTTCGTGAATCTGACGCCCATCGTGGTCATGTTCCTGGCCTGGGCGGTGGTGATCCTGTGTTTCTTTGTGCTGTCGATCCAGCTTTTCATCACGCTGATCGAGTTCAAGCTGACCACGCTCGCGGGCTTCGTGCTGGTGCCGTTCGCGCTGTGGAACAAGACCAGCTTTCTTGCCGAAAAGGTGCTGGGCAACGTGGTGTCCTCGGGCATCAAGGTGTTGGTGCTGGCCGTCATCGTCGGCATCGGCTCGGGTCTGTTCGCCGAGTTCCAGGTACATCCGGCCGAGCCGTCCATCGACCATGCGGTGGTCATCATGCTGGCCTCGCTCACGCTGCTGGCGTTGGGGATTTTCGGGCCGGGCATTGCCACGGGCCTGGTATCCGGCGCACCGCAGTTGGGTGCCGGTGCCATGGCCGGTGCTGCGATTGGTGCCGCAGGCGCGGCGGTTGCCGTAGGTGCCGCAGCTACCGGCGTGAGCGGTGCTGTGATGGCCGGGGCACGCATGGCACCGGCTGCCGCCAAGCTCGCCGGGGCTGGCGCGCGGGCCGCGACTTCGGCGGCTGGCAGCGCGAAGTCGGCATTTCAGGCCGGTTCTGCCGCTGCGGGCGGCGGAGCCAAAGGCGCGATGGCAGGGCTGGGCAGTGTCGCCAAGGACGGCGCACAAGCGGCAGGCCAACGCGCCGGTGCAGGCATCAAAGCGGCGGCAGCCAAGGCGGCCGCGCCATTCAAAGCAGGCTGGCAAGGCTCCGGCACCGATGGTGTTTCAGGCGGTGGCGCTGCAAGTTCCGGGCAGGCCACCACAGGCGATGCCGCTGGCGACACGGCCAACGCACAGAAGCAGGAACAACCCAGTTGGGCCAAGCGCCTGCAACGCCGCCAACGACTCACCCAGGCCACCACCACGGCCGCGCACACGCTGCGCGGTGGCGACGGCGGCGGTTCGGGCCAAGGCCCGAGCTTGCGGGATTCCGATAGCTGACTTTCAAGGAGAACTCCATGCGATTCAAACGACCGCAGGTGCGCTATGCCGATACGCCGCAGCCTGCCACCCCGTATCAAGCCGCCGCGCAGGTGTGGGACGAGCGTATTGGCTCGGCCCGCGTGCAGGCCAAGAACTGGCGGCTGATGGCCTTCGGCTGCCTGGTGCTCGCGCTGCTGATGGCCGGTGGCCTGGTGTGGCGCTCAGCACAGTCCATCGTCACGCCCTATGTCATCGAGGTGGATCAGTCCGGCCAGGTGCGCACCGTGGGCGAAGCGACCACGCCGTACCGGCCCACCGATGCCCAGACGGCGCACCACATCGCGCGCTTGATTGGTCTAGTGCGCTCGCTGTCCATCGACCCCATCGTCGTGCGCCAGAACTGGCTCGATGCCTACGACTACACCACAGACCGGGGTGCGGCCGTGCTCAATGACTACGCCCGCACCAACGACCCGTTCGCCCGCATCGGCAAGGAGTCGGTGACGGTGCAGATCACCAGTGTGGTTCGCGCCAGCGATGCGTCGTTCAACGTGCGCTGGACAGAACGCCGCTATGTCAATGGCGCGGCGGCTGGGCTGGAGCGATGGACAGCGGTGGTGTCCATCGTGCAGCAGACCCCGCGCACCGAAGAACGCCTGCGCCGCAACCCGTTGGGCATCTACGTCAATGGCCTGTCGTGGAGCCGTGAACTGGATTCTTCTGAAGGAGCCAAACCATGAATGCACATTTCCGTAAAACTGCATTGCCGGTGATCCTGCTGGCATCGACTGTTCTGTTGGCAGGCTGCGCCACGCAGGGCAAACCGCCGCCGGTCATTTCGCTCGATGAGCCGGTGCAGGCGCAGCCATTGCCCGAGCCGCCCAAACCCATCGAAGTCGTGGCTGTGCCCGAGCCCTTGGCGCTGCCCGCGCAGTTGAAGCCGCTGCCCGATGTTGATTCGGCCCCGGTGGCACCGGAGCCCGCCGACGAGAAGGTGCGCGTTTCTCGCGCCAATGCCGAGGCGCGGATCGCGCCAACCCGCGAAGGCTACGTCAATGCAATCCAGGTCTGGCCGTTCACCGATGGCGCGCTGTACCAGGTCTATGCGTCCGTGGGCCGAGTGACGGTGATCGCGCTCCAGCCCGGCGAGGAACTGGTGACGGTCGCTGCGGGCGATACCGTGCGCTGGATCGTGGGCGACACCTCCAGCGGCAGTGGGGCCGATCTGCGCGTCAATGTGCTGGTGAAACCCATCCGTTCCGGTCTCAAGACCAATCTGGTCATCACCACCAGCCGCCGCACCTATCTGCTGGAGCTGACTTCGACAGAAAGGGCGTGGATGGCGTCGGTGTCCTGGGACTACCCGAAAGACCGGATGTTGGCCTTGCAGCGCCAGGCCCAAGCCGCCAGCGCTACCGCTCCGGTCGATGCGGGCCTGTCGCTGGAGAACATCCGCTTTCGCTATGCGATCAGTGGCAGCAATCCGCCGTGGAAGCCGCTGCGCGCCTTCGATGATGGCGAGAAGGTCTATATCCAGTTCCCGGCCGGCATCGCCCAGGGCGAGCTGCCACCGCTGTTCGTCATCGGCGCGCAGGGCGACGGGCAACTGGTGAACTATCGCTTCCGCTCGCCGTACTACATCGTGGATCGCCTGTTCGGCGCAGCCGAACTGCGCCTGGGGGCCGATAAGGGCGACGTGGTGCGCATCGAGCGCACGGATGGCATTGTCGGGAGGAACTGAGCATGAGCCAGGATGACATTCCCAACTTTGCCGCGCCGCAGGTGGACAAGGTGGCACCCGAGGCGGTGGCGCTGCGCGCCCAACCACGCCCGGTCACGCGCCTGAACCGGCGCACGCTTGCCATCCTCGCCGGCGGCTTGTCGGTTGGCGTGATGGGCGCACTGATCTGGTCTCTGCAACCGCAGCAACGCGGCGCGGGCGAATCCACCGAGCTGTACAACGTGGATCGTGTGTCGCGCTCGGAAGGGCTGGATGCGCTGCCGACGGACTATTCCAAGTTGCCAGCGCTGCCGCCCGACGTGCCGGAGCTGGGGCCTCCTTTGCCCGGCGACCTGGGGCCAGCCATCGTCAATTCGCAGCAGCCGGTTGCCGCCACCTATGCCGCGCCGGGCTACGACCCCAACGATGCGCTGCGCAAGGAAGAAGAAGCGGCGGCAGCTTCTTCGGTATTCTTCCGCACCGGCTCACAGCAGGCTGCGCCCGTGGCGCAGTCGCAGGTTGCTGCTACGCCGGGCTTCGCCGCCAATGCCGCTTTCGATCCACTGGCCGCTGGCCCAGCCTCGACGGCGGCCCAGCCTGCTGATCCGACTGCCGTGCAGAACCGGCAAGACCAGAAAGAGGCGTTCCTGACAGGCGGCTCTACGGAAACCCGTAACTCCGGCAACCTGCAAATGCCCACCTCGCCGTATCAGGTGATGGCCGGAACGGTCATCGCAGGGGCACTGGTCACGGGCATCAAGTCCGATCTGCCGGGCGACGTAATCGCCACGGTGACGGAGCCGATCTATGACACGGCCACTGGCAAGTTCCTACTGATCCCACAGGGTTCGCGCATCCTGGGTAAGTACAACAGCCAGGTCAGCTACGGACAGAGCCGCGTGCAGGTGGTGTGGAACCGCATTATCCTGCCCGATACGTCATCGCTGACGCTCGACAACTTGGTCGGCACCGACCCAGCAGGGTATGCGGGTCTGGAAGACGACGTGGACTGGCATTGGGATCGGATCTTTGCCGGTGCCGTGCTGACCACGCTGCTGGGCGTAGGTGCCGAACTGGCCGCACCCGAGAACCGCCAGGACGGCAATCGCATCATCATCGCCGGGCGCGACAGCTTGCAGGACACCGTGAACCAGGTCGGCCAGGAAGTGACCCGGCGCAACCTCAACATCCAACCCACGCTGACCAGCCGCCCCGGCTTGCCGGTGCGCATCATCGTGAACCGTGATCTGGTGTTACGGCCTTATCAGCCGCTGTTCTTCAACAAGGGGACTTCCAGATGAGCACGACCAAGAAGCTGCGGCTGGGGCCGCTGCCCAAGACCGAGAGTATGAAGCTAACCTTTGCCTGCCCGGCCAGCTTGAAAGCCGACCTCGATCGCTACGCCGCGCTGCACGCGCAAGCGTATGGCGAGGCGGTCGATGCCACGACGCTGATCCCGCACATGCTGGAGGCGTTCATGGCGGGGGATCGAAACTTCAAGCGGCTCTCAAAGTGAGGGAATGACACGAGAGCAGCTTAGGCAATCAGCGATCAGGATGGTTGCCCATCAATAGGCGCGTTGCTCGGTTGCAGTCTAATACTTTGGAGCACCTGGATTTCCTGGTTTCCGCTGTAGTCCTGTTGACTCCACGAGGGCACCGATGCGTAGTGCCGAAAAGTTTGCTTGAATTCCTCTTCCTCGAAGAATCCCAAAAGGTTTCCATCATCTCTCTCGGAGAAAGGCAGGGCATAGACGTACATGTAGCACCCCAGTCGGAATTCACACAAGACATGGGGCATCTTCGAATGAGGCTCCTTGCGGATGTACAAAGTGATCTGGGCCGATGGGTCGGGAGGGAGCATTACCACTGCAGCGGCTATCTTCGGCAAAGGAGCTTCGGAAGATTCGCCATAGCGTACCCAACGGATCGTTTTCGCCAGTGCAGGAAGTTCTTGTTCTGGAATAACAGATAGGGCGATCTTGCTCAGAGCGCGGTAGAAACTCTGTGGGACTATGGGTTTTCCCGTTCCTAGTTGCGCAGTCAGTACACCGGAAGCATCCTCAGAGATTTTCTCGGATACAACGACCATCATCTTGTCGTTGTTGCCATCACGGAACAGCCTGCCCCCTGGGAATTTAACAGTAGGCAATGACCCGCGAGCTTCAATGCCGAGAAACACCCGCTGGATATTGAGAAGCTCGACAAGGGTGGGCTCGATCTTGTCTCCGAAATACTGATTGCAATCGTCACATTCGTCAGCGAGCTTGAGGTACTTGTTGCCCAGTGCGGCTGGAATGGCATGGGCCTCCTTATTGAATTGTGCTCCAGTCTTCCTTGAGTTGCCACAAAATCGACAAGTTCTGTCTGCCTTCTTGGCATTGCCGATGTTGAAATGTTTGTCGGTTCGAGGCATGCACAAGTCATATTTCTCAAGCAAGCGCCCGAAGACCTGCAAGTGTTCATCTAGAGGTTGCTCTTGCGGATGATTGAGCTGGTGCAGTACCTGCTCATAGCGAAATTGCTCAGCCGTTGAGGACGGCGGCGTTGGCAGGAGCAGGAAGAACTCCCCGTCAGGCATGTCGTCGAGCATCTTGCGCAAGCGGAACAGATGTGGCGTTTTAGCCGCATGCCGATCGACGTAATCGTGGACCTTGTTCCTGAGTTCTGGCGTTGCGCACTGGATTGTGTCGATCGAAACCTTTGGAGGCTCGACTTTGCCAAAGATTGACGCAAAGTCGATCACTGGCCCGGCCGCTTCGGGGGTAAAAGTGACGATCAAGCCACTCGTCCCGCGCTCAGTCATGAACGTCCAATGAAAGCCATGACTAACGCCTGTCTCGGTAAATAGCACACCCGCCGCTTCCAACGCTTGACGGATGGCAAGCGCGTTGTTTGGTATAGGACTGCGCTGCCCGCGTTCGAAGTCAGCGATCGTGGAGATTGCAACCCCTGCCTTGGCGGCGAGATCTTGCTGCGACCAGCCGAGCAAGCTGCGCGCGGCACGAACTTGCTCCGGTCTTGGAATGGTTTCTGATGCCATAAAACACGATGTCAGTTAAAAAATATGACATCAATTATTCTATGAAAGAGTTTGGGAGTCAAGCCATGGGTCAAGCTGGGATGTGAAGAACTGGGCTATGCTGACAACCTGCTGTTCGCAATGTCCATCGGTTTTCGATACCGATGCAACGCGACATGGCTTGCCACTGCGACGCTCCTATGTGGCTCCTAGACCACGAAGTCGCACCTCTGCAAAGCAGCCTAAGAACGAGCTAACCTGCTGTCTCATATACAGTTTCAAGTTTTGCGTGAGCCGCATAAAAGACTTGACACCGGCCCTTTTTTGTCTCCTTGAGGAGCGAGGTGGCCCACATTGGGTGGCCGACCAGGCCGGCGCCACCATGGCGGATGTGCTGCACTTCATCCAGCGCGTGACCCCCCTCCTGGGCGAGCTAGGCAATGCAAGCGATGAGCAAAGCTTGGGGTCGCGCAGGTCGGCAAGGCCGTCCAGCCTGCTATTGCGACAACAAATTCACCAGGAGCTGCTTCTTGCGCTGGGCTCCCGGTACTCCCCAACGCTTATTTCACCAGCTCACGCCAGCTGATGCGTCTACCCAACGGCTTGGGCGCAGCATAGGGAATGTCAATGTCCAACGGCTTGTCCCTGACGCCGGTCGTGGATATGTGATCGGTTGCCTTGCCATCGCCAGAGATGGTGGTGGCATGTCCCGAGATCGTTGAGCCATCCACCATGGTCGATGCATCGCCCTTGCCATCCGCCCCTTGGATCACGGCCTGGCCAGTGTTGAAGTCCAGATAATTGATCCAGCCATAACCTCCTGCCAGGCATACATCGGGTGAAGGCACGTTGCTGGCGATGACCAAGGTTGAGTTGACCACCCGCATGTCGATATTCACGCGTTCGCCTGAGTCGGGCAAATCTACGTACCAGCCCTTGGCATCATCCTTGCAGTCAGTCGAACTGCCCAGGCACTTAATCGTACGCGTGCGCTGGCCGCCCGCACCGGTACTGGGTTCCAGCAGCATCTGCTTGAGCCGGCTGCGCAGCGATTCCCCCGAAATGCCGTCCATGTTGTCATCGAAGCCATAGACGCTTTGCGTACTCTTGTCTGCAAGATCGGATGAACCGTACAGCCTGCCGGTTCCCACCAGGATGCGCGGCCTCTCGGTCGCCGCAGAAGTGGGTACCAGTTCAAGGCGCGTGGTGATGGGCTGGGGCTTGCTGCTATCGTCCACGAGTTGAACGACCTTCTTCGCATCCTTGGCTGAGCCGTCCTTTTTGAACTCGAAGCGCCAGATATTGCCTTCCAGATCGCCGCCGTACAGCAACTGGGTGGTGTTGTCGATGGCTGGGTTGCGCACGTAGTTGTTGATCTCCCTCAGGCCGCTGCCTTCCGTGCCAAGCGTGTGGATGATGCTGCCGTTGTTGGCATCAAGCACATAGAGATACCCTTTGTCGTCACTATTGTTGTAGCCCGAGGTCAGGAACACTGCCCAGCGGCCGTCTGGCAGCTTTGATACCAGTGGTCGGCCAAAGCTATGGCCCATGGTGGAGAGGGTCGTGCTGTTGATTTCCCATAGCGGCTTGGGGTCCTGCGGGTTGGTGATATCCAGCGCATAGTAGCCCTTGCCGCCCTTGTTGAATCCACCCACCAGGATGGTTTTCCAGGTGCCACCGGCCTGGATGTCGGCCATCACCGGGGATCCGTCCACGAAGTAGCGGTGACCGCCTTCATAGCTGATGCTGGCCAGCCTGGGCAGCTCTGGCATCACGGTCGTTGGCACAAAGGCCCAGGCTTCGCGTGCAGCTGTCTGCACCAGCTTTTGGCCTTCGGTGCCAGTGGCAGCCGGGTCCACCTCGGCATAGAAGGCATGCAGCATGCCATCGTTGCCACCCACATACACCATCGGCGTGCGGCCGCGCTGGGCCAGCCGAAAGGCGCTATGGCCTGCGTCCTGGTACTTGCGCTGTGGGGCCCCCACATACAGCGGCTGGGAGCCGATGATGTCCCCCAGCCTGCTCTCGCGCGTACGGTACAGCTTGCTATTGTGGTCCTTGGTGAAGCCTTCCTTGCTCTGGTCGCCGCGGATGAAGTTCACCAGATTCTGGCCCAGAGCCTCCTGCTTTTGCGCTTGCGACATCTGGTCGTACTGCGCCAGGCGGCTCGAGGCATTTTTGCCACTGAAGTTGCTTTGCAGGCTGCCCAGTTGGCTCCATGTGAATGGCTTTCGCGTATTGCCGTCCATGAAATAAATCGTACGGGGGTCGTCGGCCTGATCACGGGCATCGAGCCTGGCACGTGCCGACCAGCCATCGATCTGTGTGCGCTGGCCAGATTGCGGATCAATCTTGTAGGCCAGCAGATCGCCGGACCATCGGCCGGTCTTGTAGGTGGCGCCATAGGCGTAGTTGCTGTCGGCACTTACCAGTGCAGAGGACACCGCCACGCTGGCTCCGGACCCCATGGCGGCGCGGATGTCGGTAAACACCTCGCTCAGGCCGGCCTCAATGGCTTTGGGATCATTGGCACTGAAGTACAGGCCCCGGCCATTCACGGCGGTATGCCAGAAATCATCGATGGATTGCCGTTGCTCGTAGCTCGACGTGCCCTCAGTGGGCCAGATCGGCCAGGTCTTCCTGCCCGTGCGCAGGTCGGCGAAATCGCCCGCGCCATTCTTGTAGTTCTTGTCGTACTTGAGTGTCCCCGAAACGCCCATGCCAATCACATAGGTGCTCATGTGCTGCCATGTAGCCTTGTCATCCTCGGCTCCGTTACCTGCGGGCTTCACCACATCGTCGCTGTCAGGGCGAAGGTCGGTAGCATAGTAGTACTGGGCCACGTCGGCCAGCGAGTTTGTGCTCCCCCCTTTGGCGTCTTGCATATTCAACTCTTCGCAGGGGAGCCTGCCACAGGCCGTGTGGGTCGCGGGAAGCTTTGTCCATGGCGGCGTACCTGGCTGCGGCCGCCCTTTCGGGGGCTGTTCAAGCGGATCCAGTGCAACCCATTCCTCAGGTGAATAGCATCTCGGAGGAGACTCCAAGTCACCGCTGAAAGGAACCCGGCTACCCGTCGACGATGTTCCCGTCTCGATCGTGCCCGTCATTATCTTCTTGTCGGACCAATACCAGCCCTCGTAGATCTTCTTCCGGCCAAAAACCTCCCCGCAGGTCGCCGCCGGGCAATTGGCGGGCTTGTCGGCCACGATTTCGCTTGTGGGCTGGTCCACGCCTGCGCAGTCCGTCACCTTTCCCGTGCTCGCGTTGTAGCCTGGGATACAGCCTTCGCCCTGAACCACTGCGACTGTGTGGGGGCCGTCCTTGATACACTGGATTTCGACACCATTGTCAGTCGTGCCCTTGCCGGCCTCGCAAGCCGCAAAGTCCGCTTCGGACTGCAAGTAGCTCAGTCCGCCCGCTCCTTCATCGACCTTGCTGCAACTGCTGGTGGTCCAGCCATTGGCTTGCGTTGGCTTCCCGCCCCCATCCAGCCCAAGCAGCGAAGATTCGCAGGTGCCGAAGGCCATGTCCGTGGCATCGGAATTGCTTTTACAGCCTGAAACGCTCTTGAAGTCTATCGATGATTCCGAGCAGGATGGCACGGATTTGCCTGGCTCGGAGACATTGGTGCATGTGGTCTGCGTCCAGTTATTGGCCGCCGAAGGGGCGCTGGAAGTGCACTGATTCGTTGCAACGTCCGTCGGATCGGGGGTATGCATATCACAAATGCTGTAAATACAGCCATTTTCTGCCGTGGCGGCCTGTGGCGTGCAGGTGCCTGGAGCCCTGGGGCCGCCCACCGGGAGCGCAATGCCCTCCTTGCCTGGCGCTGGCTTGCACGATGGCGGGTCTTGGACTTCGCCTTTGTTTTTGCACTCGCGGCCGATCCAGCCATTGCTTGCCGAGGGAGCCTCGTCAGCCGGACAAGTCTCCGCAGGCCGCCAGTCACTGTATTTTTGCTCACAGGTCAGGCCCGCCGAAGCGTCTGTCCGGCAGGTGTAATAGCCCGGTTGAACCGGACCGCTCCAAGTGCTCGGCAAGGGCGTGCATTCATAGAAATATCCGTTCGTATTGGCGCCGGGTTTGCAAGAGCTCGGAGGAACAGTCGCGACCACAGGGTCTCCACGGCTGCCGCACTGGGTATTCATTCGCACCGATGTGTCGGGAATGGGACCCGGGGTACAGACTGCCGTCCACTCCTGGCCAGAAGACTTTGTGCATTCCGAATACAGGTTGTTGCTGGATGCATCCAGCACAGGGGTTGTCGTAATCTGGCAGCTATTGTCCGTGACCGATCCGGCCGTCACTCTCATGCAACTGGTCGTCTTGAATCCGTTGTCCTTGCTGGGCGGCACCGATTTGCATTCGTCGGCTGTGACGAATTTTTCTTCCCTGTGCCCGCTGTTGCAGTTGGAGAACTGCACCATTGAAAGAGGATTGCCAGCATGGCCTTGCGATGCAGCCAGAATATCGCGCTGCAGGTCCGGGTGAATGGCCCCGCAAGAGGCAACAGGCCCTGAATAAGGCGCGACCCAGGTACCGTCGCATTGGATGCGCCCCAGTCCCTCCACATACTGGCCATTCCTGCCACAAAAATCCTTTGCGCTGACTGGTACGGGCGGAGGGGTGTCGCATTCGACCTTGAAGAATCCGTCTGTGCCGGAAGAACAGGACTGCACCACGCTCCACTGGTCGCTGCCCTCCAGCCTGCAGCCGCCTGCAAATTGATCGCACACCTTTTTGTCGGTGGTCTTGAGGTCCTGTTCGCCCACGGCAGGGTTCTTGTACCAGTAAAAATAGCGCTTTTGCCGGGTCTGTATGGCCAGGGCCGAAGCCCATGGCGTCTGTGTTTCCGTGCTCCAGGTGGTTGTGGCCCTGAATCGGTATTGCGTCTTGGTGACATAGTCCCAGGTAAGCAATTGTCTGTAGCGCTTGCTGGTGACCCTGTGTGTCCCTTGCGAGTTCCAATAGGTGCGGACGCGCTTGGGCTGTTTGAGTTCCTCTTCTCTGTCGCCGATTTTTCCGAAATGCTCTTGCAGCGTATTCGTGGTTTTCTTTGCCCATTGGAGAGTGGCGGTGTTCCACTGTTTCTTGAGAACGTCCTTCTTGACGATCTTTTTGTAGGTGGTCTCGGTCTTGGTGCCGCCGCCTGGCGTCGTTACCTTCCAGCCCAGTCTGCACTGTGCCAACCGATAGCTGACGCTGGCATCGTGTATGTCTTTTGTGCCGCCGACCGAGCCATCGAAAATGGGCCGTGGCCGCAGACCATCGGCATCGGTCAGCGATGCCGGCGGGCCGTCCTGCTGGCCTACCAGGGTTGTGCCATCGATCTCCACAGGCCCTGCGCTCTCTTGCCCGATGTTCCAGTATCCGTCAGTTGTAACAATAGCGTAATGCCGCTGGCAGGCCGACACCACGGGATCGACGAAGGGCGTCATGCTGGCATTGATGCTGTCGCTTTGGCCTGCATAGTAGCGGCCTACACGGGCCAGCGCCTCGCGGGCTGGCGAGGAGCCGCCAGTCTTGATCGTCTGTATGGCCTCGAGCCACTGTCGCTTGCCCTCTATGTTGAAATCATTTACCGGTAGAAACTTGCTGTGCTCCCCGGCACCGGGGTTGGCCACGGTCAGAAAGCCGATGCGGAAATTGTCGTTAAGTGTGGAAAAAGCCAGGCTGACCGACGACTTGGCCATATTGATGCGCGTGCGGTAATAGCTATACCAATTGGCGAAGTTTTGCTTCTGGGCGTCAGGTATGGAACGGCGTGTCCAATATCCGTCCGGACCACCGCCCCCATAGATGTTGGGACTGGAAACGTCGATGCCCAGTTTCCCGTCGTCCACTCGCACTGAGTTATAGTTCGGATTACTGCTGCTGATTTTGTTGCAAACACCGATATCTTCGGACGGCTCCTCAAAGTGGGGCTCCGGTCTTGCGCCTGCAGCGTAGTAATTACGCCACTCAAAGAAATAGGCTGGCTGGGCGGGATCTTCAATAAGCGCCCTGCGGCGGGTGTCGTTGTCGTAAGCCTGAAAATTCCTGGACAGGTCTACCGTACCCAGAGACTGGTCGTAGCCATCCTTCCATGCATTCTCAAACGCAGGTGCGTCCATATCCCGGCCATCAGGCCTCTTGGGCAGCTCATAGGTAGTTTTTGGGTTGTAGTACAGCGTATTGCATAGCGCACTTTTGTAGCCAGCGGGGAAGTAGGTGGTGGTGTCCTGTTCCCAGTCGTCGGGCATGTGAGTCCACTTCATGGAGTCGGAGGTGTCCAGAAGCAGCATCACGTTCGGCTTGTTCTGATCGGCCATGATGCCCAGCGGCGTATCCGATATCTGAACGACATCCTGGGCCGGAGCGTCGGCCACGGCCATGCGGCCAGCAAAGACCAGCATGCCCAAACCGATGAGTCCAGCCAGCGACGCCGCTACGAATGGCCGTAGCCTATACGTCAGTTTCTGGTGCATCTCAAGCCTCCCTTGTCCAATCTCGGTTGATCCGAGTGTCTGTCTGTTGTTCTTCATGCATGCCGAGCTGTCCACGGCCTCTGTTTTGCCGCCACCCACGGTCAATACACGGTCAATACACGGTCAATACACGGTCATCTGCACCCGGCTCTGGGTGCTGCGCGGGCCCGTGGCTCGTGCCGTGATGCGGTACATGGGGCGGGCGTTGCAAGAGGAAACACTGCCCGCCGTCTCTGAGGAGCCTGGGCAATCCAGCTCCTGCGGCAGCACGCAGCTTTGGCCAGGCGCATCCCAGCGGCCCGCATTCCTGCACAGCCGGTGAATGAGAAATTCCACCCTGTTGCCCAGGCCATCGTCTTCGGCGACCAGCTTGGCCTGGCTCCAATCCAGCGGCGCCCTGGGGTCATGGCTGGCGAAGTAGCCACCGCCGGCGTCGGCCTCCAGCGTCGCACTGCCAGCGGAGTACAGCGCATCGAGCTGGGCCATGCCTCTCTCCAGCCCCAAGTCGGCACCCGATGTGGCCCCTTGCTTGAGCGCAAGGCTGCCTGCCATGCTGGCGCCCTGGGTGGAGGTGCGCACCACGGCCAGGCCGGTGAGCGTCATCACCAGCAGCACGATCAGTGCGACCAGAAGGATGACACCGCGTTGCGGGGCCTGCCTGGCGCGATGGGTAGGTGAATGCACGGCTTTCATAACTGTTGGCCCCATAGCGTGTTGCGCAGCGGGACAATGCTTTCGTATACCCGGTAGCGGTAGTGCATCCATTCATCCGCGTCCCCCATGCCGAATTGCTTGGTGCCGTTGGCCCAGCGGGGTGCGGAGTTGGTGACTTTGTCTTTTTCGTAGTGCGGAATACGCATCAGGACCGCGACACGCACGGCAAGAACCTGCTCCCACCTGGTCGTGTCGGGGGAAAGCGAGGCGGTCCATTCGACTTCTTCATCGATCGCGCCATTGGCGTTGGCGTCATAGCCGTATTCAGCCTGAAGTTGAAATATGTCCTGGGCCACGGCGACCTTGTCCGTCTCGGTTTCATCGAGAAGGTTGTAGCGGGTCAGCTGCCTCTTGCCGTCCAAGCTCCAGACGGTGAGGGTGGGCTCCGGCCCCAGGCTGTAGAGCATGCCCTCGCCCAGACTGCTTTTGCTCGAATCCAGGAGGCCGATGTGAGCGCCATCATTGCGCGTGGCCTCGACCTCCTTGCCTTGGTAAAAATCCTGGTAGGTGCCGGCCTTTCGATGGACCTTGTTTTTGTTGGCGGCTGCCGTGGTGGACGTCGTGTCGGCGCCGGCGGTCACTTCCATCAGCAGGCAATTGTTGGTGAAGCTGTCGCTGGTGCCCAGGATCACATCGCCGGCCTGGAAGCCTGCATTGGATTTCTCCATCTTGAATTCACCGCCACTGCTGCTCACATAGCGGGCGCCAGCAAACATATTGCTGGAAGAGCCGGTCAGTACCCAGATTCTCCCGTCTGCTATGCGCACAGGTAGCAGCGGGAATTCGAAAGCGGGCGTGCTGCGTTTGCTGTTGTACGCTTTCACCGAGCAGTTGAGATAGCGGGGGTCGATGCTTGCAAACCCCAGCCCTGCCGAGCGAATGTCGCGTTCAATGGCGAACAACGCCATGGAGCCTGCCGTCTGCGCTTCACTGATCGAGACGATGGTGCGCCGCCGCCCTTCGGACGTTGCATACAACTGGTAGATGGCCAGCATGCTGGCCAGACCTATGGCCAGCCCCACCATGATTTCGATCAGGGAAAAGCCGAGGGACCGACCCATTACCGGCGGCGTTCCACATGGGAGCTTGCGTTTGTGCATTGGCATTCCCTAGTGCACGAAGGCCTGGATCTGGTAGTTGCGCACGGCCGGATCATTGGGCCCTTGCCAGCACAGCGTGACCGTGATCTGGTTGTCGTTCGCTGTATCAACCTTCACTTGCTGCATGGCGGCCGTGGCGCCAGGTAGGCCATGTACGTTGGATTTCTCACCCCGCGCGGCTTTGAGAACGCTGTTGAACGTGGAGTCTCCTGCGCTATTGCCGCTGAAGCTGCACATCTCGCCACCGGGCTGGTGCTGGAACGCCGCAAGCGAGGTCGCCAGATTTTCTGGCGAGCTGCGACTCACCTTGAGTTCGATCAGCCGCACGATCTGCGAAGCGAACATGCCCGCCTCCGTGCGGTACTGCGCATGGCCGGCCCAGGTCGCGGACTTCATGGTCAGTCCGGCGATTCCGAGGATGCCAGTCATGACGATGATGATGGATACAAGTGACTCGAGCAGCGCAATGCCGTGCTGGTTGCGGCCCTGTCTTGTGCCTGTACTGGCGGGCGAGGTCAGCATGTGCGGTTATCTCCCTCTTGTGAAATGCCTGGATCGCACAAACGAACCTGTCCGCCACGCGATATGACGACATGCAGGCAGCGGGGACCCTGCGGATAGCAGTTGTCCGCTACGGGGCCCAGGAATTTGACGATCTGGTTGACGGAGGCCGCACCCTGGCCGTCGAACAGCACGACGGCCTCGTTGGCCGCCACGTGCAGTCCCGTTGTTCGTGCATCCTCAGGATCTTTGCTGCCGACCCATTCCGCTTCCTCGAACGTGCTCCAGTCGACTCCCTGCGGACCTGCCTGCAATACCCAGCCAAGGCCATTCACACTGGCAGTGGGAGCGCGGGGATCATCGGTCAGCAGGAGCCGTACCTCGGCATTGCGACGTACAGCCTCGGCGCGCGCAAGCTGTGCGTCGCTGTAGTAGGCCTGCGCCGCTGCGCGGATGCGTGCGTCGGTCAGGTAGGCACTGGCGCTGGGCAGCGTCATCAGCATGAAGAAGACTGTGAGACCCAGGCCCACGAGCATCTCGATAAGGGTGAAACCCTGTTCGGCGCGGCGCATCAGCAGCTTCCATCCTTGCGTGAAGACCAGCAATTGGCTGTGGGCTTCGTCCAGCCAGCAGGCGTTTCGGCGGTCTTGCGCACGCCCTGGGTGTCAAGGGTGAAGACAAAGCCGCTCATGCTGCCCTTGCCCGAGGCGGTGACCTTCGGGGGTGTTTCGGTCAGGGCGCAGGTGTACTCGAAGTGGCTGGTTTCCGCAGGCAACGGCGCGATCGAGTCCGCCGAGCAGGCACCGGTGTACGTGCGGTGGTCCTGGAAATACTGCTCCAGCTTGGCCCCCATGTCCGCAAGAGGCACCAGGCCATCAACGATGCGCCCGCGCTTGAGGTAGTCGCTATAGCTGGGCAAGGCGATTGCCATCAGGATGGCCATCATGGCTATGACGATCAGAATTTCGATCAGTGTGAAGCCGCTCACACACTCACTCTTATGCATTGGTACTCAGTTTTTATTAAATTCAGGGCGCGAATTTAAGCGAAAACACGGAAAACTCCCATCGCAAATCTCAAAATAAGAAAATTCTTATAGGGGCTAAGGAGCCTGTGCGTAAAGTACATTCTTCAACCCAAGTTTCCGGATCAATCATGTGGGTACTGTTGGCGCCGGAATTAAAAACCCCGTCATTGTCATAATTTTTATTTTCTATTCCTTTCCCATTCATGAAGATTCTCCCAAGCGTCTACCCCCGATTGCTCCGGACGATTTGAGTTGACATCTTTTTGGTTGCGTGTTGCTTCGCTTATTTTCCTATTTTTGCGAAAAGTCGCCAGAATCGACCACAACAACATAAATCCAAAAACCATACTCAACGAGTACCACGACCAATCCACGACTGGTTCGATCTGCATTAATTTCAATGCTGAAACAACTGCACCCAATAGAATCAAGAAATACATTCCATCTCCCTCCATTGAACATTTGAAATATGCAGTTTTCAGTCGAGAGATATTCACTTCGCTGCAATTTCTTGATCGGCGACAAGCCATTTCGTTAGCTGCGCATGCAAGCCAAAGCACAAAAAAGAACAGCAATTCCCAAAGCCAAGAAGATCATTCCCAATCACCTGCTCAGCACCTGGACTACAGCTCAGGCCCTGCCAGCGATTATTGGTGATGAATTCTGTAAAAAAAAGTATATCCGTACTGCTTATTGATTTATCGTACATATTTCTGATGATCTTCCTGAATATGAAACCGATGCACCTTATTGGACAGATCACTCTTGAGCAATACCAAACTTCCACAGTACCATATATATCCACAAGATCCGTGCAACAGCCTCCATGGGAAATCAACAGGCAATCATCAGAAAAGCCATGAAAAAATGCAGTAAGAAAAACAGTTATTCAGGCATTTGGGATCCTCCGCAGCAATCGGCTTCTTCCTCACGCCTGCGCACGCAGTCATGGTCCGCGCTTGAATATAGACTGGAGGAAACTTCACTGCCGCTGATTGATGGCATCAAGATCCTTCATTCCAGTGAAGGGTACGGTTGGGGCGATTTAGCGGCAGCGATCACTCAGGAGTCACCGCACACCATTGAGCACCGGCCGATCTCCAGCATATGGATTGCGATGGCACTGACTCCAGCAGACATTCAGCGGAATACGCAGGAGGCAAGTTTTGCAGGCTTGCTTGACCCTCAGGCGCTTGTCATAACTCCGCCCGGCGAGGTCGTCGTCGATACGATAGACAACAATCCTCGCATGCTGCATTTATTCCTGAAGGACAGTGTGCTCAGGGAAGTTGCTGAAGACATATACGACTCAGGAAAGGTGGAATTCCGCTACAAGGCTTCTTTCGGTGCCACCGACCCCATATTGTCGCAACTGATGCGCGCGACCAAGCAGATGCTTTTGGAGGGTATATATCAGGACTGGCGCAGCGAGTACCTCGCGCGCGCAATTGGCAGCCATATCCTCCAGCGACACTGTGTGCTTGACAGCAAGAGGCCCCCTCATGCCGATGTACGGCTGTCAGCGTCTCAACTCAAAAAAGTGGAAGAATATATGCGTTCCCACCTGGAGCGGCCTTTCACATTCGGAGAATTGGCTGCATATGTTGGCTTGAGCCGTACCGCACTCTTCCAGCGATTTACACGAACCTTGCATCTAACACCCCACCAGTATCGGCAGAATCTGCGGGTTGCACAGGCCAAGGCACTCATTAAAAATGGCGAAATGACGCTCTCCGAGGTTGCTAGTGCTTGTGGATTTTCTGACCAAACCCACATGAATCGCACCTTCCGACAGCAATTGGGGGTGACACCTGGTCAGTATCGCAGGGACATCGAATAGTGCGCCTCGACAGTAAATGGTCCGCCATGAAAAATTCAGTTTTCAGAATCGGGTCTGGCGGGGTTCTCCCAGCCTGAGTGGAACCATCAGCGAAAGCACATGAGGGTCTTGTGCCTCCGTAACGAAGGTTGTATTTGGCAGGTAGGAGGTCATAGGCTGCAGTGGGGAGGATCAGCGCCGGGCAGAAGAATGCAGGGATGGCATTGGCCCTGTGGTCACCGAATGACCGCCACCATGCCAACCGCCCTTCCCTTCCTATGTCAGCCGCCCCATCCCTGCCAGCAGCTTGTCCAACGTGACCGGATAGTCACGCACGCGCACGCCGGTGGCGTTGTAGATGGCGTTGGCAATGGCTGCGCTTACGCCGCAGATGCCCAGCTCGCCCACGCCCTTGGCCTTCATGGGCGAGGCCATGGGATCGACCTCGTCCAGGAAGATCACTTCCTGGTGCGGAATGTCGGCATGCACGGGCACCTCGTAGCCTGCCAGGTCATGGTTGACGAAATAGCCCAGGCGCGTGTCCACGGCCAACTCTTCCATCAGGGCCGCTCCCACGCCCATGGTCATGGCGCCTATGACCTGGCTGCGGGCTGTCTTGGGATTGAGGATGCGGCCCGCAGCGCAAACGGCAAGCATGCGGCGCACGCGGACCTCGGCGGTGAAGGCGTCCACGGCGACCTCCACGAAGTGCGCACCAAAGGTGGATTGCTGCATCTTTTTGTCGAGCACACCGAATTCGATGGCATCCTCGGCCGTCAGGTCGGCGTCGCCGGCAGCGCTGGCCAGGGCCCGGCGCTTGCCGCCCGCCTGCACATGCCCATCCGAGAACTCGGTCGTCGCCGGGTCCATGCCCAGCTTGCGCGCCACGGCCTCGCGCAGCTTCACGCAGGCGGCATAGACGCCGGAGGTGGCACTGGCCGCGCCCCATTGCCCGCCGGAACCGGCCGACACGGGAAAGCCGGAATCGCCCAGCCGCACGTGCACCTGCTGCAGCGGCAGGCCCAGCATCTCGGCCGCCGTCTGGGCAATGATGGTGTAGCTGCCCGTGCCGATGTCGGTCATGTCGGTTTCCACGGTGAGCATGCCCTGTCTGTCCAGGCGCACGCGGGCGGCGGACTTCATGACAGGGGCGCCTCGGTAGGCGCCGGCCATGCCCAGGCCGACCAGCCAGCGGCCATCGCGTTGCTGGGCCGGCTGGGGATTGCGCTGGCTCCATCCGAAGCGCTCGGCGCCCGTGCGCAGGCACTGCACGAACTCACGGCGGGAAAACGGTTTGTGCTCATGGGCAGGCGTGCCCTCCTTCGCCTTGGGTTGCGGCTTCTTGCCGCTGTCCGGCACCACCTCGGTGTCGTTGCGAATGCGCAGCTCCACGGGATCGATGCCGAGCTTTTCCGCCAGCTCGTCCATGGCAACCTCCAGGGCCATGTGCCCCGTGGCTTCGCCGGGGGCGCGCATGGCATTGGCCTCGGGCAGGTCCAGCACGGCCAGGCGCGTGGCGGTCATGCGATGGGTGCCGGCATACATGCGGCGGGTCTGGTCCACGGCACCGTCCGCCGATCCTCCGGGCTGGTCGCCCGACCAGCTTTCGTGGCCGATGGCGGTGATCCTGCCGTCCTGCCCTGCCGCGATGCGCACACGCTGGATGGTGGCCGGGCGGTGCGTGGTGTTGTTGGCCATCAGCGGGCGCTGAAGCGCGACCTTGACGGGCCGGCCTGCCGCGCGGGCACCCAGTGCGGCCAGCAGCGCATCGGCCCGCAGGAACAGCTTGCCGCCAAAGCCGCCGCCAATGAATGGCGAGACCAGGCGCACTTTGTCCTTGGGAATGCCCAGCGTCTTTGCCAGCTCGCCCTGGCCCCAGGCAATCATCTGGTTCGAGGTCCATACCGTGAGCTGGTCGCCCTTCCATGCGGCCAGCGTGGCATGGGGCTCCATCATGGCGTGCGACTGGTCGGGCGTGGTGTATGTGGCGTCCACCTTCACAGAGGCAGAGGCGAACGCGCCGTCGAAGTCGCCAATGGCCGTATCCGGCGCATCGCCATTGATGCTGTCGGGTGGCACGGCGGAGTCCTTGGCCTTGGCCAGGTCATAGGCGCCAGCCACGGGCTCGTAGTCCACACGGACCAGCTGCGCGGCAGCGCGCGCCTGCTCGAAGGTCTCCGCCACCACCAGGGCCACGGCCTGGTGGTAGTGGGCCACCTGGGGGCCTGCCAGCAGCGGCGCGGTATTCATCTTGCCCTGGCCCAGCTTGCCGGCGGTCTGTGCGGTGACGATGGCGAGCACGCCGGGCGCGCGGCTTGCCTGCGCCAGCCCGATGCTGCGTATGCGGCCCTTGGCGATGGCCGAGCCCACCACATAGCCATAGGCCGGGTGCTGGACCACGTCATGCCGTTCATAGGCATACGGCGCCGTGCCGGTAGTTTTGAGCAGGCCGTCGATGCGGTCCATCGGCTGGCCGATGGTCTTGAGCTGGTCAATCGGGTTGAGGGTTGCGGGGGTGTCGAATTTCATCGCGTCAGCTCCTTGCCTGGTCCAGCACGGAGGCGAGCGTGCGCTCGGCCAGCGGGAGTTTGAAGGCGTTGTCGTGCGTGGGCCGGGCGCCTGCCAGCAGGCGGTCGGCAACGGCCCTGGCGCCCTGCGGCATCAACGCTTCGGCCGCCTCCAGCCGCCAGGGCTTGTGCGCCACGCCGCCCAGGGCCACGCGCCCGCTGCCGTCGGGCTGCACGATGGCAGCCACGGATACCAGGGCAAAGGCGTAGGAGGCGCGATCGCGCACCTTGTGATAGATGTGCTTGCCGCCCAGCGGCGGCGGCAGCGTGACGGCGGTGATCAGTTCGCCGGCCTGCAGCTCCGTCTCGATATGGGGCGAGCTGCCGGGCAGCCGGTGAAGGTCGGCAATGGGAATGACGCGGGCCTTGCCGTCGGCCCGGATGGTTTCCACCGTGGCGTCCAGCGCGCGCAGCGCCACGGCCATGTCGCTGGGGTGGGTGGCAATGCAGGCCTCGCTGCCGCCGATCACCGCATGCTGGCGGCTCGCGCCGGCAATGGCCGAACAGCCGCTGCCCGGCACGCGCTTGTTGCATGGCATGTTGGTGTCGTAGAAATACGCGCAGCGGGTGCGCTGCAGCAGATTGCCGCCTGTGGTCGCCATGTTGCGCAACTGGCCCGAGGCGCCGGCCACCAGGGCGCGCGTCAGCACGCCGTAGTCGCGCCGCACGCGCGCATGGGCGGCCAGGTCGCTGTTGCGCACCAGCGCGCCTATGCGCAGCCCGCCCTGCGCGGTGGGCTCCACCGTGTCCATGCCGGTGCCGTTCACATCGACCAGATGCACGGGGGTTTCTATCTGCAGCTTCATCAGGTCCAGCAGATTCGTGCCCCCGGCGATGAAGCAGGCGCCCGGCCGGGCCGCCACGGCGGCTGCAGCCTGCGCGGGGGATTGGGCGCGTTCGTAGGTGAAGGCAATCATGTCCGCCCCTCCCCCGCCACTTCGGTGATGGCATCGACGATGTTGGAATACGCCCCGCAGCGGCACAGATTGCCGCTCATGCGTTCGCGCAGTTCATGGGCCGACACCAGGGGCTGGGCGACGATGTCTTCGCTGGCATGGCTAGGCATGCCTTGCCGGATCTCGTCGAGCACGCCCACGGCAGAGCAGATCTGCCCCGGCGTGCAGTAGCCGCACTGGAAACCGTCGTGCCGCACGAAGGCCGCCTGCATGGCGTGCGGGGATTGCGGCGTGCCAAGACCTTCGATGGTGGTCACGGCGGCGCCCTGGTTCATCACGGCCAGGCTCAGGCAGGACACCACCCGCCGGCCATTGACCAGCACCGTGCAGGCCCCGCACTGGCCATGGTCGCAGCCTTTCTTGGTGCCGGTCAGGTGCAGATGCTCGCGCAGGGCGTCGAGCAGCGTGGTGCGGGTGTCCAGGTCCAGGCGGTGCGCACTGCCGTTCACCTGCAGGGTGACGGGCAACCGGGGCGGATCGGGAACGCCGGGTGGGGAGGGAGGCTGCATCTGCGCACCGGCCGGCAGGGGCACGGCAGTTGCCGCAGCCGTGGAGGCACCTGCAATCAGCAGGTCCCTGCGCGAAACGGAAAGCTGGGGGTTGTGTTCCATGGGGCGTCCATCGTGTTGGCTCGTTCGTGGGGCGCGCACGCCGCAGCGCACTCGCCGTCCCAGCATCGGGGCGCGACGCGCCCCGGGTTGTAGGTGACGACCCAACTTCCGGGACATCGGGATGTCCGATGACGGATCAGTGCGTGCAGACTTCCGATGGCCGCCGGCACATGCAAAGGCAGGGCCGACAAGGCGCCCCCAGCCTTTCCCGATGCGCCCTCCCCCGGGCGCAGCGCCTAGGCCGCAGGCGGCACGTCGCCGCGCTGCATGCGCTCGAAGGCCTTGTCGATTTCCTCGGAGCGTATGGCGCCCGCAGCCGGAACGGGACGGCCCGCGCGCTGGGCGTCGATCTGCTCTTGCATGCGCGTGGCCACCTGCATCAGTACGCGGTGCAGGCCCAGTTGCTGGCGGCGAGCCTGATCCAGGTGCGTGACCACGGGCTCCAGGGACTCGGTCAGCGAGCGGGTCAGCAGTTGGCCCAGCATGTGGGCAAGGGCCTGCCTGTTCTGGGCCTCCTGCGTATCCGACGGGGCGCCGGCATGGGGGCCAGCAGGCTCGCTGGCCAACTTTTGCGCCATCAGCTCGCGTATGCCGTGCAGCGAGTCGCCTGCCGCGCTTTGCGCCTGCAGCAGCCGCGCCAGCAGAGCCTGAAGCGCCTGCAGCGTCCGGGATTGGTCCGCGTCCCTGGCGGCGGCCTGCGCGGCCGCCGTCGATGCGTGGATCTGGTCGGCGGCGGCGTCTTCCTGCATCGCCTGCTGGCGGGACTGGGCCACCTCGCGCGTGGCGGCGACCAGGTCGACCAGTTGTGCCGTCACGCGCGTGGCGGCGTCGGCATTGGCGCCGCCTGCGGCCTGGCGGCGCAGGAACTGCTGGCGTATCTGCTGCCAGCGGGCGCTGTCCTCATCGCTCATCTGCCCGCGCAGCTCGGCGAGCTTGAGCAGATTCTCCTCGGCGCCCGTGGTCAGCATCTGCGCTTCGCCCTGGTAGTGGTCGGCCAGCATCTGCTGCATTTCCTGGTCGTTCATCACCGGGGTGATTTTTTCGGCCAGCTTGTTCATGTTGCGGTAGCTGCCCTGCAGCCTGAAGGCGGGTTCGGTGCGGTAGCCGTCGTCCTGCGCGGCGCTCTGGATGTACTGCTGGTTGACCTTGAACACCAGCTCGCGCACCTGCACCATGCGGGCCAGCACGGCCTCGATCTCGCGCAGCTCGGCCGATGAATAGTCGTGCGACAGCGCATTGCCCGAGACATCCCGGCCCTGCGCCTTGTCCAGCAGCAGGTACAGGTCCTGCAGGCTGCGCGTGGCCATGGGCGCGAGCACGGCGTTGGAGGTCATGCTGTTTTCGATGTAGCTGAGCTTGAACACCTCCTGCATGCCGCCCAGCACGTCGCCCAGGTTGTAGATATCGGCCCGGTTGGCGAGCATGTCGGGGATCTTGAAGACCTCGCCCGACTCGGTATAGGGGTTGCCCGACATGACCACGCAAAAGCGCTTGCCGCGCATGTCGTGGGTGCGGGTCTGGCCCTTCCACACACCCTCGATGCGGCGCGTGCCGTCCGACAGCGAGATGAATTTCTGCAGGAACTCGGGGTGCGTGTGCTGTATGTCGTCGATGTACAGCATCACGTTGTTGGCCATCTCCAGCGCCAGGTTGAGCTTTTCCAGCTCCTTGGCCGCCGTGGCGTCCGGCGCCTGGGCCGGGTCCAGCGAGCGCACGGAGTGGCCCAGCGCCGGGCCGTTGATCTTCATGAAGATCAGGCCCAGCCGGTTGGCCACGTACTCCATCAGCGTGGTCTTGCCGTAGCCGGGCGGCGAGATCATCATCAGCAGGCCCATCTGGTCGGTGCGCTTGTTCTCGCCGGCCACGCCGATCTGCTTGGCCAGGTTGTCCCCGATCACGGGCAGGTAGATCTCGTTGATGAGCCGGTTGCGCACAAAGGACGACAGCGGCCGGGCCTTGAATTCCTCCACCCGCACGCGCGAGCGCCAGTCCTGTAGCAGCTGCTGGCGCAGCGCCTGGTAGCGGCCGAACTCGGGAACAAAGCTGCGGAAATGGCGCGCGGCGCGCTGGCCCAGGTCGTCGATCTGCAGCCACATGCGGCCGTCCGCAATGCGCGGATGCTGGCCCAGCAGGCCCGGCACTTCGTGGCGCAGGTCCACGCTGCTGACCTTGCAGGGCAACTGGCCGGCACAGCACAGCCATGCCGCGGCCTCGCCGCAATAGGCCAGCCAGGCCTGCCCTTGCCCGTCGTCCAGCGCGTGGCAGGCGGTCTGCAGCCAGTGCAGCGCGCTGCGCCAGCGCTGGTCCAGCGGCGCCACGGCCTTGTCGCGCCGGTCCTCGCCCTGCCAGTAGGCCTGCATTTCTTCCCAGCGCTGCAGCGGCTGGGCCTGCTGCTGCACGGCGGCCTGCAGCGCGGCAATGGCCGACTGGCTGTAGCTGGAGAAGGAAAAGCGCACGGCCTTTTGCGCCAGCTCGGCCTGCAGGTAGTCGGCGGCGCCGTGGATCAGGCTGTCGATATCGCTGTCTGCGGGCGCCGCCTGTCCTGGCAGCAGGTCGCGCAGCAGGCCCCGTTCTTCGGCATAGGCGCGCAGGCGCTCGGAGATGTCGGTGCGCAGGCTCAGCTGTTCGGCCTCGCTGCCGAACATCTGCTGCATGGCCTGGGCCTGCTGGGCGCGCAGCGGCCACTGCGCCATGGCGGCAGCCAGCTGCGGCTGCTGCACCTGGGCCTGTGCGCTCCAGAACAGCAGGGCCAGCGCACGGGCGTCGGGCGCAAAGCGCAGCACGCCGGCGGCATCGCGCAGGGGCAGCAGCACCTGCAGGATGCGGGCCGCATCATGGTCGTGGATGCCGCGCTCATAGCCTTCGCGGTAGCGCGGCGCGGAGAATTCGCGGATGGCCTGGGTCAGCGCCGCCTCGTCGGGCAGCAACTGGGCCAGCCGGGCCTCGCTCCAGCCGTCACGGCGCTGGCGCGCGGCCAGCACCACTTCCAGGGCCAGGTATTCGCCGCGGTAGAACTGCGGCGATTCGGCCGGCGTGGAGGCATCCCAGTAGGCCTGCAGGGCGGCCAGCTCCGGGTTGTCCATGGGCTCGAAATACTCGGTGCCGACCAGGTGCAGGAACAGTTCGCCGTTGCGTGGCAGCAGGGTCAGGTCCAGCTCCTGGTTGCCCACGCTGAAGCGGTGGCGGCCCAGGCGGATGATGGCGCCGTCGCCTTCGTACAGCTCCGTGCGGTCCTGCAGCGCGCGAAACGCCTGGTCGCGCAGGTTCTTGACGCGGCCGTCGATGTCGTCGGCCTTGACCGGGTCATGCAGTTGCTCGCGCAGGCGCTGGGCCAGCTCCTTGAGCTTGCCGATCAGCGGATCGCCTGCAAAAAAAGCATGCAGCGCGTCGGCGCTGGCGAGTTTTTCGGTGCGCTTGGGCAGGCTTTGCACGATGCGCAGCGCCGCGTCCAGCACGCCCTGCGCCTTGCGCTGGCGCTCGTCCTGCAGCGACTGGCGGCGCGCCTCGAAGCTTTCCAGCACCTCCTCGCGCTTGGCCATGATGTCGCCAAGAAACTGCTCGTGCTCGCCGAAGCGGCTTTCGATTTCCTCCAGCTGCACCAGCAGGCGCGCCAGCTGCTCGTCGCATTTCTCGGGCGTCTGCGCCAGGCCCAGGGCGCTGACGATGCTTTGCGAGAACAGCGCCAGCTGGGCTGCGAACTGGGCCACGTTCTCGGCGCCGCCCAGGCCCGACCTGCGCTGCTCGGCGCGCGCACGCACCTGGTTCAGGCGCGCATAGACGGCCGAGATGCGATCCACCACCTGGGTGCGCTGCGTGGCGTCGTCGATGGACAGGCTGCCCATGAGTTCGGACAGCATGTCCAGCGCGGCCGCCATGTCGGCCATGCGCGCCAGCGGCTCGTTGATCTGCGCCACCGTGGCTGCCGACTGCGCGGCCTGGTCCAGTGCCTGCAGCTGGTCGGCATAGGGCTGCATGGCCTCGTCGGTGGCAATGAAGGCGGCCGTGCGCTGGGAGACTTCGGCCTGGGCCTCGTTGACGCCCTGCACCATGGCGTCGATGGCGGCCTGGTCCACATAGCGCAGGTCGCGCGTGGCCATGAGCTGGCCGCGCAACTGGCCCAGCTGGGTGAGCGCGTCCACGTACTCGCCAATGCCTTTCCAGTCCGCCAGGCGCAACTGCTTGAGCAACTGGCCGTGGCGGCCGGAAACCTCGCCCATGGCCTTGGCCGAGGCATTGCGGATGCTCTCGACCTTTTCGTACTCGTCGATGACCGCATCGCCCGTGGCGACGATGCCCAGCAGCGATTCGTGCACGCCCTGGAGCTGCGGCGCGCCCAGCCAGTGGTAGCGCTCGAACAGGCGGCGTGCGGCGTCGATCAGGCGCTCGTAGCGCGGCAGCGAGACTTCGGTGGCCGCGATTTCCTTGCGCACGCTGTACAGATCCGAGATACCGCTGACCAGCTCGGCATTGCCGATGCGGCCCAGGAAGCTGTCGCGCTGCGGCTGGCGCGCCGCGTAGTCGTCCGAGGCGAAGGGCGTACGCCAGACCTGCATGGGGTGCACGCGCGAGGCCTCGTTGCTTTCGGCCGCGAAGATGACGATGCGCCCGTCGTCCATGCGCGCATAGCCGTGGCCGATGATGGGCGGCTGCAGGGCGCGCTCGATCAGGTTGTACTTGAACAGCGCCATGCGCCCGCTCTCTGGCTCGTAGAACACGTAGAGCACGTCCTCGCCGTTGGGCGAGCGGATGCTGCGCCGGTAGCGCATGCCCTGCATGTTCTGCTCGAACGAGCGGTTCTCGCCGCTTTGCAGGTAGTAGCCGCCGGGGAAGATGATGCCGTGGTCCTGGGGCAGCTGGATGCAGGCCGCGCCGATGGCGTCCATGCGCAGCACCTGGCGGGAGACGGTGTTGAAGATCAGGTAGCGCCACTGCTCTTCGCGGTAGGGCAGGATCTTCAGCAGGATCAGGCTGCCCACGGCCGCGTACTCGAACACGGCGTCGTCCAGCGACTGGTTCAGTTCCTGCACGGGCTCGCTGTAGATGCCCAGCCCGTCGTTGGTGTTGTTCTCGACCTTGATGGTCAGGGTGCCGCCCAGTGTCTCCACAAAGACCTTGTCCAGCACGTTGATGTGCGGATGGCGCCCCTGCACCAGTTGCTCGCGCCCGGCGCGCTGCCACTCGAAGTCATGGGGCGCAGGCAGTTCGATGTCGCGCTCGCCCCGGTTGTCTATGTAGCGTATGGGCTGGCCGTCGACGGGCACGGACCAGCGGAACACGCGCACATCGGACAGGCGCTCGCCGATCTGGAAGCTCGCCAGCAGCTTGCCGTCGCGCACGGCCAGCTGCATCAGCCGGGTGTTCTTGTAGTAGGCATACAGCTCCTGGAAGTCCTGCACGAAGCTCTGTATGCCCAGGAAGCTGTCCTTGAGGTCCACGGGAGTGACCTCGTAGCCCTGCTCTCCCTCGTGCAAGCGGTACAGGCCGAACACGTCTTCCACGCGCGTGGACTGCTTCAGGCCCATGAAGACGTTGTAGCCGAACAGCAGGTAGCCGCCGACCTGGGCGATGTCGCGGCCCAGGCAGTTGTTCTCGGTGCGCACGCGCATGCGCCCGATGACTTCCATCTGGCTGCGGCCGAATTCTTCCAGCCGCTCCTCGTTGAGCTGGCGCACCAGCGCCTCCAGCGCCTGCCCCTGGCCGTCCAGGCGCTTGGCCAGCACTTCGTAGGAGCCGCCGCTGGCAACTGCCTGGTCCACGGCGGAGGCGGCCGTGTCGGGGGAGAGGGACGGTGTGGACGATGGGGACGGTTGGGACATGGGCGTCACGGGCTTTCGCGTGTCAGGGACCATTCACGCCCTCCCCGGCCAGCTGACTGACTGACTGGCAGGCAGGCGGGCGGGCGGAGGAAGGCGGATGCGGGAGGCTGGGCAGCAGCCGGTGGAGGGAGCGGCCGGGCGGTCGGCCGTTCAGTCGACCCTTTGCGTGGGCGGCAGGCCCTTGCCGTCGCCCAGCGCGTTGAGCAGCGATGCGCCGCCCTTGCCGCTGAGGAACTTGCTGATCAGGTCCTGCACGATGGGGCTCTTGCCCGCCACGCCTTCCACGGCCTTGCCCACGGACAGCGCCTTGGCGAAGTTGTCGAAGAAGGCGCCCTCGCCACCCACGATGTCGATGTTGGCCTTGCTGAGTGCGGCCGACAGCACCTCGGACTGGTCCTTGGCCACGCTTTTGTTGGCCTCGATGGCGGCCAGCGCCTGCTCGAAGTTCTTCTCCAGCTGCATGCGGAACTCCTCATGCGAGCGCGCCTGGTCGGACAGCGAGGCCAGCGCGGTGAACTTCTCGGTCAGGCCCTTGGCCTCGGCGAAGAGCTTGTCGCGCAGCACATCGGCCTCGGACATGCCCACGTCGCGGGTGACCGTGGCCTTGGTGGCGCCCACCTGGGCCTCGCCGCGCGCCTGGGCCAGCAGGCGCTCTTCCAGCACCTTGGCATCGGCCAGGCCCTGCTTTTCGTTGGCGTCGGCCGTGGCCTCGATGACGCGCGCCTCGGCCAGGCCCTTTTCCTGATGGCCCTTGGCTTCGGCCATCAGCTTCTCGGCAATCACGCGGGCCTGGGCCAGGCCTTCCTTTTCCAGGGCGGCGGCGGTGACTTCGCGCACCTTGGCATCGGCCAGGCCGGGCGCGGCGCGCTCGACCTCGATGGCCTCGGCCAGCTTCTTCTTGGCTTCGGCGGTCTTGCTGGCCGCTTCCAGCTCGGCCTGGGCCATGGTCGTGACTTCCACGGCCTTGTGGCGCGAGGAAGCCTCTTCGGCCTCGGCCTTCTTGACCTGGCGCACCATGTCTTCCTCGGCCTGGGCCTGGGCGGTCAGCACGGTGACCTGCTTCATGCGCTCGGCCTCGGAGACCACGCGCACTTCCTTGATGCGTTCCTCTTCCTGGGCCACGGACTTTTCCACCACCACGCGCTCGCGCACCACGTTGGCGATGTTGGCCTTCTCGACCTCGATGGCCTTTTCCTTCTCGATGCGCTGCAGCTCCACCTCGCGCTGGCGGGCCACGATCTCCAGCTCCTTGGCGCGCGTGACCTTCTCGACCTCGATCACCACGGCACGCTCACGGTTTTGCTGGGCCACGGCCACTTCGCGCTGGCGGTTTTCCTCGCGGATGTCCAGCTGCTCCTGGGTCTGGATGCGCGCCTGCTCGGCCTTCAGGCGCTCTTCTTCCTGCACCTTCTGGGTTTCGGCCTGCTCGCGCGCCTGGATGGTGGCGATCTCGCGCTTTTGGCGCGCCTCGGCATCGGCCTGCTGGCGCTCCAGCGCCAGCATGGCTTCCTTGGTCTCCACGTTCTTCTTGGTGATGGCCAGGTCCGAGTTGCGCTCGAGCTCGTTGGTGACGATGTTCTGGTTGGCCGTCAGCTCGGTGATCTTGCGGATGCCCTCGGCATCCAGGATGTTGTTGGGGTCCAGCGAGGACTTGGGCGTCTGCTCCAGGTAGTCGATGGCCACGTCCTCCAGCACATAGCCGTTGAGGTCGTTGCCGATGACATGGATGATCTGGTCGCGGAAATCCTGGCGGTTCTCGAACAGCTTGACGAACTCGATCTGCTTGCCCACGGTCTTGAGCGCCTCGGAGAACTTGGCGTTGAACAGCTCGTTGACGGCCGTCTTGTCCGAGGCCCGGTCCACGCCGATGGCCTTGGCCACCTTGAGCACATCCTCGGCCGTTTCATTGACGCGCAGGTAGAAGGCCACGGTGATGTCGGCGCGCATGTTGTCGCGGCAGATCAGGCCCTCCTTGCCGCGCCGGTCGATCTCCAGCGTCAGCAGCGAGATCTGCATGAATTCCTTCTTGTGGATCACCGGCAGCACCAGGCCGCCCGTGAACTTGACCTTGGGCTGCGAGGTGGTGTCGTTGATGATCAGCGCCGTGCCCTGCGGGACCTTGATGTAGAAGGCCTTGACCAGGGCGAACAGCCCGAGGATGACGACGAAGACGGAGCCGATCACCACCCCGGCGACGATGTACCACTCCATATTGCTCATGTTCATGCGAATCTCCCCTGTGAATTGCTATCTGTGAAAACGCTGAAAAAACGGAAAGGCCGCGCCCGCCGAACGGACGCTCGGGCCTTGTGGGAATCCCGGAACTAGCGCGGCAGCTCGGTGCCGTCGAACTCGGCCTTGCTGACCACGCGCCAGGCGTTGTGCTCGGGCAGGTGCTCGATGAGCACGATCTCGGTGCCCCGGCCCAGTGCGCGCTCGGGCGAGCGCATCTGCACGTTCAGGCCCGCGCCGCCGTCCTCCACGCTGCCGTAGCCCTGCGTGCCGTCCACCACGGCGCTGCGTACCAGGCCGGTTCGGCCCAGCAGCACCTTGGGCTCCTCTGCAGGCGCCACCTTGTTGACGATGCCGCGCAGCGGGCGCAGCAGCAGCACCGTGGCGGCAAAGCCCAGCACCATGGCTGCCGCAGCCACCAGGGAGCCGGTCAGCAGGTTCACCAGGGTCCAGCCCTGGGGCATGGGCACGAAATGGCACAGCACATACGAGGCCAGCCAGGACATCAGGAACAGCGCGGTGAGGATGACCGTGAGCGGAATGCCGCCCAGGCCCACCTTGAGCAGCAGCCCGGCCAGCGCGCTGACCGAATGCTCCACGCCGTGCGCATGGTCGCTGCCGTCGAACAGCACCCAGTGGTCCAGCGAGTCCACCTCCAGCAGGCCCAGCATGGCGATCAGCCAGTACAGCAGCATGAACAGCAGCAAGGCGCCAAAGATGAAAGTCGGAAAGCCGAACGCGTATTGCAGGAACGCAGACATGTTTCTCCCCTCCCCCTCAAATCCGGCAGCCGAGGCGGCAGGCCTGGCAGGGCCTGCCCGGACAACGGCCGCGCATCAAGCGTTTTTTCCGCCAGTTGAGGCGCGCTGCGCCTTCAGGCGTTCCAGCACCGATTGCGCATTGCCCGCCTGGGGCGTGATGCCGGCAGCGCGCAGCTTGGCATCCAGCGCGTCTTCGTTGCTGTCGCGCGCCAGCTCGGCCGCGCTTTCCATGCGCGCACCGCGCTCGGCCTGCTTTTGCTTGATGCGCTCCAGAGAATCCAGCGCGCTTTGCACGCGCGTCTGCGAGCCTGCGTAGCGGCCGGCCACCGTGGCCTGGGCGCGCTGCACGCTTTCCGTGGCCTTGACCGTGTCGGCCTGCTGCTTGAGGCGCTTGATATGCGTTTGCGCCGTCTGTATGGCCACGCGCAGCTGCTCCACGCTTTGCGTGTAGGCGTCCAGCTGGGATTGCTCCTCGTCGCGCTGGGTCTCCAGCACGGAGACCTTGCCGGCCACTTCCAGCGCCAGCGCCTCGTCGCTGGTGTCCAGCGCCTTGACGGCATAGCCCTCGTACTCGGCAATGCGTTCCTGGGTCTGCTTGAGCTTGCCGGCCGCCAGCTTTTGCTTGGCCATGATCTCGGCCAGCGCTTCCTTGGACTTGTTCAGGTCGCTGTCGGCATCGCGGATTTCCTGGTCCAGGATGCGCAGGGCCTGGCTGTCGGTCACCGTCTCGCCGGCCTCGTGGGCGGCGCCGCGCAACGCTGTCACCAGCTTGTTCCAGATGGTCATGATGATCTCCTAGGGGCTCAGTGTCTTCAACGGGCGGGGCTTCAGGCCTGCACCGGTGCGGATGCGGATGCGGATGTGGGTGCGGGCACCGGCGTCAGGTAGTGGGCCAGTGCCTCGGTGGCCTGGATGACGCTGTCGGCCAGGGTCAGGATCTCGGCAATGATGTCCCCCACGCTGCTGCTGGAGTGCAGGGCGGCGAACATCACATAGCCCTCGCCGCCATGGGCCTGGGGTTCCAGCGCCATCGTGGTGAAGGGAAACAGTTTTTGCAGGCGCAGCATCTGCTCGTTGAGACCGGCTCGGTCATGCACCTGGTCGGCGGGCCACAGAAAGGCCTCCACCACCAATTGGTCGCCCGAGAGCGCCACATGCACCGGCAGATCGCCGAATTCGGGCAGGCTGACCAGCACACTGGCGTCTGCGCCTTCCAGCACCTCGATATGGAGCCGGCCGCCCTGCACCAGTGCCGATTGCTGCAGATCGCCCGCCAAGGCGTGAATATCCCGATATGCCTGTCTGCTGTTGTCCATGCCGCCCTCCTTGTGGATGAGAACCATTGATTCCGGTTGCAATCCCGGCATGCGCATTTGCTTTTCCAATTGCTGCAATGCCGCGCCGTACTCTGGAAGAATCCAGACCTCCTTTTTCACCAGCCCCTGTTCGCGCAGCCGCTGCCGGTGCAGGCGCTGGTAGTGGGCTGATGTCTTTTGTTCCATGCGGACACCATAGCGGCCATTACATGTGATGTCCACATGTAATGATGATCAATTTGTAAATGGATATGTAAGCCGAGTGTCGCAATGACCGGCTTTGCGCAGGCCGCGACCCAGCCTTTGCGTTCTGGCAAATAACCATCAAGAATTCATTTTTTCTACCGAAAACCATTTATCAACAAATTTTCCTATCAACCACGGGAGCGCCCAGGCGCGGACTGCGGCGGCGGCGGTGCGGGGCTGCGAAGGCACTGCACAATGGCCGCTGCCGCAGGCAGATCCGGCCCTTGGCTGCCCGGCGCACGCTACGGAAACCTCTGCATGCCCGCCTTCAGGCTCTCACTTCGCACGGCAGTCACAGCCCCCTTCATTGCGGTGTTCGTGGTCACGGCCGGGCTATTGGCGGCTTGGCAGCAGCGCCAGGTGGACCAGCTCATCAACCGCGAAAGCCTGCGGCTGCTCGACTCCTTGTCCACCACCACGCGCCACCAATTGGCCGATTACCTGGAGACCCCGCTGCGCGTGCAGCAGGCCCTGGCCGAAACCGTGGCCCGGCAGGCGCTCTACACCCCCGGCGACCTGCGCCCCATCTATGGCTATCTGACACGCTCATTCACCGAGCTGTATGCCCAGCACCACCAGATCAGCCTGTTGAGCTTTGGCGGCGTACAAGGCGAATACACGGGGGTGCGGCTGGAGCCCGATGGCCGCTACCGCCTGATTCTCCAGGACCGCAGCACCCAGGGCGCCCTGCAGATCTTCGAGGGGCTGGAGCCCGGCCCGCCCATGTCCAGCCTTGCCGGCTACGACCCCCGCGTGCGCCCCTGGTACCAGCCTGCCATCCACAAAGACGGCCCGCACTGGTCGCCCATCTACACGGTGACTGGCGACCGCGGCGATACCACGATTTCCGCATCCACTTCCGTGCGGGTGTCCGGCCAGCTGGCCGGCGTGGTGGCCGCCGATGTGCGGCTGAGCAGCATGAACCGCTTTCTGCGCGACGAGCCCTTGCGTGGCAACGGCCATATCGCCGTGGTCGACGCACAGGGCTACATGGTGGCGCACTCGTCCGAGCTGTCGGTGCTGAAACGGCGCGAAGGCCCCTATGACCCGCCCGTGCGATTGCGGCTGTCCGAAAGCCCCGATCTTGCGCTGCGCAGCCTGGCCGCCCTGCTGCCTCCGCATCTGAGCGCGGATCCATCGGCGCCAGCGGCCCCAGAGAACGCCATCAACCTGAGCTTCAAGGAACAGGGGCAGATCTACCACGGCCAGGTCACCGCCTTCCACGATGCACGCGGCATCGACTGGCGGATTCTGGTGCTGCAGCCCGAATCCGATCTGGTCAGCAGCATGCGGGAGGACAGCCGCCAGACCCTTTTTCTGGCTTTCGGCCTGGCCTTGCTCGGGCTGGCGCTGGGCCTGTGGTGCCTGAGCAGGGCGCTGCGCCCCCTGGCAGTGACGGCCGACGCGGCCAACCGCCTGGCCCAGGGCGATTGGAGCGCGGTGAAGGCGCTGCCGGACACGTCCGTGGTTGAAACCTCGTCCCTGGTCTCGGCGTTCCACAACATGGCGCGGCGGCTGCAGGAGTCCTTCGAGCACATGCGCACCCTGCTGCAGTACGACAGCCTGACGCAGTTGCTCACGCGGGCCGGCCTGATCGAACAGGCCGATGCGGCGTCCACCGCCAACACGCCCTGCCCTGCCGCGCTGTGCCTGCTGGAGCTGCAGAATTTCCGCAGTGTCCGAGACGATGTGGGCCACGGCACGGGCGAGCAGCTGCTGCGGGCCGTTGCCGAGCGGCTGCGCAACCACCATCTGCAGTTTCCTGCGCTGCTGGCGCGCACGGCCAGCAACGAGTTCGCCATGCTGTGGCTGCATGACTGCACGCAGCAGCAGATGCAGGACAAATGCCGCCATCTGCTGGAAATCTTCGACCAGCCATTTTCCGTGGGCAAGGACGACATCGTGCTGCGCGCCTGCGCGGGCGCGGTCAGCGGCCATTTGCAGCCAGGCGCGCTGCCCGAGTGGCTGCGCAACGCCAGCATTGCGCTGGGTGAGGCGCAGCGCGGCTCGCACCCCTTCCTGCTGTTCGAGCCCAGCCTGGCGCAAAAGATGCTGGGCCGCACGCAGCTGGCCATGGAGCTTCGCCAGGCGCTGGAGCGCAACGAACTGCGCGTGTTCTACCAGCCCGTGGTGGACCTGGCCACGGGCAGCATGGTCGGCGCCGAGGCCCTGGTGCGCTGGCACAGCCCGACGCGCGGCATGGTGCCGCCCGGCATCTTCATTCCGGTGGCCGAGGAGTCGGACCTGATCCTGAGCGTGGGCGAATGGGTGCTGCGCACGGCGGCGCACGACATCGCCTCCCACCTGCCCCGGCTGCCCGCCGAATTCGAGCTGCACGTCAACATGTCGGCACGCGAGCTCATCCAGTCCGACTTCGCCTGCACGCTGGAGCAGGCACTGGCCACCAGCGGCCTGCCGGCCCGGTTGCTGACCCTGGAGCTGACGGAATCCATGCTGCTGGACGACAGCGACGCCACGCTGCAGCGCATTGCCGCCATCCGCGCACTGGGCGTGAAGATCGCCATTGACGACTTCGGCACCGGCTACTCGTCCCTGGCCTATCTCAGCCGCCTGCGCTTTGACTGCATCAAGATCGACCAGAGCTTTGTGGACCAGTTGCCGACCTCCGAGTCCGACAGGGCCATCGTGACCGCCGTGCTGCGCATCGCCCAGGGTTTCGGCGTCAAGGTGGTCGCCGAAGGCGTGGAAGAACAGGCCCAGGCGCAGCTGCTGCACGAGCTCGGCTGCGAGCATGCGCAGGGCTATCTGTTCGAGCGGCCCGTGCCGCTGGCGCAGATGCTGGACTACCGCGCGCCCTGGCGTGAGTGAGCCGGCACGGCCTGCAGCGCGCAGACTGTCGGCTTTGGCTGACGCGCACCGCTTGCATGATCCGGTGCACCCGCACGTGCCGGCCACGAAACAATCGGCGCCTGTTCCAGCCGCCCGCCTTCCATGACACCCTCTTCTTGCGACAGCCAGCCGCCCAGGCTTGATCCCGCCGGCCCCATCCACCTGATCGTGCCGCTGCGCCCTGGCGCCGATCTGGAGCAGCTGCGCGCCCGCCTGACCGGCGTGCAGGCGCTGCAGCAGCGCAGCGTGCATTGGCATGTGCCGGGCGCAAGGGCCGACATCGTGCAGTTGGCCGCGAGCGCCGTGGACAGCGCCCGCCGGGACGGCGGCCTGGTCGTGGCCGCTGGCGGTGATGGCACCATCAATGCGGTGGCCGCCGCGGCATGGGCGCGCGGCGTGCCCATGGGCGTGGTGCCGCTGGGCACCTTCAACTACTTCGCCCGCGAGCAGGCGTTGTCGCTGGAGCCGGCCCAGGCCGTGCAGGACATTCTCCAGGCGCTGCAGAGCGGCCAGATGCGGGCCGTGAACGTGGGACTGGTCAACGAACGGCTTTTCCTGGTGAACGCCAGCCTGGGCCTGTACCCGCGCCTGCTGGACGAACGCGAGCGCGCGTCCACACGCTTTGGCCGCACGCGGCTGGTGGCCATTGCCGCCTCCATCTGGAGCATTCTTCGCGGTGGCAGCGCGCGCCGCTGGCGCATCGCCCTGCGCTCCGACCGCCAGGCGCCGCTGCAGCAGCAGGAACACCTGGCCAGCACACTGTTCGTGGGCAACAACCCGATGCAGCTGGAGCGCGTGGGCATTGCCGAAGCCCGCGCCGTGGCCGACGGCCAGCACCTGGCCGCCGTGCTGCTGCTGCCGCAGGCCAGCGAAGCCCCGGCGCGCGTGGTCTGGAATGCCGTGTTGGGACGGCTGGCGCAGGACGATGCGGTGGCCAGCCTGGCCTGCACCGAGCTGGTGGCGGAGCCCGCAGGTCGGCGCCCGCGGCGCCTGAAGGTGGCCTTTGATGGCGAGCGCGAATGGATGGCCCCGCCCATTCGTTTTCGCCTGGGCGACAAGCCGCTGTGGCTGGTCGTTCCGGGCGATGCCGGGCCCTCCTCCTGATCATCAAGGGACAAGGAACGCCCATGGCTTTGCTCATGCATATGTCGGACCTGCATTTCGGCGCCCACGATCCGGCCGTGTGCGCCGCCGCGGCAAGACTGGCCGCACGTCTGCCCGTGGCGCTGCTGGTGGTCTCCGGCGACCTGACCCAGCGTGCAACGGCCGCGCAGTTTGCCCAGGCGCGCGAGTTTCTCGAGGCCCTTCCCGTACCGCGCCGCCTGGTTGTGCCGGGCAACCACGATCTGCCGTTGCTTGCCTGGTGGGAGCGGCTGGGCGGCCATGCCCATGATCGCTACGCCCGCTGGATCAGTGCCGAACTGCAGCCCTGGTGCGCAGAGCAGGGCTTTTGCGTGATTGGCGTGGACACCACGCGCTGGTGGCGCCACCAGCGCGGCAGCCTGTCGGCCCGCCAGATCCGGCAGGTGGCCCAAAGGCTGGCGCAGGCCAGCCCCGGCGACTGGCGCATTGTGGTCAGCCACCACCCGCTGGCCGCCGCCCATGCGCAGGACCGCAGCCACCGCCCGCACCGCGCAGCGACGGCCCTGGCGGCCTGGCGCGACGCCGGAGCGCAGTTGGTGCTTTCAGGCCATGGACATGACCCCGGCCTGGTCCAGCCGCTGCCGGGGCTGTGGGCGGCGCAGGCGGGCACTGCGGTATCGCTGCGGCTGCGCGCGCATGCGCCCAACAGCCTTTTCACGCTGCAGCAGCAAGAGGACTTGGCTGGACAGGGCCCGGCCTGGCGCCGCGAGCTCACGCGCTGGGACTATTCACGGCAGGCGGATGAATTCCTGCCCGTGCAAAAGCATGTTCTGGACCCGCCGCAGGCCTGCACCCGCTGAACGCGCGCAAGCCTTGTTCTGGCGTTCTTGGTTGTATTGCACAATCCACAGCCTCGGCTCCACGCAGGCGGCGGCAGAAAAGTTTGCATGCTGTCCTACGCGATGGCCGCTCGGGGGTGTGGATGATCAGCCCTCGTCAATGCTGCCTTTTTGATAGCAGCATGATGCACTGCAACAAAGAGATATGCGAATCCTGTACGTTGAAGACAATGCCGACCTGCGCGAAACCATTGGCCTGCTGATGGAGAGCGAATCACGCTTCGTGACCAGTTGTGCCACCGCCGAGCAGGCCCTGGAACTGGATGCGGCCCAGCCTTTCGACGTGGTGGTTTCCGATGTCAGCCTGCCCGGCCTGTCAGGCACCGACCTGGCGCGGCAGCTGCTGGAGGCCGATGCCCAGCGCTGGATCATCCTGTGCTCCGGCTACGACCTGGGCCCCTACCCCACGGCCTGGGGCCCCCATGTGCGGACCCTGCTCAAGCCCTTCGAGATAGAGGACCTGGAGACGCTGCTGGACTCCATCCAGGAAGCGCTCGGCAACCCCGCCCACTGAAGCGTTCGCGCTCTCGCGCCCCCGGCGCCCCCCGGCTCCCGCCGTCACAGCACGGCCTTGGAGCCTCCCACCGCCGCCTCGCGCGGCAATTCCACCCTGAAGCTGGTCACTCCATCGGCGGAGCGCACATCGATGCGCCCGCCGTGCGAACGCACGATCTGGTGCGCAATGAACAGCCCCAGGCCCAGTCCCTGGTGCTGGCCGGGACGGCGTTCACCACCGCGAAACGGGTTGAACAGCGTGGGCAGCAGGTCCGCGGGAATGGTGCCGCCGTTGCGCACCGTGATGGACACGCGATCGTCCTGGCGGCCATCGGCCGTCACCTGCACCGGCTGCGCGGGATCTCCGTGGTGCATGGCATTGCCCAGCAGGTTGGTCAGCACCTGGCACAGGCGTTCGCCATCCCAGATACCTTCCAGATTGCCCAGCATCTCGCTTTCCAGGCGCCGCTCCGGGAAGCCCGTCTCCACCTCCTGCAGCGTGCGCTGCAGCAGCGTCTGCAGGCTGGCCGGCTGGGGCGACAGCGGCAGGCCTTCTGCCTGGCGGATGCGGGTCACGTCCAGCAGATCCTCGATCATGCGCGACATGCGCTGGCTGCTGCTGAGCATGCGCTCGGCCATGTTGGCCACCTTGCCGGGATCGGGCTGGCGCGCAAGCACGGTGGCCGCCGCCTTGATGGACTGCAGCGGCGTGCGCAGGTCGTGGCTGAGCACGGCCATGAACATCTCGTTGATGCGCAGCGCCTCGGTGCGCTCCTGCAGCTGCTGGGCCAGCGCCTGCTTGCGCTGGTGCAGCTCGAAGAACACGTTGGCCTTGGTGGTCAGCATGTGCGGGTCGATGGGCTTGTACAGAAAGTCCACGGCGCCGCTTTCATAGCCGCGGAATTGCCAGTTGTGCTCGCGCGAGCCGGCCGTCATGAAGATGAGCGGGATGTGGCGCGTGCGTTCGCTGCCGCGTATCAGCTCGGCCAGCTCGAAGCCGTTCATCTCGGGCATCTGCACGTCCAGCAGGGCCAGCGCCACATCGCCATGGTCGAGCAAAAGCTCCAGCGCCTCGGGGCCGGAATGCGCCTTGAGGAACTCGATGCCGTCACGCTGCAGCAGCGCTTCGATGGCGATCAGATTCTCGGCAATGTCATCGACGATCAGGCATTTGACGCGATCTGTTTGGGACATGGATTCTCTCTCGGTATTTTGTCTGGTGGGGGCGCGCTGAATGGACATTCAAAGCCTCCCCCGGCCGTGCAGCGATGCGATGAGGGCGGCAATGCCCTGCGGCGCCAGCACCTGGGCCTGTGGCACGCGGGCCAGGGCCGCCCGCGGCATGGTCTGCATTGCGGCACTGTCTGGCGACTGCACCACCGCCAGGCCGCCGGCCGCGTGCACGCTGGCCATGCCCTGCGCGCCATCCTCGTTGGCGCCGGACAGCAGCACGGCCAGCAGGCGCTCGCCATAGCAGTCGGCGGCCGACTCGAACAGCACATCGATCGAGGGCCGCGAAAAATGCCAGGGTGCATCCAGCGACAGCGCCA
Source organism: Delftia sp. UME58 (assembly GCF_014170385.1). Taxonomy (NCBI): domain Bacteria; kingdom Pseudomonadati; phylum Pseudomonadota; class Betaproteobacteria; order Burkholderiales; family Comamonadaceae; genus Delftia; species Delftia sp. UME58. Next base: position 441,262 of record NZ_LZZV01000013.1, read on the forward strand.
GCCTGGGCCCGCTGTCCACCAGCAGGTGGTAGTCGGCCGGCGCAAAGTACAGGCAGCCCGGCTCCAGCCATTGCTGGTCCTGCACTTCGCGCACAGGCAGGGCGCAGCGCGGCCCGAAAAGCTGGCCCAGCAGGCTGCGCCGGTCGCGCGGCAGGTGCAGCACCACCAGCACCGAAGCGCGCAAGCTGGCGGGCAGCGCGGGCAGCACCACGGACAGCGCATCAAGCGCGCCGGCCGAGCCGCCGATCACGATGGCCTCGTAGGCCGTGGCGGCGTCGGAGGCGGGTGTGTTCGTGGTCGCGGGCATCACAGCCCGGCCCTCTTGCGGTAGATGCGGTCTTCGAGCACGAAGTCCTCGAAGGCCTCGGCATGCCCTGAAAAACGCAGCGACTCCTTGGAGCCCAGTCCCAGGAACCCGCGATGGCACAGCGCATCGCGAAACAGCCCCAGCGCCCGGTCCTGCAGCTCGCGCTCGAAATAGATCAGCACATTGCGGCAGGACACCAGGTGCATCTCGGCGAACACGCTGTCCGTGGCCAGGCTGTGGTCGGAAAACACCATGTGCTCGCGCAGCCCCTTGTCGAAGACCACGCGGCCGTAGCGCGCCGTGTAGTAGTGCGACAGCGAGCTGTGCCCGCCCGAGCGCGCATGATTGTCTGTGAATGCCGCCACGCGCCCCATGTCGAACACGCCCTGCTCTGCCGCCTTCAGCGCCTGGGGGTTGATGTCGGTGGCGTAGATCAGGGTGCGGTCCAGCAGGCCCTCTTCATGCAGCAGGATGGCCAGCGAATACACCTCCTCGCCCGCGCTGCAGCCGGCCACCCAGACCTTGAGCGAGGGATAGGTGCGCAGCAGCGGCACGACCTCGGTGCGCAGCGAGCGGAAGTAGGTCGGGTCGCGGAACATGTCGCTGACCTGGACCGTGAGGTATTCGAGCAGGGCCGGGAACACGCTTGTATCGTGCAGCACACGGTCCTGCAGCTGCGACAGCGTCTTGCAGTCGAACTGCACCAGGGCCGACTGCAGGCGCCGCTTGAGCGAGGCCTGGGCGTAGCCCCGGAAGTCGTAGTGATAGCGGTGGTAGATGGCATCGATCAGCAGGCGCTGCTCGATGTCGGCGGTGCGGGCTTTTTTCAGCTGAGGCATCGCGTCCTCCTATTTAGCTGCGGCATCGCGTCCTCCTTGCTACTTGGGCATCCACACCCGCACCAGCGACAGCAGCTTCTCCACGTCCAGCGGCTTGGCGATGTAGTCGTTGGCACCGGCGGCCAGGCATTTCTCCTGGTCGTCCTTCATGGCCTTGGCGGTCAGGGCGATGATGGGCAGGCGGCGCCATTGCGGGCGGTTGCGGATCTCGCGCATGGCGGTGTAGCCGTCCATCTCGGGCATCATGATGTCCATCAGCACCAGGTCGATGCCGGCCTGCGCCGTGCCCCGCGCTTCCAGGGTTTCCAGCGCCTCGCGCCCGTTGCGTGCGATCTCCACGCGGATGCCCGTGGGCTCCAGGATGCTGGACAGCGCGAACACATTGCGCACATCGTCCTCCACCACCAGCACCGTGCGCCCTTCCAGCGCCGACTCGCGACTGCGCGCGACCTGCAGCATCTGGCGGTGCTCGGCCGACAGCTCCGACTCCACCTGGTGCAGGAACAGCGTGACCTCGTCGAGCAGGCGCTCGGGCGAGCGCGCGTCCTTGATGATGATGGACTTGGAAAAGCGCCGCAGCTGCTGCTCTTCGTCGCGCGACAGCGCCCGGCCCGTGTAGACGATGACGGGCGGGAAGGACACATCGTCCTGGTCCGTCATGCGCTGCAGCAGCTCGTAGCCGCTGATGTCGGGCAGGTTCAGGTCCATCACCATGCAGTCGAAGGTGGAGCCGCGCAGATGATCCAGCGCGGCCGCCGCCGTGCCCGCGCAGACGATGTCCACATCGCTGCGGCTGAGCAGGTGGCGCACGCTCTCGCGCTGGCGCTCGTCATCCTCCACCACCAGCACGCGGCGCAGGTCCTGGGTGAACTTGGCCTCCAGCCGCTGCAGGGCGTGGACCAGTTCCTCGCGCTTGACGGGCTTGAGCGCATAGCCGACGGCCCCTCGCCCCATGGCCTCCTGCGAATAGTCGGCCACAGAGACCACGTGCACGGGAATGTGGCGCGTGACCGGGTTGCGCTTGAGCTGGTCCAGCACGCCCAGGCCCGAGAAGTCGGGCAGGTTGATATCGAGCACGATGGCGTTGGGCTGGTTGGCAGCCGCCATGGCCAGTCCATCGGATGCGGTATTGGCCATGTCGCACTCGAAATCCATCTCGCGTGCCAGCTCGGACAGGATGTCGGCAAAGCGCAGGTCATCCTCGATCACGAGGATGCGGCGCCCGCTGTGACCCCTTTTGCGCAGGGCGTCCGTAGCCGGCGACGCGGGCGATGCCATGGAAGGCGACATGGCCGGCACGAACGCGGGCGCGGCAGGAGCGACATTGGCCGTTGCGAGGGCAGGCACGGACGCTGCCGAGGCCACGGGTGCCACCGCCGCGCGCATGTCCTGTGGCTGCGAATGCGAATGCGGATGCGGTGCGGCAGCGGTAGCCTGGCCCGGCTCGGCCGACGCCAGGTTCACTGGCACGGTCAGCGTGAACACGCTGCCCTGCCCAGGCGTGCTGGAGACGGTCAGCGTGCCGCCCAGCAGCCCGGCAAGATCACGCGATATCGACAGGCCCAGGCCCGTGCCGCCGAACTTGCGGTGCGTGCTGCCATCGGCCTGGCGGAAGGCATCGAAGATGAATTGCTGCTGCTGCTCGGCAATGCCGATGCCGGTATCGCGCACCGCGAAAGACAGCATTCCCTGGGGCGCGCAGGACACCTGCAGGCCCACCGAACCCTTGGCCGTGAACTTGAGCGCGTTGGACAGCAGGTTCTTGAGCACCTGGGCCAGCCGCATGGGATCTGTATGCATGGAGGCGGGCACGCCCGGGTCCACCGTCCAGGCCAGCTCCAGGCCCTTTTCGCGGGCGATGGGACGCAGCGGCTCCATCAGCGTCTGCAGCGCCGTGGCAATGGTCACGGGCTCGGCGGTCACGGTGACCTGGCCCGCCTCGATCTTGGACAGGTCCAGGATGTCGTTGATCAGCGCCAGCAGGTCGCTGCCCGCCGCGTGGATGGTCTGCGCGTACTTGATCTGCTCGGCCTGAAGATTGCCCGGCCTGTTGTCGGCCAGCAGCTTGGCCAGGATCAGCGTGGAGTTCAGCGGCGTGCGCAGCTCGTGGCTCATGTTGGCCAGGAACTCGCTCTTGTACTGGCTGGCCAGCTCCAGTTCGCGGGCCTTGTCGGTCAAAGCGCCCTGGGCGCGCAGCAACTGCTCGCGCTGGTACTCCAGCTGCTGGGTCTGCTCTTCCAGGTGGGCATTGGTCTGCTCCAGCTCGCTTTGCTGGTGCTCCATCTGGGTCTGCGACTCCTGCAGGATGCGGCTTTGCTGCTCCAGCTCCTCGTTGCTCACACGCAGCTCTTCCTGCTGGGCCTGCAGCTCCTCCGACTGGCGGCGCGTTTCCTCCAGCAAGGTCTCCAGGCGCGAACGGTCCAGGCCCGAGCGGATGGCCACGGCCAGCATTTCGGACGCCCGCTCCAGCAGGCTGCGCTCGGCTTCGCCCACGGGACGCAGAAAGCCCAGTTCGATCACTGCGAACACTTCGCCGTTCTCCATGGCGGGCGCCACCATCAGCTGCAACGGGCTGGACTGGCCGGTGCCCGAGGAAACCGGCAGATGCTGCGCGGGCACGTCTCTGACATGCAGCAGCCTGCGCGAGACGACCGCCTGGCCCGCCAGGCCCTCGCCGGGCAGCAGCTTGTGCTGCAGGCGCTCGCGCGGCAAGGCATAGCCGCCGAACAGGCGCAGACCGCCGTCGGCGCAGTCCACCACATAGCCGGCGCCCACCTCGGCACGCAGATAGGTGGCCAGGTATTCCAGCGCCTTCTGGCCCAGGTCTTCCAGCCGGCGGTCGCCCTGCAACTGCTGGCCCAGGCCGGAGAGACCGGACGTCACCCACGACTGGCGCGCCTTGACGCGGTACTCGCGCACCGTCAGCGCAGCCGATGCCAGGATCAGGCCCAGCAAGATGAAGGAGCCGCCCCAGGAGTAGTAGGTCGAGGTGGTGGATGCCTCCACCCACAGCTGGCGGCGCTGCTCCAGCTCCCGGGTCTGGCGGGTGTAGAGGTCGTCGATCAGCTCGCGCAGCCGGTCCATGGCGTTCTTGCCCACATCCAGGCGCACCAGGGCCATGGCGGCGTCCAGATCGCCGGTCTTGCGCAGGTCTATGGTCTCCTGCAGCTCGCGCAGCTTCTGTGCAGATATCTCCTCGATCTGCGCCAGCAGCCGGTGCTGGACGGAGTCGCTGGAAGTGCGCGCCTTGAGCGCCTCCAGCTGCTGCTGCAGCACATCGCGTGCCTGCTGGTAGGGCTGCAGATAGGCTTGGTCGCCCGTGAGCAGAAAACCCCGCTGCCCCGTCTCCGCGTCCTTGAGCGAGGCATTGAGCTGGCTGAGCTGGCGCATGGCCAGCGTCGTGCGGTCCATGGCCGCCACGGCCTGGCCCCGCGTCTCCGACGCCCTGAAGTTGACGAAGGCAATGACCAGGGTGGCCAGTGCCGCCGCGCCAAAGCCGGCAACAAGTGTCCATGGAATGGCAAAGCGCTGGGTGCTCTGATTACGGGAGGATCGTGGCATGCAGTGGAGTTTCTGGCAGGAATGGACGGGGAAATCCGCCAAGGACTGTAAACGTTTTGCGCAGCCTTCGGCCGCACTGCGGCGCCGCTTGCGCTGGTTTCAGCGGCGCGCGACGCCCGCAGGCGCCATTGCAGCCGTTAACATGGCCCGGTATTTTTCTTCCGACATCCCGCTGCGGGCGTCGGCCCACTTTCCAGGACCCATTGCATGAAAACCTTTGCCATCACCATCGCATCGCTGGCCGCTGCCGCTTCGCTGGTGTCGACCAGCGCCAGTGCTGCGGCGTCGATCTTCCTCAACGACACCATCGCCGCGCGCATTCCCGCCAAGGACCTGCCCGATGCCAAGGCCACCGTGGCCAAGGTGCTCAACGAGGCAGCCGATGGTTCCGTGACCGAATGGACCAGTGGCCCGAACCGTGCCAACCAGCGCGTGACGATGGCCTTGCAGCCGCAGCAGACCGTGCAGACAGGGACGGCTGGAAGCTGCCGCCTGCTGTCGGCCGATGTGCGCCTGAAAAAGACCTCGGAAAACTGGCGTTTCTGGTTCTGCAAGCAGTCCGACGGCTCGTGGAAGGCCAGCGGCAGCCAGCCCTGAGCAAGGACTGCAGTGGCAGGCCGCCGGAAATCCGGCATGGACCTACGCCACCAGCCCTGGGCGCGTGGCAGCATGTCGGCCGGAAGATAGACCACCGGAGAACAATCATGCCCCATGAATTTGTGCAGGCCACGACACTCGCCAGACGGCTGGCCCTGGGCGTCGCCGCAAGCTCTTTGCTGGCGCTGGCCGCCTGCTCGGGCGAGACCTCGTCAACGCGCGCGGGATTTCCCATGGCGGAAGTGCCTCGCTTCAACCAGCCCCCGCCGGACAAGCCCCTGCTGGGCCAGCCCGTGATCGTGGCCGAACAGGTCATGCCCCCTGCCAAGGGCGATCCGCACGAGCCTTTGCCGGCTGCCGTGCCCCTGCCCGCCAAGGCCTCTGAACCTGCAAGCGGGTCGGGTGCCACCAACAAGGAAGATGCCGGCGGCGTGAACCCGGCCGCCGGCCAGGCCGCCGCCATCACCGACGGCCAGGGTGAGGGCTCCAAGTACCAGCTGGGCGCCCCCAAGTAGGCTGGCCGGACTCAGAACGAGGTCCAGTCCCCATCGTCATTGCCAGTGGCGGGCACGGACTGCCGCGCGGCCGGCAGCTTGGCGGCTGCAGGCTTGACGGCGGGTGCGCCCGGGGACGGAGCAGCCGCAGGCGCGGCCAGCGGCTTGGCCGGAGCACGCACCTGCGCTGGCGCAGGCTGTGCACGTGGTGCGGCGGGGGCCGGGGCCACAGCCAGACGAGCGGACGCCACGCCCTCGATACGGAATACGCTCACTGCAGCCGCCAGCTGGTGCACCTGGGCTTTGAGCGAGCCGGTCGCAGCGGCCGCCTCCTCGACCAGCGCGGCGTTCTGCTGGGTCACCGTGTCCATCTGCGAAATCGCCTGGTGCACCTGGTTGATGCCGCTGCTCTGCTCCTGGCTGGCGGCGGTGATCTCGGCCACCAGGTCGCTGACCTGCTGCACGCTTTGCACGATGCCGTCCATGGTGCGGCCGGCCTCGGCCACCTGGCGCGTGCCCGCATCCACCTTGGAGACCGAGTCGGCAATCAGGTCCTTGATATCCTTGGCCGCCGAGGCACTGCGCTGGGCCAGCGCGCGCACCTCGCCCGCAACCACGGCAAAGCCGCGGCCCTGCTCGCCGGCACGCGCCGCTTCCACGGCGGCGTTCAGCGCCAGGATGTTGGTCTGGAAGGCAATGGAGTCGATCACGCCGATGATGTCGGCGATCTTGCGGCTGGACTCGCTGATGCCGCCCATGGTGTCCACCACGCCTGCCACCACCTTGCCGCCCTGCACGGCAGTCTGCGAAGCCGAAGCGGCCAGCTGATTGGCCTGGCGCGCGTTCTCGGCGTTCTGCTTGACCGTGCTGGTCAGCTCTTCCATGGCGGCGGCAGTCTGCTCCAGCGAGCTGGCCTGCTGCTCGGTGCGCGAGGACAGGTCCTGGTTGCCCGCGTCGATCTCGCCCGAAGCCGTGGCAATGCTGTCGGCCCCCGAGCGCACCTGCCCCACGACCTGGGCCAGGTTGTCATTCATCTGGCGCAGCGCCTGCAGCAACTGGCCGGTTTCATCGCGCGAATCGACGGTGATGCGGCTGGTCAGGTCGTTGTTGGCCACGGTGCGTGCCACGCGCAGGGCTTCGGCCAGCGGCCTGGTGATGCCGCGCGTGATCCACCAGGCGGCCAGCGCGCCCAGCACAAAGGCCAGCGAGACCACCGTGATGATGGCTGTACGGCTGGCCGAAAAACGCACCAGCACATCGGCGGCGGAGCTGTCGATGGCGGCGCGCTGCATGTCCAGCAGGCGCTGCACCATGTCGATATAGCGCTGCGTGGCGGGCTGGTATTCCTGGGTGAACAGGCGCTCGGCGTCTTCGGCGCGGCCCTCGGCCTTGGCCTTGGTCACCACGTCGCGGCCAGCCAGGTAGCCGGCGCGAGCTTTCTTGATCTCGACCCAGATGTCCTTTTCCTCCTGGGTCTGCAGCAGCGGCTCGATGCGGTCCTGCAGCTTGCCCGACTGGCGCGAGGACTCGGCCGCGTCTTCCGCAAAGAAGGTGGCCAGCGAGGGATCGCTGCTCTTGGCAATGGCCGTGGTCCGGCGCGAGCCGGAGTGGATGTTGCGGAACCAGTCGCTGATCATCCGCTCCTTGGCCAGGGCCACCTCGGTGATCTCCGTGGTCGAGCGGGCCATGTGCCCCATGCTGACGATGCTGGTGACGCTGATCAGCAGCATGATCAGCAAAAGAACGGTGAAACCGCCTCCGAGACGAAGGCCTATGCGCAAATTTTTCATGATGGAGAAACAGGATGCTGGACGGGAACGCGACGAAAGCTAGTTCTTGAGGTAGGCGTCCAGCACCATGCGATTCCAGTTGGCCGAGCCGACCAGGGAATCGCCGAGCTTCTCGGCCGTCGCCACCACGGCGCTTTGCTGCTGCTGCAGCGCCTTGACCCGGTCGCCCAGGCTGGCCATGGACGAGCTGAGGCGGCTGCCCGTGGACAGTGCATCGTTGGCGCTGTTTTCCACCGCCTTGCCAATGCCGGCCAGGGCCGAGGTCACGCCTGCGGCATCGGCGGCCATGGACTTTTCCAGGGCCTTGGCGTCCAGCGCCAGCGTCCCGTCCTGGCGCTGGACGATGCCGATCCTGGCCAGGCTGGGCGAAGTCGCGCTGCCCGTGACACTCATGATGGCCGAACGCAGCTCGCGCAGCGCGCGGCTGGCCCCCACGTCGGTGGTGGACCCTGCTGCCGCGCTGGCACTGCCCTTGGCCACGCTGGCGTTGTAGCGCGCCACCAGCTTTTCCAGCGCACCTTGAACCGACTGGGTGGTGCTGGTCGCCGTCAGGGCCGCCACATCCTTGCCCGCCGTGGCCAGATCCACCAGGGACGACTTGAACTGTCCCAACGCCGACAGCGAGGTCGAGCCCGCCTGGGCCTGGGCCGCAATGCGTTCGTGCGCCTTGGACAGCGACGGCGCCAGCTTGCGGACTTTCTCCGCCTCGGTGGTCTCCGTCTTGGTGCTCTCCGTCTTCGTGGCGCTGGTCTCTGCAGCGTTCTTCTTGCTGGCCGAGTCCGAAGGCGTCTGAGCCGTGCTGCTGCTGTTGAGTCTGGACTGGGCTCGGGCCAGCAGGCTTTGCACGTTCAGATTGTCGGTTCTGATGCTCATGTTCTCTTCCCTGTAAGTTTGCGGATGGTGCGGGCGCAGGGCCCGTCCACGGTTTGGCAGGAAGACTACCGGGACGCCGCCGCAGCGATACGGGGAAAAGCAGGCCCCTTGCCCACGACTTGCAGGCTTTGCTGCGCTGGAACGAATGTCCGCCGCCTTCCCGCAGCGGCCCGGCCATGAAAAAGGGCCTCCGAAGAGGCCCTCCACCAACACATTGCGGGCCTCAGGCCATCTGCGTCAGGGCGCCATAGCGCTCGCGCGCCGTTTGCAGCATGTAGAACGTGATGCGCTTGACCTCGGCCCGGCTGTCGGCAATGTGCTGCCTCAGGCAGGACTGGGCCCGCGCCGCATCGCCAGCCTCGATGGCCGCGAGGATGGCGGCATGGTCGTCATAGGTAGCCGAGACCCGCGGCAGCTTGATGACATCCAGGCGCCGGATGATGCGGATGCGCTCGGTGATGTCCAGGTGGATGCGCGCCATCTCCTGGTTGCCGGTTGCAGCCACCAGGCCGGTATGGAAGGCCTCGTCCAGCGAGGCCACCACGGCGGGGTCGGTCTCGCGCTGCTCCTCGGGCACGCACCAGACTTCGCGCAGCGGCTGCAATGACTTCAGCGACTCGCCCACCAGGCTGGCCACGGCGCTGGTCTCCATCAGGGTTCGCACCTCATAGAGATCCTCGAAGTACTTGAAGTCGAAGGCCTTGATCTGCCACCCGCTCTTGAAGTGCACATCCACATAGCCATCGCGCTGCAACCAGAACAGCGCCTGACGCACGGGCGTGCGGCTGACCTGCATGCGCGTGGCGATCTCGCCCTCGCTGAAGCGGTCGCCCGGCAGCAGGCGGAAATCGAAGATGTCGTTCTTCAGGCAGGCGTAGATCTGCGCAGCCAGCGAATGCGCGCTGCTTGCAGGCCCCTGGCGCGTCTCGCTCGCCGGCGAGGAAACAACCGCGATGCTCATGCGACTGCCGCGCCCGCTGGGGAACACCGGCCCTGCCGCTGGCGGCTGCCAAGGCCCGCCAGGACCGTGCTCGAGACCCTGAAGAAGGGCAAGACCATGCCCTCGGCGCGGGACTCGCGCACGGCCGGAGACAGGGTATACGCTGAGTGCAGCAGCAATCTCTTTGCCTGATTTGCAATCAGGCAATGGGCAATGGTCCATTCACGCATTTAGTACTCTTTCTTGTACACAAGTTGGCAGTGGAATTTATTAAAGAAACGAATTGCGTTTTAATAATTGGACCAACAAAAATATTCTCGACAACGGCCGATCTTCGTGTATGCTCCGCCACTCGCCGCCGTACGGACCGCACGCACCACAACGGTTCGCAGGCCCCGGCACCAGGCATTCATAGTGCTTGGATCAAAAAAGACAGGAACCCATACACGGTAATCCTGCGCATATTCACGCCAATCCTTTTTTCCAGGAATTCCTGCACACTCACAGTGCAGCGAGCACGTCCATACCCCATGCCTGCGGCCATGGGTTTCTGTGTTTGTCAAATATTGCAAGATATCCTGACATTCAGCTTCTGACAGGAATGGAAGGCTGTCCCACGTCAAGGAACTGACATGCGAATCTGCTAGCGGTGCTCTTGCCGGCACAGCCACAAAGCACGTCCTCTCTGATAATCCATTCACAGCCAGATTCCAGCCCTCCATACTGAAAAGCCTCCATCGATAGATGGAGGCCATATTCCCGCGCGCCCACGGCGATCCGCGCGCCAGATGCATCCGACGCGCGTCGCCGCAGCAGCAAGCCTGCGGAAGAAGACTCAGGCTTCGCGGTTTTCCTTGATGTTGAAGCCCATCTGGCTCTCGGCGCCCTTGCCGCCCTGGTTGGTCTGTTCCCAGTACTGGGTCTTGACCTTGGCAGCCTGGAACGAGTAGTTCACGGTCACGGTGTCAGAGGAGTTGGCGCCGCTGACGGTCACGTTCGTCACCATGACATCGGTCAGGGTGATCTTGGTGAACTCGATCTGCGAGCCGCCGGCCTTGCACAGCGAGATGTCGACCTGGCCCAGGTGCTTGCCCGTGGCGCAGTGCTTGAGCACGGCGGGGTAGCACTTGTCCACCTTGGCGATGACGTTCAGGTCATGAAAGCTCACCTTGCCGGCGCCGGCACCACCGCCGCTGGACATGGTGTTGGGCTGGGTCGCGCCCCAGGTGAAGGAGTCGATGTCGGTCCAGCCCTTGTGGTTGGAATCCTGGGATTCGCCACTGGCGCCCTCGACCTTCATGAACATATCAACGGACATTGCACACCTCTCGAACTAATGGATTAAACGTTCGCATGCAACCCAATAGCCTGATTGCATCGGATAGTTCACATGCGAACAAAGGGGAAACCACTCTCGGGTAGAGCGCACGAAACCGATTCACTTAACACGTGATTCAGATCAGTGCGGCGCATACCCTGTATGGTCAAGGAATGTATTGACGATCGCCTGCAATCCTCACTGTCGTGAACCGCCCTCCTTTGTTGGAGCCGCGATGATAGTGGATAAGGCCAGAAAAATACAAACAATTGAGCAGACTGAATTGTTACGGCGGATACATCTGAAAAAAAATGTATCCACCTCATATCCATTCGATTCGTGTCATGGCTTTTTGCGGAACTCAAGCTACACTCACGCCGCATTCGGAGTCCGATTGAAATACGATCTTGTATTCATGACGAATCCATGACGCTCGTCTTTGGCCCCCGGCTTCAGACAATAGGCTGATTGAGGAAAACCAACGGGTTGCAGAGACGCATTGCCGGCGTGATGCCGGCTTTCTCCTTGCCCAATGGCCTCGAACAGGTTCGGCACCCTGGCTGCGCTACAGACATCGCCCGCCAGGGTGGGAAACAACATCTTGGGTGGGATTGCATGGATAGCGAAGCAGCATGTTCGACCAACTGCCTTCCGGCAGGTGTCCAGATTGGCGAATACCGCGTGCTCGATGTCATCGGCGAAGGCGGTTTCGGCATCGTCTACAAGGCCCGTGACCTCTCGCTGGACCGCGAGGTCGCGATCAAGGAGTACATGCCTTCGGCCCTGGCCGGACGGCAAAGCTCCCATCAGGTGCACGTGCGCTCGCAGCACCGTGGCGCGTTCGACGCCGGGCTGCGCAGCTTCATCAACGAGGCCCGCCTGCTGGCGCGTTTCTCGCACCCCACCCTGGTGCATGTCTACCGCTTCTTCGAAGCCGGTGGCACGGCCTACATGGTGATGCGCCACTACGAGGGCCAGACGCTGGGCCGCGTGCTGCAGGCATCGTCGGGCCGCATCGACCAGGCCCAGCTCAGCACCCTGCTGGCCCCGTTGCTCGATGTGCTCGAGGTCCTGCATGCCGAGGACTGCTTCCACCGCGATATCGCGCCGGACAACATCTTCGTGCAGCGCGATGGCAGCCCCGTGCTGCTGGATTTCGGCGCCGCGCGCCGCATCATCGGCGACATGACCCAGGCGCTGACCATGGTGCTCAAGCCCGGTTTCGCACCCATCGAGCAGTACGTGGACGACGGCGCGATGCCCCAGGGCGCGTGGACGGACATCTACCAGGTCGGCGCCCTCATTCACCAGGCCGCCACGGGCCGCACCCCGGCCACCTCGGTGGCTCGCATGGTCACGGACCCCATGCAGCCGCTGACCTCCGAGCAGGTTCCCGGCTACTCCGACGCTTTCCTGCAGGGCATGCAAAAAGCCCTGGCCGTGCGTCCGCAGGACCGGCCCCAGTCGATTGCCGAGCTGCGCAGCCTGCTGGGCCTGTCTGCCGGAAACCGGGTGGCGCCTGCGCCTGTGGAGCCCAGCCCCATCTACATCCCGATCACGACGCCTGCGTCCGTTCAGGCCGCCATGGCCAGCGGGTCGGCATCCGCGCAGGCACCCCGGTTCCTGCCGATCACGGAAACCTACGTTCCCGCCCCCACCCCGCAGGTTGCGCCCGTGGCGACGGTCATGCCGGTGGCACCCGCTACGCCTGTGGCGCCTGTGGCGACGGTTCCACCCGTGGCCCCGGCATCACCGGCCCCCGGCACACCTGCTGCCATGGCGACGCCTCAGATGGCACTCCCATCTGCGCCTCAGGCATCCGCAGCCGACCCGATGGGCCTGGGCAACGGGCCGTTCATCGACATCGACCAGGCACTGCCAGGCATGCCGGCGCCTCAGGCTACGGTTCAGGCTACGGCTTCAGCACCTGCACCCGTTCCCGAGCAGCCCGCCGCAGCGTCGGCCGCTCAAGGCAAGCCTCCGGCTGTCCGGCCTCCAGCTGCGGGGGCCCAGGCTGCGCCCAAGGCCAGGCGCAGCAGCATTGCCGTACCGTTGGCCATCGGCGCCCTGGTGCTGGCTGCCATCGCGGGTGGCGGCATGCTGTGGTACGACCATTCCCAGGACCAGGCACGCGCCAAGACCCTGGCAGCACGCGACAGCCTGGCCTGGCAGCAGGCGCAAAGCCAGTCCAGCCTGGCACGCCTGCAGGACTACCTGGACAGCTTCCCCGAAGGGCAGCACCGCACCGAGGCCCAGGCGCTGCTCAAGCAATTGCTCAACGAGGCCTCGCTGGCCTCCACGGAGCAGGTGCAGCCCATGACCTCGCCTGAACAGCAGGCCGCGTTGCCCGAGATTGCACCTTCGCAGCCCGAGCAGAGCACGCCCGTCGCCCCCGTCACGGTGGCCACCGGGTCCGAGCCGTTGCCCACCGAGCCGCCCAAAACCGAAGCCCGCCCCGTCAAGCCCGCGGCGGCCACGGGCAAGGTGGTGTTCAGGGTCGTGCCCTGGGGCTATGTCTCCGTGAACCGCGCCCCGGCACGCACCAGCCCGCCGCTGACCCAGATGGAGCTTCCAGAGGGCGAGTACCGCATCGACATCAGCAACCCGGGTGCCGCCTCTACGGTGACGAAGACCATCACGGTCACCAAGGGCGAGTCGGTGACCGTGAACCATCTTTTCGAATGAGCGCGGCCCATGGCTCGACTGATGAACCACCGCTGGCGATGGATGCTGTGCACTGCAGTGCTCGGCCTGCCCTGCCTGGCGCATTCCCAGGCGGCATGCGAAGAGGCAGCGCCCGCCCAAACCGGCTCGGCAGGACGACCGCAGCTGGCGCAGGGTATTGCGCTGTTCGAGGCGCGCGACCTGGCCCAGGCCGAGCGTGCGCTGCAGGCTGCGCTGTTTGCCGGGCTGGCCGATCCCATGGAGCGGGCCTCCGCCCACAAGTACCTGGCCTACACCTATTGCACGCACAAGGAATGGGCGCGCTGCGAGGCGGCCTTCGACTCCGCGTTCTCCGCACACCCCGGCTTTGCACTGCAGGCCTACGAAACCACGGGCACGCCATGGAGAGATGCCTACGGCCGCGCCCAGGACCGCTGGATCCAGCGCTGCCCTTCCGCACAGCGGCTGCGCACGGCGCCGGCGACCCCCACGGCCGGTGGCTTTGCATTGAACAGCCGCGTGATCACCTCGATCACCGCACTGACACCCGGCCTTGCTCCAGCGCGCTCCACCGCGCTGGCCGCACGGTCTGAAACGCCGCGGACAGATCACAACCTGCGCCTGAGGGTCAGCCCCTGGGCGAATGTCTTGATCAACGGCAAGCCGTCCGGCGTCACCCCTCCCGTCGTGCTGCTCAAGCTGGCGCCAGGCTCCCATACGGTGGAGTTGCGCAATCCCGGCTTCGAGAGCTATCGGCAGGTGATTCGCATCACCGACGGCCAGTCGGTGACCCTTTCCCATGACTTTGATGCCCGCTGACCATGTCCATGACCCTGACTATCCCTCACTCCATCCAGCGCCTGACCCTTGCCCTGGCCGTTGCCTTCGGCCTGGCCGCCTGTGAAACCGCTCCCAAGCCCGTGGAGCCCGAGCCGGCCCCGGCCGTGGTCCAGCCTCCGGAGCCCGTCAAGCCCGTGGACCCCGTGGTGATCAAGGAGCAGGAGCTGGTCGAAGCCATCCAGCTCTACGTGGACGGCCGCTATGAGGACGCCATCACGGCGCTGACGCCCCTGTCCACCGCGCAGGAACTGCCCATGAGCAGCCAGGTCAAGGCGCTGAAGTACATCGCCTTCAGCCACTGCGTGGAAGGCCGCCGCAAGCCCTGCCGCCAGCACTTCGACATGGCCCTGGCCCTGGACCCCACCTTCCAGCTGACCGAGGCCGAAAAGGGCCATCCCACCTGGGGCCGGGAGTTCAACAACGCCCGCGCCGCGCTGCGCAACAAGCGCCCTGCGCCCGCGCGCAAAGCCTCCTGAGGCCTCACTACGCTTCCTGAAAACTGCCTAGCCTAAGACTCCATGGACAAAATCGAACTCAGGGTCGTGGACCACGATGGCGTGCCGGTCGATCGCCACTGGCATGCCGTATTCGGCATGGCCGGCGGCACGATCGGACGCAGTGGCCAGAACAAGCTCATCATCTCGGACCCGGACGCTTCCGTCGCGCGCGTGCACGCCATGGTCAGGCTGGATTCCGAGGGAGCCTTTGTTGCGAACCTGAGCGAGCGCGATCCCATCTGGGTGGCAGAGCAGCCCGTGCGTTCGGGCCAGGAAGTGGCCCTGCCCCTGGGCGCGCGCATCCGCATCGGCGCCTACACCCTGGCCGCCGTGGCGCCGGGCACACCTTTCGAGGCACGGCCTTCGGCTGCAATGCAAAGCGCGCAAAACGCGCAAGCCGCGCAAGCAATGCAGGCAG